>JBEAOO010000083.1:0-30749 GCA_041164825.1 Pseudomonadota bacterium | reverse complement strand
GGCGCGCCAAAGCGCTCGAACTGCGCCTGCCAGGCCAGTGCCATCAGCCCGCCATCGCCCACCACGGGGCGGGGCAGGGCGGTGCGGTAAGGCAGGCTGCGGGCAAATTCGCCGTCGCTGTCGACCACCCACACGGCGTCGTAGCTGAGCCCGCCGCCGGTGAGCAGCAGTGGGTTGGCGAGGTCGCGCTCGCGTGGATCGGTGGAGAGTTTGTAGGGCTTGTTGGCCACCAGCTTGACGCCATAGCGGCGCAGTGCGGCTTGCGCCACGGCGCTGCGCTCGGCATCGCGCGCGCTGGGGCCGGTGAGCAGCAGCACCGAGCCCCATTTGCGCTGCACCAGGGCTTGCGCCAGCGCGTCGGCGCGCATGCGCTCGCTGGGCGGCAGGTGCAGCAGGTTGGCGCGGCAGTCTTGCTGGCGCAGGCGGTCGCTGGTGTCGCTGAGGTTGAGCACGGGCAGCTTCACCGCATCGGCAATGGCCAGCAGCCAGGCGGTGGGCACATCGGTCAACACGGCCACGGCACCGGCCTTCTCGGCGCGCTGCGCGGCCGCGCGGGCAGCGTTCAGGTCCGCTGCGGCGTCCTGGCTCAGTTTGAGCGCCGTGCCCGCGGCGTCCAGTTCGACGCCGACGTCATCGAGGGCCACGTTCACCGCCTCACTCACCGAGCCGCCGGGGTGGCCGGCGTAGGCGCGGGCCAGGCGGTCGCGGGCGAGATCGGGCTGCTCGGCCGCGCTGATGAGGTGAACCTTCCAGTCGGCCGCCGCGGCGAGCGCCGGGATCAACAGCAGTGCCGTCAACGTCAGCAGGGGCAGCGTGCGCCGATGGACCATGCTCACTCCACCACCACCGCCGTGTGCGGCACGCGGCCCACGGCGATGCTCTTGAGGGCCTTGGCGCCCGCCACGTTGATCACCGTGATGTCGTCGCTCAGGCCGTTGACCACCACCAACTGCGTCTCGGCCTTGTTGAGGGCCACGCTCCAGGCGCGCTTGCCGGCCAGCACCAGGTTCGTCACCTTGCGCCCCGGCACGTCGATGAAGGCCACGTGATTGCTGCGGCCCAGGCCCACGAAGGCGCGCTTGCCATCGGCGGTGAAGGTGATGCCGACGGGCGTGATGTCTTCCTTGCGCACGCCCTTGACTTCAAAGTTGAGCGTGGCGCTGACACTGCCGCTGCGCGTGTCGATGACGCTCACACTGGCGCCGAGTTCGTTGGTCACCCACAGCTCATTGCCGTCGGGCGAGAGCGCAAAGCGGCGAGGGCGCTTGCCGACCTTGATGTTCTTCGTCACCTTGCCGCTGGCCACGTCGATCACGTGCACCAGGCTCGCCACTTCGGAGGTGACGTAAACGCTTTTGCCGTCGGGCGTGGCCTTCACGCCTTCGGGCTCCTTGCCCACCTTCACCTCGCGCAAGATTTTGCCGGCGCTGCTGCTCACAAAATTGAGCGTGGCGTCGTCTTCGGCCGAGACGTAAAAAGTCTTGCCGTCGGGCGACACGTCGAGGATTTCCGGGTCGTCGCCCAGGCTCACGCGGCGGACTGACTTTTGCGTCGCCACGTCGATCAGATCGGCCTGGCCGGAGTCGCTGCACACCACCACCAGCTGTTTGCCGCCGGGCATCAACTGCATGTGGCGCGGGCGCTTGCAGGTGGGCACACTGCCGCTGACCTTGAGCGTGGTGAGGTCAATCAATGTGAGCGTGCTGTCTTTTTCGCTGCTGACCCAGGCGGTGGGCGCGGCGGCTGCGTGGCCTGCGAGGCTCAACAAGGTGGTGGTCAGCGCCAGGCTGAAGCTGCGGTTCATGCGGTCTCCGTGGTGTGGTGGGGGGCCGGGGCGGTGGCTGCGGTGGTGGCGGCAATGAAGCCGGCCTCCAAGGTGTCGTGGCCGAGTGCGGCCGTGACCTCGGCAGGCGTGCCATCGGCGCGCAAGCGGCCTTGGTGCAGCACGAGCACGCGGTCGGCTTGCGCGGCTTCTTCCACCCAGTGCGTGGCCCACAGCACGGTGGCTTGGCGCTCGCGCACCTCGGCATGCACAGCGGCCAGCAGGTCGCGGCGCGATTGCGGGTCGAGCCCCACGGTGGCCTCGTCCATCAGCAGCAGGCCCGGGCGGTGCAGCAGCGCGCGCACGAGTTCCACCTTGCGGCGGTTGCCGCCCGAGAGCTCGCGCACCGGGCGCTGAAACTCCGCACCCAGGCCCAGCCGGGCCAAGCCCTCGCTGATGCGCGCCAGCGCGGTGGCGCGTGGCAGGCCGTGCAGGTCGGCATGGAACTGCAGGTTGCGCTGCACCGACAAATCGAGATCCAGCGCCTGCTGCTGAAACACCACGCCGATCTGTCGCAGCGCTTGCGTGGCCTGCGTGGCCATTGACAAACCGGCCACGCTGACGGTGCCTTCATCGGCCACAAACAAGCCCGTGAGCAGCTGGAACAAGGTGGACTTGCCGGCGCCATTGGGGCCGAGCAGGGCCACGAACTGGCCGCGCGGCAGGTGCAGGTTCAGGCCGTCGAGCGCCTTGCGTTGGCCATAGCGTTTGGTGAGCTGAAGCGTGCGGAGCATGCGGGCAGGATTGCAAGCAACGTGCCCCTGACGCCGATGCAGCGCCCGCCTCGGTGTATGTCCGGAGGTGTGGCCCGGTCATCGCCCCACTCCGGCCGCAAAAGGGCCCTTGCGCGCCGCCGAGGGGCGGCGGGCAGGCTGGGGCAGGGCGGGCAGTGCTCCACGCAGGAGCACTGCCGTCGCGCCCTGGCGCAAGGGTTTACGCGGGCGCTGGCGCAGTGGTGTTGCGCCGCGTTGGCCTCAGCCTTTTTGGTTCCAGCGCAGTTTGCGGTAGATGGTGTTGCGGCTGATGCCCAGGCGCTTGGACGCTTCGGAAATGTTGCCCTGCACTTCGGCCAACACGCGGCGAATCATGTCGATCTCGGCCTCTTCGAGCGTGCGTGGCGGCGCCGCTTCGGCCGCTGGCTGCGGCGCTTGTTGTGCGCAGGCGTTGGGCGCAATCTGCCCATACGCCGCGGCGCGCTGGGGTGATGCCAGGCCATGGCTGGGGCTGCCCGCAGCGGGCTGAGCACCCAGGCGCTGCTGGGCCGCGTGGCGCACGTCTTCCAAAAAGTCGTCCGACAAATGCGCCTCGGTGATCTGGCTCTCGCCGGCCGACATCACGGCCGCCGTGCGCAGCACATTGGCCAACTGGCGCAGGTTGCCGGGCCAGTGGTAGTGCTGGAAGTGCTGCATCACGGCGGCGCTGATGTCGGGCGTGGGCTGCACGCCTTCGGCCAACAACATGCGCCGCGCCAGCACCGCCAAATCGCTGCGCTCGCGCAGCGCGGGCAGGCGCACGGCCAGGCCGTTGAGGCGGTAGTACAGGTCTTCGCGGAACTGGTGTTGCTCGATCATCTCGCGCAGCGGCCGGTGCGTGGCGCTGATGACGGTGATGTCGACCTCGATCGATTTGGCGCTGCCCAGCGGCGTGACGCTGCGCTCTTGCAGCACGCGCAGCAAGCGTGCTTGCAGCGACAGCGGCATGTCGCCGATCTCGTCCAGAAACAGCGTGCCGCCGTGGGCTTGCACGATGCGCCCGGTGGCGCCCTTGCGGCGCGCGCCGGTGAAGGCCCCTTCTTCGTAGCCGAACAATTCGGCCTCGATCAGCGACTCGGGGATGGACGCGCAATTGACCGCCACAAAGGGCTGCTTGGAGCGGTTGGAGTCGTGGTGCACGGCGCGCGCCAGCAGCTCTTTACCGGTGCCGGTGTCGCCCATGATGAGCAGCGGGATGCCGCGGTCGAGGATGCGCGAGACCTTGGTCAGCACGGTTTCGATTTGGGCATCGCCGGTGCGCAGGTAGTTGAGGCCCGACGCACGATCGGCCGCCGGGGCCAGCGGGGCCGGGCGCGGCAGCGGTTGCTGCGGCACGGTGCTCGCGCCATCGCGCAGTGCCGCATTGGCATCGGCCTCGATCACCTCGCCCGGCTCGGCATCGGCGCGCACGCGCGCCAGCGCATGCACCGAGGGCCAGTTGAAGCGCGCGGTCGCGTGGAACTTGCGGCCGTTGGACAGCACCAGCGGCATGGGCGGCGCCAGCGGCGCGCGGAAGTGGTCGTGGATGGCCGCCGACGTGGTGCCAAACAAGCTGGTCAGACTCTGCATGCGCAAGGCGGCGCTGCTGATTTCGAGCTGGTCCATGGCGCTGCGGTTGGCGCCCAAAATTCGCCCGTCACCGCCCACCACCACAATGCCTTCGAGCAGCGTGCCGATGAACTCGGCGCGGCTGTGAAAGTGCAGGCGCAGGCGGTCAGAAAAGTCATCGGAGAGCCAGTGGTTTTCGATCATGCGCGCCGACATGCGCACCAGGCCCATGGTGTGGCGGTGGTACGAGCGCTGGTCGCCCGACACATCGAGCACGCCCAGCATGCTGCCGCGCGGGTCGAAGATGGGCACGGCCGAGCAGGTGAGGAAGTTGTTGGCGTGCATGAAGTGCTCGTCCGCATGGACCAGCGTGGGCACCTCCTCGAACAGCGCCGTGCCAATGGCGTTGGTGCCCTTGGAGTGCTCGGCCCAGTTGACGCCGGGCGAGAGCGCCACGGCACCCGCGCGCTCCAGGAACGAGTCGTCGCCCACCGAGTGCAGGATGGTGCCTTGTGCATCGGTCAGCACGATCATGCTGTCGGTGTCGACGATCTGCTCGCGCAGCATCTCCATCACCGGCGCAGCATGCGTGAACAAGCGCTGGTTGCGCTCGCGCGCCACCATCAGGTCGCCGCGCATCAGCGGGTCGTAATCGGCGCGCTCGATGCGGCTCAGGCCGAGCGCAGCGCAGCGCAAATGCGATTGTTCGATCACGCCTTGGCGGGCCGGTTGCTGCACCACGGCCGCATGGGCCGGGGCACGCAAGGCGGGGCTGGCTGTCCAGCCCTGGCTGCCGAACTGGGATGCGCGTGGTGTTGTGGCCATTCGGCCTCTCCTGTGTGCCGCCGCAGCAGCGTGTCTCCAACATGGTGTGTGCCGAGCGGCCTGCGGTACCGCTCGGTGGACGCTACTCGCTTTCGCGGTCCTGTGGGACTTTGGAGCAATCGCCGTGCCTGCATCTGAAGCAACCTTTGTCCCTCCGGCGCGCCCGACTCAGGGTTTGTCCAAAGGTCAACTGCCGCCGTGTCGTCCGCTGAATCGGGCTCTGCTGGAAAACCCGATTTGGCATGGACATTGCAGATTGCTGGCCATTGTCCAACGAATAACTGACGGAGACTGACCCATGCAAACCCTCGCCAACACCCCTCGTTCTCAGCGCCGCTTTGGCGGCTTCTTGCGTGCCGGCCTGGCCCTCACGGGCGCCGTGCTCGCCGTGGCCGTGTACGCCCATGGCGATGTCACGCCGCAGGCCGTCGACACCAGCACCTTGCCCGTGTTGAGCGAAGGCTGGAAGGCAGAGAACCCCTTCCGCGGCAATGCCGAAGCGCTCAAAATCGGCACCTCGGCTTTCAATCAAAATTGCGCCCGCTGCCACGGCCTGGAGGCCATCTCCGGCGGCATCGCGCCCGACCTGCGCAAGCTCGACAACGACTGCGTGGCGCTCAAAGACGCCAAGCGCGCCGCCTGCGTGGCCGAGATCGACGACTACTTCCTGAACACCGTGCGCCACGGCCGCACCCGCAACGGTGCGGTCTACATGCCGCCGTTTGAAGGCGCCTTCAACCAAGAAGCCATGTGGGCCATCAAAACCTACCTGGAAAGCCGCCGCGAGAAGCCGCTGCAGTGATGGGCTCGCCGGGTGGGCCACCCCGTGCCTGCCCGCATCAGCCTGCATTTGCATCTGCATCTGCATCTACACCTGCATTTGCGTCACCCCAGGTGCCCCAACGCCTCGGCGCCTTCGCCCCTCGATTTTTTCGACCGTGAGACCCGCCATGACGAACCCCACCCGCCCGACCCGCCGCGATTGCCTGAGCTGGGGTGCCGCTGCGGCTGCCGGCCTGCTGCTGCCCGGCGCCGCCCGCGCCACACCGCTGGAGACCGTGCGCAACCGCGGCAGCCTGATCGTGGCGATGTACAACGAGCTGCCGCCGTTTCACACCGCGGGCAAAGGCATCGATGTGGACATTGCGCACGGGCTGGCCGAGGTGCTGGGCGTCAAGCTCAGCCTGATGCCCTTCAATGCCGATGAGAACATGGGCGACGACCTGCGCAACATGGTGTGGAAGGGCCACTACCTGGGCTTTGGCCCGGCCGATGTGATGCTGCACGTGCCGGTGGACCAGCCCTTGATGGCGGCCAACCCGCAGATCCTGGCGCTGGCACCCTATTACCGCGAGCGCGTGGCCATTGCCCGGCGCCTGAGCGAGGTGCCCGAGCTGGAGAGCTTTGCGCAAATGGGCAAGCGCACGGTGGCGGTGCCGGGCCAGTCGCTGGCCGGCTGGCTGCTGATTGGCGCCGACGGCGGTGCCTACAAAGAGCAGATCACCACGCAGTGGAAAGACGGTGCCGAGGCCGCGCAAGCGCTGGTGAAGGGTGAGGTGCCTCTGGCGGCGGGCTTGCTGTCGGAGTTGGAGTCGGTGGTCAAGGGCGACCCGCGCTTTGCCATCACGCCGCTGCCCTCGCCGCGCGCGCCGCGCGATGGGTGGGCCGTGGGCATGGCCGTGAAAAAGGCCGACACCGACCTCGCCCGTGCACTGCAAGAAGCCACCAACACCTTGGTGAGTGATGGCCGCATGGCGCGCGCCTTTGCCCGGGCCTCGGTCAACTGGCGTCCGGTGTGATCGGCGCTTGAGCCGCAGCCGCTTTGAGGGTGAAGGCCCCCGGGCCTTCCCTGCGCCGCGATGGAGCAGCCCAGCGATTGCTGGGCTTTTTTGTGTCGGGGTTAGCCCGCGGCGCTGGTCCAGACCCACTCAGTCGCTGCGGCCGGGCGGCAGCGGGTAGCGGTGGTAGCCGTCGAAGTCGCCCTTGCTCACCGGCACGCCCTGCAAGCGCAGCAGCGCGTACACCAGCGTCATGTGGAAGTAGAAATTGGGCAGCGCGTAGGTGTGCAAAAAAGTGGCGCCGGGCAGCGCCACGTCGGCGTCGCCGGCCCGGCTGTGGCACAGGCGGCTGCCCGCATCGGCCATGGCCTCGGGGCGGAGCGTATCGAGCCAGCCCAACACCTGCAGCACCCGTGCGCGCAACGCGGCCAAGCTGGGCTCCACCATGGGCGCTACCGGCAGCGGCAAGCCCGCCAGCGGCGCGCACGCGCGGGCCACAAAGTTCACGGTGATCTGCACCTGGGTGGCCAGGGGCAGCATGTCGGGCACCAGTTGCGCTTGCAACAGGGTGGCTTCGGTCGGACCGTCGTCGGGCGGCGTGGCCACATGGGCCCGGGCCAGCGCCAACAGATCAAGCAATTGGCCCAAGGCGTGGCGGAACACCGGCACGCTGGCGTCATACAACGGCGGGTGGGGGGCAGCGGGGGCGGCGTGCATGGTGCGGGCACCTGGGCAAAGTCAACGACCGAGAGGGCCCGCTCTGCGGCGGGCTTGCGTCCAGTGTGGCACGGCTGCTGCGCGTGGGGATCAGGGTCTCGCCGTATACAGTGAGGGGCTCCGGCCGGGCGTTGTGCTTGTGCGGATCGGGCCTCCTTCATGAGCAAACTTTTTTTCCGCTACGCCGCGATGAACGCGGGCAAGTCCACCGCCTTGCTGCAAGTGGCCTACAACTACGAAGAGCGCGGCATGGCGGTGCTGCTGTTCACCGCCGCGCACGACGACCGCATGGGCACGGGCCACATCGGCTCGCGCCTGGGCCTCACGCGCGAGGCCGCCACCTTCGGGCCCGACACTGTTTTCGACGCCGATCACCTGCCGCAAGGCATCGCCTGCGTGCTGATCGACGAGGCGCAGTTCCTCACCCCCGATCAAGTGCGCCAGCTGCACCGCATGGCCCACACCGGCCGCGTGCCGGTGATTTGCTGGGGCTTGCGCAGTGATTTTTTGGGCCAGCCGTTTCCCGGCGCGGCCATGCTGTTGACACTGGCCGACGACATCGAAGAAATGAAGGCCATTTGCGCCTGCGCCCGCAAGGCGACGATGAACATCCGCGTGGATCCGCAGGGCCGCCGCGTGCAGCAGGGTGAGCAGGTGGTGATTGGCGGCAACGACCGCTACCGCGCGGTGTGCCCCGCGTGTTTTTACGCGGCGCCCGACGATGGCGCAGCGCAGGCGCCGGGCCTGTTCGGCTGAGGCCTTCACTCAGCCAGGCCGGGCTTCAAACGCAGCGGTACGCTGGAGTTGCGACGCTCTGTGTTCGCCACTGCGGCTCGTGGCATGCCGAAGCAGCCGCGTGGGGAGCGCCGTCCCGCATTCGCTTTGCTCCGTGCCCGTGCCCGGGCCAGAGGCCCATGCCGGAGCACATCGGCCCGGCCCATCACCGCCCGCGCGCCAATCATCGAACGACTGGACTTCGAAGCAGAAGCAGCCTCAGGCCCCAGGGCAGCAACGCGGACGTCACCGGTCTTGCGTCAGCCGCACCTCGGATGCCTCGCTGCGCGACGACGCCTTAAGCGTTGCTCGTCGAGCGCACTTCTTCGATGCTGGTGATACCGGCCAGCACCTTGTCGATGCCGTCTTGCCGCAGCGTGCGCATGCCCTCGCTCAGCGCGCACTGCTGCAGCGCTTCGGCGCGCGCGCCGGTTTGCACCAGGCGGCGCAGCTCGCGGCTGATCACCATCAGCTCGTGCAGGCCCGCGCGGCCGCGAAAGCCGCTGTTGTGGCACAGGTTGCAGCCGGGGCTGTGAAAGTGCATCAAGCGGCCGCCTTGCGCGTGGCGGCCCATCCACTCGGTCAACACGCTTTCGCGCATGGCGGCCGCTGTTTCCGGCGCGTGGGCGTGCATGAAGTCGCCCAGGAGTTCGTCGACTTCTTCTTCGCTGGCTGGGCGGCTTTGGCGGCAGGCCGGGCAGAGGCGGCGCACCAGGCGCTGCGCCAACACGGCCAGCAGCGAGTCGGCAAAGTTGAACGGGTCCATGCCCATGTCGAGCAGGCGGGTCACGGTCTCGGGCGCGCTGTTGGTGTGCAGGGTGCTGAGCACCAAGTGGCCCGTCAACGAGGCCTCCACCGCCATTTGCGCGGTCTCGCCGTCGCGCACCTCGCCCACCATGATCACGTCTGGGTCGGCGCGCAAAAACGCGCGCAAGGCCTTTGCAAAGGTCCAGTCGATTTTGGGGTTGACCTGCACCTGGCGCAGGCCGGGCTGGGTGATTTCCACCGGGTCTTCGGCGGTCCAGATCTTGCGCTCGGGCACGTTGATGTAGCTCAGCGCCGAGTGCAGCGTGGTGGTTTTTCCCGAGCCCGTGGGGCCCACGCACAGCACCAGGCCGTAGGGCCGCTCCATGGCCTGTTTGAGCTGGCGCAGGTTGTTGGCGCTCAGGCCCAGCTTGTCGAGCGGGATGGGTTTGGCCGAGGCCAAGATCCGCATCACCACGTCTTCCAAACTGTTGTTGGTGGGGATGGTGGCCACGCGCAGTTCGAGGCGGTGTTGCGGCGAGAATTTGGCGAAGTTGATCTTGCCGTCTTGCGGCTTGCGGCGCTCGGAGATGTCGAGGTCGCACATGATCTTGATGCGCGCGATCAGCGCATTGCGGTAGTTGGGCGGCAGCTCCAGGTAGGTGGAGAGCACGCCGTCTTTGCGGAAGCGGATCTTGATTTTTTCGCGGCCCGGGTAGCTCTCGATGTGGATGTCGGAGACGCCGTCCTTGCTGGCCTCGATGATCATGTTGTTGATCAAGCGCACCAACGAGTTGTCGCTCTGCTCGATCTGCTTGTCGTCGTGCGCCGGCTGGGCCTCCGAGCCCTCGCGCTCCAGCGTGGCCACCAGGTCGTTGGTGTTGGCCGACTCAAACCCGCTCAGCTCCAGTTCGGCCTCGGCCGCCGCGGCAGCGTCCACCGCGCCGATGCGCTCGTAGGCACGGCGCAGCGCTTCTTCAATGTCTTTGCAGCGGGCCAGCACCGGCACCACTTTCACCTGCGCGCTGAATTCAATCTCTTCGGCGGCGGCGCGTCGGTTGGTGGGGTTGTACAGGGCCACCACCATGCGCCCCTCGCGCAGCAGCAGCGGCATGGCTTCGAGCCGGCGCGCTGCGCTGTGGCTGAGTTTGCGCAGCGCGTCGGCGTCGGCCGGGAATTCATCGATGTCGACCAGCGGGTAGCCCATCTTGCGGGCCAGCGCCGATTGCAGGTCTTCGCGCGAGATCGCGCCCATGCGCACCAGCAGCTCGCCCAGCGGCACGCCGCGGTCGTTCACCTGCTGCGCCAGCGCGTCTTTGAGCTGCTGCTCGTTGACCATGCCCAGCTGCGTCAGCGCCTCGCCAATGCGCACCATCGGCATGCGCGATTGCTGCTCAATGGCCGCCAGCAACTGCTCGGGCGTCACCACGTGGCGCATCACCAAGATGTCGCCCAGCTTTTGTTGGCGCAGCTGTTGCTGGATCACGGCGGCTTCTTCAATCACTTGCGGCGTCACCGCCTGTTGCGCCACCAGCACCTGGCCAATGCGCTCGCCGATGTCGAATTCGCTGAACGCCTCGCGCGGCACAAACATGCGACGCACCGCGCCCTGGTCGCCGTCCGGTAAAAACAAGAACAGGCCGAACGGGATCTCGGCATGGCCCAGGGTCTGGCCCGTGAGGGGCTCGCCTTGGAGGCAGCGCACGCTGAACGGGCTGGCCACGGGCAGCGTCATCAAATCGGGGTGGGGCTCGCCGGCGCTTGGGCGCAGCGGCAGCAGCGGCGCGCTCAGCACGATGGCGCGGAACTGATCGAAGCGCAGCGGCAGCGCCGTGCGGGCCGGTGGCACCTGGATGTGGGCCACCGCTTGTTCGGGCACAAAAAACGTCAAACGGCCATGGGTGCGGCTGCCGTTGAGGCCGTGCACCTCGCAGGCCAGCGACTCGGCTTGCGCCTCGGGCGAGGCATAGCAGGCAAAGGGCGGCGTCGGCCAAAAGAACGGTGCCGCAGCGGCACGCTCGCGCGGTGTGCTGCCCACAGGCAAAACGCCGGTGCTCTGCGGTTGCCACTGCAGCGTGTTGCTGGTGTCGGTGCGCGTGGCCGAGTTGTTGGATGAATCAGGCATGTGCCGTCCTGTTGCCGCCCGCCACCGCCCGGGAGTGGGCGAGGGCGCGGATTGAATCCCATTCGGTCACACATCCTACGCAGCCGGGTGGCGTTCAATCGACGGAACAACGGTAAAAAAGTGCTCGCGCAAAAAGTCTCACTTGCGTTCTGGTTCAGACGTATTCCAGCTGCTGAAGCTGGCAAGGGCTGTGCCCGGCACGTGAGCGCCTTGGGCTGCCGGCCGATCCGTGTTCGGAGGGTTCCCGTTCGACGCTCGGAGCGAGGGCAGCGATGGGCCGGGCCGATGTGCTCCGTGCCCCCGGGCCCGCTGCGCAGCCCCTCCTCCTTCACCTGCGCAGATCGGACCGGCCCATCACCGCCCCCACAAGCACTGCGCTCCGAGCGCCCGCCTCTGGAAGCGGTTCGCCTGCACGCCGACAACCGGACGAGCCGGCCATGGCGAACTCGCGCTTTTGAATGGAGGCCGTGTATCAGGCGGCGCTGCTCAGCTGAGCTCAGCTCAGCCCGGCGGCAGCTCGCCGCTGTCGGCATACGCGCGCCAGCGGCCGGTGGCCTGCTGCATCAGCTGGGTTTGCCGCACGAAGGTGGGGCAGGCTTTGCAGATCAGCAGGTGTGCACGCAGCGCCAAGCGGGCGTGCCAGGGCAAGCGGCGGTCCAGCGCTTGCAGCACCAGCTGGGTGGCATCACGGCAGTTGAGGTGGAGCTTCATGGGGTCTCAGCGGGCAGACGGGGATGCAGGTGCGGGCGATGCAAACCAGTTCAGTTGCAGGCACTCGCGCAGCCGCAAGCGGGCGCGGTGCAGCATCACCCACAGGTTGGTCGGGCTGATGGCCAATTCCTTGCAAATGTCGTCGGTGCCGAGCTCCAGCCACTCGCGCATCATGAACAGCCGCGCTTGCTGCGGGGGCAAATGTTCGACGCAGGCATCGAGCACGGCAAAAAACTGGCGCTGGCTCAGCACCTGCTCAGGGGCGCCCCACTCCAGCGGCGCCTCGCGCCAGTGGCCGCTGGCGTCAAACAACTCGCCGTCGAGATCGGCGTGGTCCTCGTCGCTGGTGGTGCTGGACATCTCGCGCGTGTGGCGGCGAATCTGGTCGATCAGCTTGTGCTTGAGGATGCCCGTGACCCAGGTGCGCAACTGCGACTGGCCGGCAAAGGCCTGTGGCTTTTCCAGCGCGGCCAGCAGCGTGTCTGAGACCGCGTCTTCGGCCCAACTGGCGTTGCCCAACTGGGTGCGCGCATAGCGCAGCAGCTGCGGGCGCAGGGCGGCCAGATTGGCGGCGAATTCGCTCATGGCTCCAGATTTTTTATAAAAAGTGTGAGGCGCAGTGTAAGGACTGGCGCGCTGCGCCGACCCACGAATGTCGACGCGAATGTTCAAGCGCTGTCGGCGGCCTGCGAAGGCCCCATCCACCCCGTCAATGTTGTTCGATCCATTCAGGAGATTCACCATGTCCCAACGCCTCATCGTCTCGTCCGCCCTCGCTTCCGTGCTGGCCCTGGGCCTGCTCAGCCCCGCCGCCGCGCAAGACAACGCCGGCAAAGAAAAATGCTTCGGCGTCGTCAAAGCCGGCCAAAACGACTGCGCCAACCTCTCGGGCAGTCACTCCTGCGCCGGCCAATCCAAGGTCGACATGGGCAAGGACGAATGGAAGTACGTGGCCAAAGGCACGTGCAAACAAATGATGGGCAGCACCATGGAAGAGGCCAAGATGGGCATGATGAAAAAGGGCTGAGCCGCACACGCTCATCACCCCTGTCCTGGACGGTCCGCATGTTCCCCTCACCCGGTTTGAATGCGCACGGCGTCGGCATCGGCTGGCGCCAGCCGCACCACGCCGAGTTGCTGGCGCAGCGGCCGTCGTTGGGCTTCATCGAGGTCCATGCCGAGAACTTTTTTGGCGCGGGCGGCGCAGCGCTGAACCTGCTGTCGCAGGCCGGCGAGCACTACCCGCTGAGCCTGCACGGTGTGGGCCTTGGTTTGGGTTCGGCCGCCGGGCTCGACCCCTGGCACCTCGGCCAACTGGCCGCACTGGTGCAGCGCAGCCAGCCCGCGCTGGTGTCCGACCACGCTGCGTTTGCCCGCGCGCCGCTGCGTGCGGGCGGCGCGGTGCTGCACGCCAACGACCTGCTGCCCATCGCCTTCACCGAGGCCTCATTGGCGCTGATGGTGCGCCACGTGACGCAGGTGCAAGAGCGCTTGCGCCGGCCGATGCTGGTGGAAAACATCTCGGCCTGCGTGCGCTGGGCCGACGACACGCTCACCGAGCCCGCGTTTTTCAACACGCTGGCGCGGCGCAGTGGCTGCGGCTTGCTGCTCGACCTCAACAACCTGGTGGTCAATGCGCTCAATGCCGATCTCGATCCGGTGGTTGCCGCGTGCGCTTGGGTCGATCAGATCGACCCGGCCATCGTCGGTGAGATCCACCTCGCCGGCCACGCCGACCTGGGCGACATCGTCATCGACGACCATGGCAGCGTGGTGCCGCCGGCCGTGTGGGCCGTGTATGCGCACGCGCTGCGGCGCCTGGGCCCGCGGCCGACACTGATCGAGTGGGACACCGATGTACCCGCGCTGACGGTGCTGCTCGGCGAGGCGGCGCAAGCGCGCGCGATGCAGCACACGCTGTGCCGCAGCGAGGTGCCGACATGACGGCTGACATGAAGGACGGCATGAAGGACGGCATGAACACTGGCATGAGCGCTGGCATGCCTGCCGAAGCCGTGCGCCAGCAACAGATGCTGGCCGCGCTGCAGGGGGCCGGCGTGGGCGAGCCCTGGGCCGCCGGCACCCACTTTCTGCCGCAAGATTGGCCGCGCGCGCTGCGCCTCGGCGCACCCGGCCGCGGTCTGGCGGCGTACCGGGCCAATGCCCGTGCCCATGCGGCGCGCGCGCTGGCGGCGGGTTGCCCCACCGTGGCCGCGCTGGTGGGTGACGACGCCATGCCCGCCCTCGCCGCGGCCTACCTGCAGGCGCATCCGCCCGAGCGCGGCGACCTCGCTGAGCTGGGCGCACAACTGCCCACCTTCATCGCCCGCAGTGCGCAGCTCAGGAGCGAGCCCTACTTGGCCGATGTGGCGCGGCTGGATGCGGCGGTCGCGCACGCCCACACCGCGGCCGACGCCGTGCCCGAGCTGGCCTCTTTGCATCTGCTCGGCGCGCACCCGTCCGACGCTGTGTGGCTGCGTTGCCCCCCGGGCACGCAGCTGCTGTGCTCGCCGCACCCGATTGCCAGCATCTGGTGGGCCCACCAGCCTCTGCCAGCAGGGCCGGATGGTGATGGCTCCGCGCGGGATACCGATCGCTTTGCGGCCGTGCGCGCGGCCTTTGCCCATGGCCATGGTGAGCACGCGCTGGTGTGGCGCCAGGGCTGGCGCGTCACCGTGCGCGCGCAGCCGCCGGCCACTGCCCGCTTCGTGGCAGCGCTGCTGGCAGGCGTGGCCCTGGGCCCGGCGCTGGATGCGGCTGGCGACGGGTTTGACCTCGCCGCTTGGTTGGCCGACGCCTTGGGGGCCGGCCTGTTGTTGGGCGCGGCCTCGCAGCCTCTTCGCCTCGGCGAACCCGCTTGAACCCCCTCATCCACATCGACGAGATCACCATGGCCCACGCCTCTGCACCCCTTGCTTCCCCCGTCATCGCGCATGCTGCGGGGCGGTATCGCCGCGCCGTGCGGGCGCTGGAGGGCCTGCAACCCCTGGCCCAACTCGCCGCGCGTGGCTTCGTCGCGCAAGCGTTTTTTCTCTCTGGTTTGACCAAGCTGCGCGATTGGCCGACCACGCTGCTGTTGTTCGAGAACGAGTACGCCGTGCCGCTGTTGCCGCCGCATGTGGCCGCTTGGGCGGGCACCGTTGGCGAGGTCGGGCTGCCAGTCCTGTTGGTGCTCGGCCTGGCGGGGCGTTTTGCCGCGGCGGGGCTGAGCGTGGTCAATGTCGTGGCCGTGCTGAGCTTGGCCGAGATCGCACCCGCAGCGCTGCAGCAGCATCAGTTTTGGGGCAGCGTGCTGCTGGCGCTGGTGCTGTGGGGCCCGGGTCGGTGGTCGCTGGATGCGCGCCTGGCGCCACGTTGGCCGGCGGCGCGGTGAACGCCTTGGGCAACGCTGAACAAGTCCCTCGCGGCGCGCAGCACCTTGCTTTGGGCGCTCTGCGGCGTTGCAAACCACAGCCATGGTTGAACCATGGCTGTGGTTTGCGCCTTGCAGCGCATCCCCAATCAAGGCACTGCGCAGCCGCGGGTACTTGTTCAGCGTCGCCCTTGGCCTGATCAACGCGGCCTGGACGCCCGCACGCACGCCCACGCGCCGGTCGCCAGCCCCGAGAGTGGGCGGTGCCAGGCGCAGCGCGCTGCTTTAGGATGGCGGCCGCCATGCGTCTCGTCCTTGCCCCAGTTGTTTTCGCTGCTCCTTGTGTCCGTTCCGTGCCTCCTGCGTCCGTGGTGAGGGGGGCGCCGCGTGTCCCGCTGAGGTCGCGCGCATGAAGCGCTTGGTGCTGGTCGGCGCGGGCCGGGCCCATTTGCAACTGCTGGCCACCTTGGCGCAGCAGCCGCTGCCGGCCGTGCAGGTGGCCCTGGTGTCGCCGCATGCACAAGCGCTGTACGCCAACCGGCTGACGGGCCGAATGGCCGCTGGGGCCGAGCCCGCGCCAGCCGTCCACATCGCCCTGGCCAAGCTGGCGCATGCGGCCAAAGTCGCGTTCATTGACGCCTCGGTGCAGGCGCTCGACCCCGATGCCCACACGCTGACCTTGAGCGACGGCACCCAGCTCGACCACGACACCCTCAGCCTCAACACCGGCGCCGTGGCCGACCGTGACGCCATTCCCGGTGCGCGCGAGAACGCGCTGTTTGCCCGGCCGGTGGAGCACCTGTTGCGACTGTGGGACGGCGTGGTGGCGCTGGCCCAGCAGCAGGCCGTGAGCCTGGTGGTGGTGGGCGGCGGGGCCAGCGGCGTGGAGCTGGCGCTGGCCGCGCAACATCGCCTGGGCGAGCGCGCACGCGTGAGCCTGCTCACTGGCGGCGGCCCGCTGCTGGCCAGTCACACGCCGGCCTTGCAGCAGCGTGTGGCGCAGGTGCTGCGGGCGCGGCGCATCCAGGTGTTTCACGAGCGCTGCGTGGCCGTGCAGCCCGGCCAAGTGCAACTCGCCAGCGGCACACGCTTGGCCTGTGACGTGCCACTGATCGCCACCACGCCCGTGGCGCCCGCGTGGCTGGCGGGCAGCGGCCTGGCGTTGGATGACGCCGGTTTTGTCGCGACCACCGCCACGTTGCAATCGTGCTCGCACCCCGATGTGTTTGCCGCGGGCGACGTGGCCGGTGTGCGCGGCGGCGCCTGGGCCGAGCGCGCCGGCCCGCCGCTGGCGCTCAACCTGCGCCGTTTTGTGGCGGGTGGTGCGCTGGAGCCTTGGGCGCCCTCCGCCCGCGAGCCGCTGACGCTGCTCAGCGATGGCGCCACGCGGGCCATCGGTGCGTGGGGCCCGCTGGCGTTTGACGCTGCATGGTTGGGCCGCTGGAAGCACCGGCGCGACGCGCGCTTTGTGGCGGATTTTCCGCATGACACGGGTGCTGCCATCGGGTCAAGTTCAAGCGCAGGTGCAGGTGCAGGTGCAGGTGCAGCGCCTGCTGACTGAGGCGGCGCCTTCCGTTCAACGATTGGCGCGAGGGCAGCGATGGGCCGGGTCGATGTGCTCCGTGTCCTCCTGGCCCGCCCTTCGGTCGGTCCATTCCCCCTCTACCTCCGCACATCGGCCCGGCCCATCGCCGCCCCCACAAACACCGCTGCCTGCCTCCACGTGGCATGCCAACAGCGCTCCCAGCGCCTGCTTCGGAATGCGGTTCGCAACGTGCCGAACCCGGACGTTGCCGCCTGCTGCCCGTTGGATGCCTTCAAGCGCGAAGGCGTGTCACAGGTCCCGCGGGCGGAAGGTGAAGTCGATGGTGGGCGGCATCTTGCCGTCTTCGTCGCGTGGCAGCACCTCGGTGCGCTCCAGCGCGCGCAGCACCGCATCGTCCCAGGCCTTGCTGGCACTGGGTTTGGTGACGGTGCTGCTGAGGATGCGGCCATCGGGGGCCAGCTTCACGCGCACCTCCACCTGCGGGTTGGTTTCCAACACCTCGGTGAAGATGATGTTGGGCCGAATGCGGCCCTTCAATCGGCCGATGTAGTTGGCCGATGGACCGGCCGATTGCGCGGCCGTGCCCGTGGCCGCCGGCCCGCCCGAGGCGCCGGCTTGGCCGACGATGCGGGCGAGTTGTTTTTCGCGTGCGGTGGCCAGCTTGGCGTCCTCTTCGGCCTTGTCGGCCTTGAGCTTGGCGGCGGCTTCTTCGGCTTGTTTTTTCTTGTCGGCCTTGGCTTTGGCCGCTTGATCGGTCTTGTCTTTCTCGGCTTGGGCGAGTTTGTCGGCCCGGTCTTTGTCCGCCTGGGCCAGCTTCTCGGTCTTGGCCTTTTCCTGCGCTTTGTCCTTCTCGGCTTGCAGTTGTTCTTTCTTCAGCTGCACCTTCTCTTGCGCCAGTTTTGCCTTGCGCACGACCTCTTGCTTCAGCGCGTCGGCCTGGGCTTCTTGGGCTTGCAGCTTCTTCTCACGCTCCAGCGCAATCTGCGCGTCTTTCAGTGCGGCGGCCAGGTCGGACTGTTTGGGGGTCGGAGGCGGGGGGGGCTCGGCCTTTTTCGCCTCTGCCTTGGGCGGCGGTGGTGTGGGCGTGGGCTGCGCCGCGGGCGGCGCCACGCGGCGCGGTGCGGCCACTTGCGGCACGCTGGCCCAGAGCTCGGCCTCGGCGCTCTCGGGCGTTTGGGTTTTCCAGTTGACGCTGATGCTCAAGCCCACGACCAGCAGCGCATGCACCGCCAGCGCGAGCACCAGCCCGCGCCCCATCCCTCTGGGCGGGCGCGGCATCAGCGGGTCACGCAGGGGCAGGGCGCTCATGGGCGTGTGGCAGACGAGCTCAGTTGGACGACGCGGCGCCGGTTTTGACACTCAGCCCCACGCGCTGGATGCCGGCGCGCTGCAGCGTGTCCATCACCTTCACCACCACCTCGTACTTCACGTTGCGGTCGGCCGAGATCACCACCGGCGTGTTGGCATCGCCTTGCTGTGCCTGGCTCACGCGCTGAGCCAGTTGTTTCATCGGCACGCTGTCGCCCTCCTGGCCATCGAGGCGCAGCTTCACGCTCTCGTTGCTGCCCACCACCAGCTCGACCACGTGGTCGGGGCGCTGTTTGCTCTTGCCCACGCTGGGCAGGTCGACCACACCGGTGGTGATCATCGGCGCGGTGACCATGAAGATGATCAGCAGCACCAGCATCACATCGATGAAGGGCACCATGTTGATTTCGTTGATGGTGCGCCGGCGGCCGCGGCCGCCCCGGGGGTTCACGGAGGCCATGGACGGTGTGCCTCGGTCAGGCCGCCGCCGGTTGGCCGGCGTTGCGCTGCAAGATGTTGGAGAACTCTTCGATGAAGGTCTCCATCTGCGTGGCCATGCGGTCGATGTCGTGCGCGAAGCGGTTGTAGGCGATCACGGCCGGGATGGCGGCGAACAGGCCGATGGCGGTGGCCACCAGCGCTTCGGCAATGCCCGGCGCCACGGTGGCCAGCGTCACTTGGGTCATGTTGGCGAAGCCGGTGAACGCATGCATGATGCCCCACACCGTGCCAAACAAGCCCACATACGGTGACACCGAACCGACCGAGGCCAGGAAGGAGAGGTTGGACTCGATGGTGTCGAGCTCGCGTTGGAAGCTCGCGCGCATGGCGCGGCGGGCGCCGTCGAGCAGCGCACCGGGGTCGGTCACGCGGCGCTCGCGCAGCTTCATGAACTCGCGCATGCCAGAGGCAAAAATGCGCTCCATCGGCGCGCCATCGGTCTTGGCGGCGGCGGCCTGGAACAGATCGTTGAGGTTGCGGCCGGCCCAAAATTCGCGCTCGAAATCGTCGTTGGCGCCGCGCACGCGCTTCAAGCCAAACAGCTTGCTGAAGATCACCGTCCAGCTCGCCAGCGACACCACAATGAGCCCCGCCATCACCACCTGCACCACCCAACTGGCGTGCAGCACGAGCGTCAAAATCGACATGTCCTGGTTCATGGGGCGGGCTCGGCAGTGAGGGCCGGCAAAGTGGCCGGCAACAGTTCAAGGGGGATGCGGCGGGGTTTGAAGCTGAGTGCGTCGACACAGCCGATGCGGATGGTGCCCTCGCACAGCAACTCGTCGCCGCGCCAGGCTTGTTGGGCTAACACCATGCTGACCCGGCCATGGGCCACAAGTTGCACGGTGATGTGCAACAAGTCGTCGAGCTTGGCGGGGCGCAGGTAGCGCACCTGGGTCTCGCTGACCACGAACATGGCTTGCGACTCCAGCCGCAGCTGCTCTTGGCCAAAGCCCAAGGCGCGCAGCCACTCGGTGCGGGCGCGCTCAAAAAACTTCAGGTAGTTGGCATAAAACACCACGCCACCGGCGTCGGTGTCTTCCCAATAGACGCGCAGCGGGTGGCGGTGGAGCACGGGCGGCGGCAAGGCGGTGTCGGTCATGGTCGGTAGCCTTTGGATTATCACCGTGGCGCGAGCAGGCTTTGCAGGCGCTGCACCGCCTCTTCGAGCTGCCGCAAGCTGCTGGCATACGACAGGCGCACGTAGCGGCCGGTGTCGTGGCGGCCAAAATCGCGGCCGGGGGTGATGGCCACTTGGGCCCGCTGCATCACGTCAAAGGCAAAGTCCCAGCTGCTGGCGCTGTGGGCTGAACAATCGGCCCAGGCGTAGAACGCGCCGTCGGGCATCACCGGCACGGGCAGGCCCATGGCGTTGAGCGCGGGCACCAAAAAATCGCGCCGGGCGCGGAATTCGGCGCGGCGGCGTTCGTACTCGGCCAACGAATCGGGTGCGAAGCAGGCCAGCGCGGCTTCTTGCGCCACGCTGGAGGCGCAGATGTAGAGGTTTTGCGCCAGCTTCTCCACCGCCGGCACCAGCGCCTCGGGCAGCACCAGCCAGCCCAGGCGCCAGCCGGTCATGCTGAAGTATTTGGAGAAGCTGTTGATGGAGATGATGTCGTCGCCATGGGCCAGCGCGCTGCGGCCAAAACGGTCGTCAAAGCTCAGGCCGAGGTAGATCTCGTCCACCATGGTGAAGCCACCGCGGCCGCGCACTTCGGCAGCGATGCGGCCCATCTCGTCAAACTCGATCGAGGTGCCGGTGGGGTTAGAGGGCGAGGCCAGCAGCACGCCGCGGGTGCGTGGTGTCCAGGCCGCGGCCACGCCCTCGGCGCTGAGCTGAAAGCGCTGCTCCGGCCCGGCCGGCAGCAGCACCGGTTTGCCTTCTGCGGCAGCCACGAAGTGCCGGTTGCAGGGGTAACTCGGGTCGGGCAGCAGCACTTCGTCGTCGCGGTCGACCAGGGCCAGGCAGGCCAGCTGCAGTGCGGCCGAGGCGCCAGCGGTGATGACGATGCGGCTGGGCGCGATGTCGAGGCCAAAGCGGCTCGCATACCAGCGGCTCAGCGCCAGACGCAGCGCGGGCAGGCCGAGCGCGTCGCTGTACTGCGTGCGGCCGGCTTGCAGCGCCTCCATGGCCGCGGCTTGCACCAGCGGCGGGGCGGTGAAATCGGGCTCACCGATGTTCAAAAAAATCATCGGCCGTCCGCCTTGGGCCGGATCGCACAGCGGGCTGCGCGCCAGCTCGCCAGCGGCCTTGGCGCACTCCATCACGTAGAAGGGGTCGATGTGGTCGAGGCGCTGGGCGGTTTTCATGGCGACGTTGGCTCAGGGGGGGCGGGGTCGGACAAGAACAAACGCGGCCCAGAGGCCGCGTTGTGGGTGCGGCAAGGCGGAGGGCTTAGCCTTGTTGCGCCGCCCGTTTTTCGCGCAGCGCGGCCACTTCGACCGGGCGCAGGTCAGCGGCGGCCTTGTCGAGCACGCCGTTGACGTACTTGTGGCCATCGGTGCCGCCAAAGGATTTGGCCAGCTCCACGGCCTCGTTGATCGCCACCTTGTAGGGGATGTCGATGCAGTGCTTGAGCTCGTAGGCGCCGATCATCAGCACGCCGTGTTCGATGGGCGAGAGCTCGGTGGTTTTGCGGTCGACGTGGCGGGCCAGCACGGCGTCCAAGTCGGCCGCTTCGGCCACGCAGCCGCGCAGCAGGGCGTCGAAGTGCACGCTGTCGCACTTGCCAAACTCGGCCTGCTCACGCACGTGCGAGTCGACCACGCTGACCTCGTGGCCAGACACCAGCCACTCGTACAGACCCTGCAGCGCCAGCTCGCGCGAGCGGCGGCGGGTGGACTTGGCGCCGGGCGGGCGGCCTTTGTTGGCGCCGGTGCGCGGCCAGGGTTTTTTGGCGGCCTTGGGCGCGGCGGGTGCGCCAGCTTCAGGGGCCGGCGCAGCGTCGTTGTCGTTCGGGGTGTTGTCGGGGGTGTCAGCGATCACGTCAGGTCTTCCAGCAGGTTCGCCATTTCAATGGCGACACGGGCGGCATCGCGCCCCTTGTCTTCGGCACGGGCCCAGGCTTGGGCTTCGTTTTCCACGGTCAACACGGCGTTGGCGATGGGGATTTGGTGGTCGAGCGACACGCGGGTGACCGCGCTGCCGCTCTCGTTGGCCACAAGCTCAAAGTGGTAGGTTTCGCCGCGGATGATGCAGCCCAGGGCGACGAGCGCGTCGAAGCGCTCGCTGTCGGCCATGGCCTTGAGCGCAATGCCCACTTCCAGCGCACCCGGCACGGTGACGTGCTGAATGTGCTTGGCGGCCACGCCCAGCTTGTGGAGTTCGTCCACGCAGGCGGTGGCCAGCGCGCCGGTGAGGGCGGCGTTGAAACGGGCCTGGACGATGCCGATGCGCAGGTCGCGCCCATCGAGCTCGACCTGCAGGCCTTTGTCTGCGTCTTGCATGTGTGTGCTTCCTTGGGGAGTGGGGTGTTCGGCCTTCAGCCGGCGGTTTGGAAGCCGGTGACCTCCAAGCCGTAACCGACCATGCTGGGCATGCGGCGCGGGCTGCCGAGCAACTTCATTTTGCTGATGCCGAGGTCGCGCAGGATTTGCGCGCCGACGCCATAGGTGCGCAGGTCCATTTGTGTGCCGCTGGCGGGTGCGCTGGGCGCGTCGGTGGGCATCACGCGGCCGAGCAGCGCGGCCGCGCTCTCGCCGCCGTTGAGCAGCAGCGCCACGCCGTGCGGCTGGGCCTTGAGCGCGGCCAGGGCCTTGGGCAGCGGCCACGAGTGGCCGCAGGGGCCGGTGTCGAGCAGGTCAATCACCGACAGCGGCTCGTGCACGCGCACCAGCACCTCGTCGGTGGGCGCCCACTGGCCGTGGGTGAGGGCCAGGTGCACGCCGCCGGTGCGGTCGCGGTAGGCGGTGCAGTGGAACTCGCCTTGCGCCGTTTGCAGCGTGCGGCTGCCGGCGCGCTCGACCAGGCTCTCGTTGCGGCTGCGGTACTCGATCAGGTCGGCGATGGTGCCGATCTTCAGGCCGTGTTGCTGGGCAAACACCTGCAGGTCGGGCAGACGGGCCATGGTGCCGTCGTCGTTCATGATTTCGCAGATCACCGAGGCCGGGGTGAGCCCAGCCATGCCGGCCAAGTCGCAACCGGCTTCGGTGTGGCCGGCGCGCATCAGCACACCGCCGTCCTGCGCCTGCAGCGGGAAGATGTGGCCGGGCTGCACCAAATCACTCGCCACAGCATCTTTGGCCACCGCGGCTTGCACGGTGAGCGAGCGGTCGGCGGCCGAGATGCCGGTGGTGACACCCACGGCCGCTTCGATCGACACGGTGAAGGCGGTGGCGTACTGCGTGCCGTTGCGCGCGGCCATGGGCGGCAGCTTGAGCTTTTCGCAGCGCTCGCGGGTGAGCGTGAGGCAGACCAGACCCCGGCCAAACTTGGCCATGAAGTTGATGGCCTCGGGGGTGGCGTGCTCGGCGGCGATCACGAGGTCACCCTCGTTTTCGCGGTCTTCCTCGTCAACCAGGATGACCATGCGGCCGGCAGCCAGTTCGGCGATGAGCTCGGGGACAGGGGATATGGACATGGAAAGCGAGCCAAAGAGCGTTGAGGGCCGGTGGATGGCCGGTGTGGCGCGCACGCGGCGCAGCCGTGAACAATCGGTGATTGTCGCAGTTTGGGGCGGGCCGGGCGGCGTGGGGGGGCTGGCGGCGGCGTGGGCGGGCGCCAACGCCGCCGCGCCAGCCTGACTGATGCCGCCTGCAACGCGCGCGAGGGGTTGGCGTTGTGGCCCGCATTTGCGGCCGAGATGGGTGCAGAGATGGGTGCCGCGATGGGCTGCCGGATGGGGTGTGGAGCGGCGGCTGGCGCCGCGTTTGCCGCTCAGCGCGGGCGCAGCAGCAAGCGCAAGTCGTCGCCGATGGGCGTGACGCTGTGGAACGCCAGCGCGGGCGCCTCGCTCAGCGCTGCCAGTGGCCCCAAACTGGCCAGCGGCAAACCCAGGCCGAGCAGCTTGGGCGCCACGTACACCAGGTATTCGTCCACCAAGCCCTCGCGCACGAACGAGCCATTGAGCTGGTGCCCGGCCTCCACGTGCAGCTCGTTGATGCCGCGCCGGCCGAGCTCGTTCAGCATCTCGGCCAGGTCGACCTTGCCTTGCGGGTTGGCGCAATAGGCGACCTCGGCGCCGCGCAGCATCAACTCGGCCTGGCGCTCGATGTGAGGCTGTGCGGCAAAAATCAGGGCGCCGCCGGGGGCTTGCAGGATGCGTGCGTCGGGCGGCGTCTCCAGCCGCGAATCGACGATCACGCGCAGCGGCTGGCGCGGCGTGGGCACCAGGCGCACGTCCAGGCGCGGGTTGTCGTCGCGCACGGTGCCCACGCCGGTGAGCGTGGCGCCCGCGCGCCGGCGCCAGGCGTGGCCATCGGTGCGCGCGGCCTCGCCGGTGATCCATTGGCTGCGGCCGTCGGGCAGGGCGGTGCGGCCATCGAGCGTGATGGCCACCTTCAGCCGCACCCAGGGCCGGCCGCGGCGCATGCGCGACAAAAAGCCGATGTTGAGGTACTCCGCCTCGTCGCGCGCCGGGCCAGCGGGCCAATCGAACACCCGCACCCCGGCGGCGCGCAGCCGCGCCGAGCCTTGGCCGGCCACCAGCGGGTTGGGGTCTTGCAGGGCCACGTGCACCTCGGCCACGCCCGCGGCCACCAGGGCGTCGCAGCAGGGCGGCGTGCGGCCTTGGTGGGCGCAGGGTTCGAGCGAGACGATGGCGATGGCGCCGAGCGTGCTTTCGCCCTCGGCGGCGGCGTCGCGCAGCGCCATCACTTCGGCATGGGGGCCACCCACTGGCTGCGTGTGGCCTCGGCCCACCACGCGGCCATCGGGCGCCAGCAGCAAGCAACCCACGCGCGGGTTGGGCTCGGTCAGCGCGAGCCCTAAGCGGGCGAGCGCCACGGTGTCGGCGAACAAGGGGGTGAGGAGGTGGGTGGGCAGGGTGGGCATGGTCGAGCGGGGTGGATCTCAGCCGCGCATCATGGCTGATGTTGAACCGTGCTGCTGGCCGGCGTGAGCGCGCCGGTGGGGCCTGCAGCGGCGGCACCCGGGCAGCCTTGATCGCCGCGGATGACAAGAAAATTTTGACCGGAGAGCAGGCTGTCGACGGCGCTGTAGCTGCTGGGGTGTTCGTCGTTGTGGTCGATGGCGCCGCTGCCATCGAGGTCGGTGGTGATGCGGCACACCTTGTACTGCGTGGCGGCGGTGCCGATGCCCCAACCCTGAGGCAGCACCGTGCTGCGCCCCGACCAACTCGGGGGTGTACCCGCCGGGCTGACGAGGCAGAGGTAGCGCACGTAGCGCTCGCCCAGCGCCGTCCACGCGCCTTGGCCCAAAAATCCGGGTTCGGCCAGCAGCGGCACCTCCACCGTGGTGGGCCCCACGGCGGTGTTGAAGCGCACCAGCTTTTTGGCCTCGCTCACGCACACCGGCGCGGCGGGGTAGGGGCCGCCGGTGGTTTGCACCTTCATTTGCAGGGCCAGCGGCAGGTCGTTGGCTGCGTTGAGGCTGGGTGGCACGGCCAGGCTCCAGCGCAGCAGGCCGGTGAGCAGTTGGCCCGGTGCGTCGTGGCAATCGGTGAGCAGGGCGGCGGGGATGTCGTCGACCTGTTGCATGGCCTGGATACCGTTGTCGCACACCGAGAGGATCTGGCCTGTGACCGTGTCGGCCACCCAGGCCACGGTGGCGTCGCTGCTGGGCTTGAAGGCGCTGCGGCCATCGCCCAGCTTGCGCACGCTGATGGGGGGCAGGCCCGGCGCGCGGCCGCCACGGCCGGGGGTGCGCTGGCGGGCGTTTTGCACCACCAGCGCGCCCGACCACGCGGGGTCAATGGCGGCCAGGGCGGTGGCCAGCTGCAGGTCTTGTGAGCCGCCTTGGTGGTCGGCCCAGGCCACGCTGAGCGCGGGCCACTTGAGGGGCAGGGCCGCGTCTGCCGGCGCCTGGCGCTGCAGGGTGAACTCGGTGTTCGGGCTGGCTTCGGCTTGGCTGGTGGCGGTGCGGCTGCCGAGCGCATCGAAGCTGGGCGCGCCAGAGGCCGCCGCCGCTTGCACGCTGGCGTAGGCGCGCGCGGTTTCCAGGTCTTCTTGCGCCAGCCGCGTGGCCTCGCTGCGTTGGCGGGCGATGTCGGCCTCGTGCCGACCCTGCACCTGCCACTTGGCCAGGCCCAGCAGACCCACGGCCAGCACCAGCAGCGAGACCAACACCTCCAACAGCGAGGTGCCGCTGTGCCCAACGGGGTGGTGGCGTTGGCGTTGGCGGTGCAGGTTGCCGCAGCAGCACCCGCAACGGTGCCGCGACTTGGCGGGCGGGGTGGGGGCTGCGACGGTGGCTTGGCGCCTGTCGTTCATGGTGTGACACCTTTCAGGTCGCTCCAACCACCGGGCACGGGCGCCCAGGTGCCCCAGCGGCCGCGCAGCATGTCGAGCACGGCGCGATCCCAGACCAGGTCGGGCGCGCCGGTGCCGCCGTAGCCGCCTTCGCTGATGAGCGCGCCACGCACCAGGCCTGGGCCCGGGCCGGGGCCGGTTTGCCACTGGATCTCGCGGGCATACAGCAGGCCCTGCAGTTGCACCCCGCCGGCCAAGTGCGCGCTGCCGTCTACCACCAGCAACAACGGCCGCTCGGCGGTGCCCAGGCTGAGCGGGCCCTGCAGTTGCGCGTCGCCTTGCAGGTGGATGAGCGTGTCGCCGTTTGCCACGGCCTGGCTGAGTGCGGCGCTGCAGTCGACCGCGCAGGGCAGGCTGCGCACGGCGGGCTGGTGGACCCAGCGCGCGCGGTCGAGGCCGAAGTGGGTGATGAACAGCGCGTCGGGTGCCAGCGCCGCCAGCGTGGTGTCGTGGGCGGCCAGCGCCAGCGCGCCGGGCTCGCCAGCCACCGTGTCGAGCCGGGCACCGTCGGCCTGGATGTCGCCGCCCGCGTGGGCCAGCAGCCCGCCGGCTTGGGGTTGCGTGTTGTGCAGGCCCAAGGCGGCGGTGCCGGCTTGGATGTCTTGCCGTGTGGTCAGCGGCGCAGCGGGGGCACGCAGCAGCGCCGGCACCAGGCCGAGCAGCAGGCTGAGTTCGGCACGCGATTCGCCCGCAGGTGGCTGCTCGGGGCTGCAGTGGGTGCTGGCCTCATGGCAGCCGGTGACGCTGAGACGCAGGGTGCCCCGCACCGGGCCGTCGCTGAACTGGACGATGAAGCCGGGCCGGGCGATGGTGTCGGCGGGCGCGGGCCACGTGGGTTCGGCTTGGTCGGGGCAGTCGCAGCGCCAGCCGCCATCGGCTTGGGCGGCGCAGGCGGCGCGCAGTGGGCGTGTGGTGCCGCCCTCGACGCGTGTGCGCACGTGCAGTCCTGGCGCTTGAGTTTGGGTTTGGGTTTGGGGTTTGCCTTGGCCTGGCGCCTGCCAGCTGAGCATGCGGTCGCTGAAGTTGCCGTTGTCGGCTTGGGCGCTGTCGCGCGTGTTGGGCTGGCAGGCGCTGTTGACGCCGCCCGCATGGTTGAGTTGCGCCTGCGCCCAGGCCAAGCCGGCCTCAGCGGCTTCAAAGGCTTGGGTGGCGTGCAGTTGGTTGGCCGATGAGCGTTGCTCCATCATCAAACCGCGGTGGGCTTGGCCAGTGAGCAAGGCGAGGGCGAGCAGCAGCACCAGTGTGACCACCAAGGTGGTGACGCCGCGCTGCTGCTTTGGCGGCTGTTGCGGCGCTTGTTGCCGGTGTGGGCGCGGGTGCGGTTGCAAGCGCACTTGCGGGCCACAGCGTGGGCAGGCGGCGGTGCTCATGCGGGGCAGCGTCCCGAGACGGTGTCGTTGCGCACCCGCACCCGTGCCCGCAGGCTGCGTGTCACGCTCGGGTCGAGCGACGAGGCGCCGCTGAGCTCCACCAGCACGCTGCGCACGGTTTGCCGCGGCGGGCAATCGGGCGCGCTGGCGGCGCAGGCTTGGGTGCACAAGCTGGCCAGCGACACCTCGTGAACCGTGGGCGTGATGCGCAGGTCCGTGAGTTTGAGCGTGCCGCTGTCGGTGAGAGCCTGCCAGTTGCCTTGGCCGAGCATCAGCTCGATGGCGCCGTTGCGCAGCCGCACGCCAAACGCCTCGTCGCTGTCGAGTTGGTTGTTTTCGGTGGGGTCGCGGCTGTAGTTGAAGCTGGCGAGCGCCGCTGGGGCGGAGGCGGGCGTTTGGGCGCCGTAGGGGTTGTCGAGCGGGCGGGCATTGCTGCTCCAGAAGGTGGCGCGCTCGGCCGCACCCCAGCCGCCAGCGCGGCGCAGGTCGCGCGCGACGATGTCGATGGCGCTGCGCAGGTCTTGCATCAAGCGCGCTTCGTGCAAGGCCGAGCGGTGTTCACGCAGCACTTGCACAAACAAGGTGATGCACACCGACATCAGCAGCAGGCCCAGGGTGCTGGCCACCAGTAATTCAAGCAGCGAGGCGCCGCGCGCCCGGCGTCGGTGCGCCGCGCTGGCCGAGCGGCGCGGGGTGGAGGTGGGCCGAGTCATCACCGGGCCCAGCAGCTGCGGTTGAGCTGCGGGGGGTTGGCCGTGCCGGCGTCGCTGCCCGAGGCCATCAGCAGCTGTGTGCCGTCCACGGTGAGCCGCAAGTGGCGGCACTCGGTGTCAGCCGCTTGCGCGCCGGTGGCTTGCGCCAGCACGACATAGCCGGTGGCGGCCGGTTGCTCCAGCGCCAGCTTGTAGTGGCCGTCTGCACTGGTGTTGCTCAGTTGGATGTCGGTCAAACTGCCATAGCTGCGGTGGTTGGCGCGATAGCGCGCTTGTGCGGTTTGCACCCGCACCAACGCCACCAGCGCATCGGCGCGCCGGGCCTTGTGGATGGCGCGTTGGAAGCTGGGCAAGGCCGCGGTGGCGAGCACGGCCGAGATGGCCATGGCCACCATCACTTCGAGCAGTGTGAAGCCCCATGGGCGCGGCGTGGGCAAATCGGACAGCGTGAGCGGCATGAAAGACCTCTTGCAGGCGGTGACGAGGCGTGCGAAGGCGCCGAGCGTGGGGGCTTTGTTGTTGCTGTTGTTGGCAGGTCAGCAGTTCACGTGGCCCGCCGCATGGCTTGCCGCCTCGGCCGGCGAGCACGAGCGCACCCGGCCCATCACGTTGACGATGTGACGCACCTCGCGCCCGTCTGGGCTCACTACCCGCAGCGTGCCGGTGGGCGTGCTGGTGCCGTGGCTGGGGTCAAACAGCAGGTTGCTGGCGTTGCTGCGCAGCTGCACCCGCTCTGTGCCCGCGGCTTGCAGCTGCACGGTCTTGAGCAGCGGGCTGCCCGCGTCGCATTGCGCGGTGTTGTCGGCGCGGCAGGTGCAGCTGTTGGCGGGTCCGCCGTGCACCACATAGCAGTCACCAAACGCGGGGCTTTGGAAGCTGATGCGCAGCGGCGTGTTGCGCATCACGGCTTCGGTGCGCACCCACTGCAAATCGGCCAGCAACTCGCCCGCCACGCGCTCCAGCCTGCGGGTGTGCAGAAACTGCGCCCAATTGGGCAGTGCGGCGCTGAGCAAGATGGCGCTGATGGCCAGCACCAGCAGGGTTTCGATCAGCGTGATGCCGCGGAAAAAAATGCGCGGCCCACCAGCAGCCGATGCGGGCTGAGCCTTGGGCACCGCGCGCCGTGCCAAATCGTGCGTCGCCATCGTCCGCCTCCCTGTGTCGTTCAGTCAGGCGACAAACTTAGTGGCCCATGGCCTCCGGCGCCTCCCCTGGAGGGAGGAGCTGAGAGGGGGCCCACGTCAGAGGGACAGACCTGCGTTCGGCGGCGGCAGGCTCCCTGAACCGGTGGTGGCATGCCGTGACGACGCATGTCCCGGTGATGCTGGGGCGGTGATGGGCCGGGGCGACGTGCGCAGGTAGAGGAGGAGAGCCCGCGCAGCGGGTCCGGGGGACACGGAGCACATCGCTCCGGCCCATCACCGGCCTCGCGCCGATCTTCCAACGGGAGGCCTCCGAGCGAGAAGCGGACTCAGGCCCAGTGCAGCGACTTGCCGAGAACCAAGACCCTAGAGCCATGGCCAACTTGCGCTTTTGAACGCCAGCCCGCCTCAGATGTCGCGGATCAGTTTGCGGAACTCGTCCACGTCCTCGAAGCTGCGGTAGACCGAGGCGAAGCGCACGTACGCGACCTTATCGATGCGCTTGAGCTCCCTCATCACGTACTCGCCCAGCTTGTTGGACGGCACTTCGCGCGTGCCGCTGGTGAGCAGTTGGTCCTGGATGCTTTCCAGCGCCGAGTCGATCTGCTCCACGCTCACCGGGCGCTTGCGCAGCGCCAGGCTCATCGAGGCGCGCAGCTTGCTGATGTCGAAGTCGGCCCGAGTGCCGTCTTTTTTCACCACGCTGGGCAGGGCGATTTCTGCCCGCTCGTAGGTGGTGAAGCGCTTTTCGCAGCCGTGGCAACGCCGGCGACGGCGAATCACATCGCCTTCGTCGGACTCCCGGGTCTCGACGACCTGGGTGTCGGTGTGGCTGCAGAAAGGGCAACGCATGGGCGGGTGGAGGAGGGGGTGGGTTGGGATGGAAAAACGGGCCGCAATCAGCGGCCCGTTTCAGGGGTCAAGCAGGGCTCAACGGTAGACCGGGAAGTCCTTGGTCAGTGCTGCAACCTTGGCGCGCACGGCGGCGATGTTGGCCTCGTCGTGCGGGTTGTCGAGCACATCGGCAATCAGGTTGGCCACCAGACGCGATTCTTCTTCTTTGAAGCCGCGGGTGGTCATGGCCGGCGAGCCCAGGCGGATGCCGCTGGTGATCATCGGCTTTTGCGGGTCGTTCGGGATGCCGTTCTTGTTGCAGGTCATGTGGGCCAGGCCCAGCAGCGCTTCGGCTTCCTTGCCGGTCAGGCCCTTCGGGCGCAGATCGACCAGCATCACATGGCTCTCGGTGCGACCCGAGACGATGCGCAGGCCGCGTGCCTTCAGCGTCTCGGCCAGCACGGCAGCGTTCTTCACCACTTGCTGCTGGTAGGCCTTGAACTCGGGCGACAGCGCTTCCTTGAAGGCCACGGCCTTGGCGGCGATGACGTGCATCAGCGGGCCACCTTGGATGCCCGGGAAGATGGCGCTGTTGATTTGCTTGGCGATGGCGTCCTTCATCAGGATCAGGCCACCGCGCGGGCCGCGCAGCGTCTTGTGGGTGGTGGTGGTCACCACGTCGGCAAACGGCACCGGGTTGGGGTACACACCAGCCGCGATCAGGCCAGCGTAGTGGGCCATGTCGACCATGAAGTAGGC
>JBEAOO010000082.1:0-8676 GCA_041164825.1 Pseudomonadota bacterium | reverse complement strand
TTTGTCGTCCACGCCGAAAATGGACTTGCCCTTGAAGATGCGCTTGACCAGCATGCCGCCGCCCACCGGGCCGTGGCCGAGCGACATCATCACGCTGGCGCTGTAGGTGTAGGTGGTGGCCTGCGTTTTGACGCCACCACCCTTGCCGCCCGCGCTCTGGGTGGTGGTGTGGGGCACGGCCTTGAAGCCGCCGTACCACACCATGTTGCCGGGGATGCGCGGCATGCCGGCCGTGTAGGCCACGGTGACGCCATAGGCGCTGCTTTGCAGCTGCAGCGCTTCGATGCGCGTTTCGCTGGTGCTGATCGTGCCGCCGCTCATGCTGCTGGGCTCCAGGGGGTAAAGGCGCGCATGGCGCGCGCGTTGAGGGGGTCTTCGCTGAGGCGGCTCAAGATCACGCCTCGGTTGATGTAGGCGTGCGCCACGGTGGGGTCGCTGCCGGCTTGCACGACGATGCCGCCGTGGCTGTAGCAGCGGCCAAAACGGAACATGCAGATGTCGCCGAGTGCGGGCGTCTGCACTTCGCGCGTGTGGCGCTCCAGGCCTGCCAGGTACAGTTCTTCGCTGCGGTGCAGGTGCCAGTCGGTGGGGTACTCGCCGGGGTCGATGTGGGGCACCACACCGGCGCGCTCATACACCTCGGCCAGCAGCATCAGGCAGTCCACGCCCACGCCTTTGATGCGGCCGTGGTGGTGGTAGCCGGTGCCCAGCCACGACAGGGCCTCCGCAGCGACAGCGGATCGTTGTTGCTCGTGCGTCATGGAGTCAGGTGATGGTGGACGGCGCAGGGATGTACGGCTCGCCGCGGAACCGCAACGGGCCGTTGCTGAACTTGTTGAGGCAGGTCGCCTGCGTCTTGTCGCAACCGGGGATCAGCGTGAACGTGTCGCCCACCGCCACATCGAACGGGAAGGGCGCCGTTACCACCAGGCCGAGCGGGCTGTTGCTGCGCACGGTGCGCGAGACGCCAGCATTGGCGCCCGAGGTCATGGTGAGCACGCCGCGCGCATACCAGTCGGTGCCCATCGACACGTTGCCGGTAAAGGCCGTGCGGTTGGTGCTGGCCGTGGTGGCTGCACCCACACGGGTGTAAACCGATTTGGTGAGGCCGCAGCGCGCATCGAACAAGCTGTTTTTGCAGCCGGTCTGATAGACCTCGCCGGGGATCATGGTGTTGAGCTTGGCGGTGTCGCTCTCGATCGTGACGGATTTTTCGTGTCGGCCGCCGGTGGCCTCGGCCCAGGCACCCGTAAAGCGCACGATCGTGCCCACGGGCATGCCCGCTGCATCGCAAAACAAGCGCTCCACCGTGACGCGCGCACCACGAAAGCCGCCCTGCGCGATGAATGCGATGAACGACATGCCATTGACCGTGACATCGGGCGTGGCGCTGATGCGCAACTGCAGGCCGTCGACGCTGATGCCGATGGCGACTTTGATGCGGCCGCGCTGGATGATGGGCCCGACCAGCCACGTGCCGCCAGCGCCCACGCTGCCGGCACCACTGCCGCCGCCGCTGCCTCCATCGTTGCTGCCATTACCGCCTAATGCCGTGAGCCGCCAGCGGCCGCGGCGGATGTCCGGGCGGTCGCCGGTGAGCGTGACAGGGCCGCCGCTGCTCGCCCCCAGCATGATGGGCACATCGCCCCCGGTGTAGCGCAGCACCTGGCCGCCAGCGAGGGTGATGGTGTAGAGGTCCACCATGCACAGCTTGGTGGGGTCGATGCCGGTGAGCAGGGCCAGCAGCGCGCCAGGCGCGGATTCCCAAAATGGTGTCAGCATGGGTCAGGGCTTGATGGTTTTGAATTCGACGGACTTGGCCGTCCAGAGCTGGTGCAAGAACTTGCTGAACTCAAGCTGGTCGGTGGTGAAGCGGCAGCGCCAGTAGAAGTAGCCGGCCCACTTGAGCACCGCGCCGGCAGTGGGCGGGGCGTTGAACACGATCACACCGTTGGCCGCGAGCGTGAATGCCGTGGTGGCCACACCATTGACGATGACGGTGGGTATGCCCGCCGGGGCGTACACCGGCTCGGTGTTGCCGCCCTGGGTACGCACGAGCTGGTAGCGCTGGCTGGCGCCATCGGCCACGGCAAACACTTGGTCTTGCACGAGGCGGTCGTCGGGGTCGTCAAACAGCCAGTCGTCGAACTGGCCGCCGTGGCGGTTGTAAAAGCCCAGCAGCGTGTTGAGTTCGTCGCTCGCATCAGCACGCAAAAACTCATAGCTGAGTTTGTAGAGGTAGGTGGGTGCAGCCATGTTGCGGGCGCGGTATTCGCGTCCGCTCACTGCCGTCTTGACGGTGGTGCTGTGCACAGGGATGCGCCGGACATCCCAGGCCAAGCCGGGCAGCGTGGGGAATAGTGCGTTGCTCATGGATTGCTCAAAATGCGAAACCGCGGCGCTTGGCTTGCAGCAGGCTCAGCACCTCGTCACCCGCGCCGCCGCGCAGGAAGTCGCGGAAGCTGCGGGCGTCCATGGTGCTGACGTTCCAGTGGTTGACCGCCCCACCACCGCCACCGCCCGCCATGCCGCGGATCACGTCGGCCTGCTCTTTGGGGAGCACCATTTCCTGCTCGTGCAGCTGTGTCATGGGGTTGCTGCCAAACGGGATGTCAAAGCCGCCGCGGGCGCTGGGCACCTTGCCGCTGAGGCCGAGCACCGAGGCCATGATGGCGGCCATGCTGGCCATGGCCATGGCCGGGCCGACGATGGGGATGGCGGCTTGCGAGGCGGCCGCGCCGGCACCGGCCTCGGCCGCTTTGCCGCCGATGCCCGCCAGCATCAGCAGGCGCTCACGGGCGAAGGCGGCGATCTTGGCCCGGATGATTTTGGACAGCTCGCCGGTGATGGCGCTGCGGGTGCCTTGCCAGAGGCTGGTGAGCGCGGTGCGCATGGTCTGGGTGCGGCCGATGATGCCGTCGATGCTCTTTTGCATGGACTGGCCGATGCCCTCGAAGATGGTGGCGAGCGGGTTGTTTTGCGCATCCTTGGCCAAGCTGCCGCGGATCTGCGCCAGGCGCTGCTGGTGCGTGGCTTCGAGGTTGGCAATGTCGTTGCTGACGCGGGCGTGCTCGACGGGGTCGCGGTCGGGATCGATGAGCGCCAGGCGGGCCTGCAGGTAGGTGCGGCGGATCTCGGTGCGCTGCTCCTCGAACGTGCGCTCTTGCTCCAGCAGCTGCTTGGCGGTGATGTTGCCCAGGTCGGCCTGGGTCTGCGCCTCGGTGCGGGCCAGCTCGACGGCCTCGAGGGCGCGCTGCTCGGCACCGGCGCGCACTTCGGCGTCGATGGACTGGCGCTGCTTGGCGGCGTCACGCAGGATCTCGACTTCGAGGTCGGCCACCTTCTTGGTGATCGCCACCTTGTCTTTGCCCACCAGCGAGGCGTTTTGCAGCAGGTTGCGCCAGAACTCCAGCTCTTGGGCCTTGGTGTACTCACGCAGCGAGTCCTTCTCGGCCGCGAGCCGCTTCTCTTCGGAGAGAGCAGCGTCGTAGTACTTCATGAAGCTGGGTTCAACAGGAGGCGCCGCCACACGGGCTGCGCAATCACCCTTGCCCTTGTCCTTGTCGCCCTTGTCACCGCGCGTCTTGTCGCCGCTATCGCCGCCAGAACCCCTCTCAGTGTCCGGCGTCCAAATTGCACGGATCTGAGCGGCGGCCTCCCCTTCGATCGCAACACGATCGGCCATGAATGCCGAGCGGATCGTCTTCATGCGTTGCCCGGTGGCGGCCATCTCTGCCGCAGCACCCGAAAAATTCCGGTTCAGCGCCATGTCGATTGACGCGCGCAGGCCTTCGAACGAGGTGGCGAACGTGGCCACCATCGCGCCGATGGCACTGCCGAGAACCAGCACCTCGGACTTCACTTCGTGAAAGGTCTGAGCGAGCGACCCGAAGGCCTTGCGCGTCACGCCCACCGCAGTCGGCACACCTGAATTGAAGGCCTTCATCAGGTCAGTGATGATGGGCATCAGGACGATGCCGGCCGTGTAGGCCACACCCTTCAGGCCAATGGCAGCGCGGTCAGATGCCGCGTCAAACTCGTTCCATGCATTGGTGGCGTTCTTCCCCACCTCCAATCCCAGCGCCTTCATGGTGGCGATGGCGTCGTCGAGGGTCGAGATGTTGATCAGCAGCAACTTGCTGGATGCGTCCAATCCTTTGCCGAACAGTTCATTCGATGCCTGGGCACGGTCGACACCTTGCTTGTACGTGCCGAGGATCGCAAATGCATCCGTCAGCAGCGCATTCATAGGACGCACATTGCCCGCGGCATCGCGCGTCTTGAGGCCCATCGCCTGCATAGAGTCTTCGTGCTCTTTCAGCTGGCGCGACAGGCCTTTTGCCGCAGTCTGCAACTCGCCTTGCGTGGCGCCTACATCATCGAGTGCGATCTTCCAGACGGTGGCCTCATTCGTGGAAATGCCCATGACACGCGACAGCTCCATCGTGTCTTCGATCATGGCAGCAGAGGAGGCGGCGAGCTTCGCCGCCCCCAGCACTGCAATGGCACCGGCCAAGCCAAACACACCTGCCTGTGTGTTGAGCAGCGCCCCCGTCAAGCCGCTGAAATGCCCGCCCATGGCCGCCGCGTCTCCGGCCATGCTCTTGACGGTCTCACCCATCTGAGCGCGCACACCGTCCATCGCGCCACGCATGCCGCTGGCGCTGTTGGCGAACGAGCCCTTGAGCCCGGTCATGGTGGATGCAACGCGGGCCGATGCTGCCGCGAACGGCGTGTCGTCGAGCGTGGCGGTGTACTTGATGTTGCGGTTGTCGGCCATGGTGCGGGCTCAGCTTTCAGGGGTGTCGGGTGCAGACGTCTGCATGCGGCAGGGCGGGCGGAACTTGTGGGTGGGCGGGCCGAACATGCCGGCCAGCTGGGCCATTTGCTGCGCGGGGTCGGTGCCGCTGGATGCGGCCGCGCGAGGGCTCTTGGCCGAGGCACCGCCGCCACCGCCACCCAGCGCACCAACGAGGGCGCGCAGGGTGAGGTGGACGGGCGGGTGCTCTTGCCAGTAGAGCCACAGCTCGGCCACGTCGTCGAGGCTCAGCTCGTCGATGTCGGCAAATCGCCAGCCGGTGACGGTGGCGATGGAGGCATAGATGCCTCCCCAGTCCCAGCCGTCACCGGCGTCTGCAGCTGGGTTGCCACGTTTCCCGCGTCTGCGGCCTGCAGAGCGGCTTGCTGCTCGCACCAGCGCCGGAAGGCGCCCTGCCCGCTGGCCTTGGACAGCAGCTCAGACATGTTGTCCATGTCCACTGCCTCTTCCACTTCGTCAAGCGTGATCGCGGGATAGTTGCGCTGCAGGCAAGCGTGGACGACGAGCGCCACGACTTCCAATGCGTTCTCCTCCTCGCCGCGCTCCAGCGCACGCAGGCGATCCCAATGCAAGCGGGCCTCGCGCGCGCTGAGTGGCGGCATGATGAGCGAGGTGCCGCCCACCACCACTGGCAAGCCCGCCAGCAGGGTTTGGGTGGGCGCGCTCATTCGGTGAACGCCAGCGTGCCGATGATGCCGGCCTGGTCGGCGGCGATGTCGAAGCCCACTTCGGGGATCGTGAAGTCGTCGTTTTTGCCGCCGAGCTTGATGCCGCTGGCCGTGCAGTTGTTGAACGTCATCACGCAGGCCTGGCCGTCATACGGTGCGTAGTAGTCGCAGCGGAAGCGCGGGGTATAGCCCATCGGGTTGTTGACGATGGTCATCTTGCGAGCGGTGGTGCTGGTGGCCGTGTAGCGGTAGTTGATGTAGAGCACGATGCCAACATCGGCCGCAGCGAAGCCGTAAGCGCCGCCAGCCGTGACGGTGTATTGACCCGCCACAGGTGCCGATGCCACGCGCGTGAACGGGCGGCCGGTGACACTGCTGATGACGCCCAGGTCGGCCGCAAAGGTGCCACTGTTGGGCGGGGTGACGGTGACGGTGGCAGCAGCCACGGTGCCCACGGTGTCGTACACCATGCTCACCAGGCCACTGGCGCCCGAGGCGCCAAAGATGATGGTTTCGAGAAAACCAGCGCGGATGTCGGCGAGCTTGGCTTTGCCCGAAATCTCGCCCTTGCCGCGGCCGATGGCCACCGCAAACTGGTTTTGGCCGTGCAGCTTCTTCAGCTCGAACTTGATGTCGAACTCGATGTCTTGCATGACGCCGAACAGCAGCGGCGAGGGGTTGGCGATGGCGGCGCCGGTGGCGTCCGTCAGGGGGGTGGCCCAGTTGAGGCCAGAACCGAACAGTTTCATGGGATGTGCTCCGGGTGAGGATGGAGGGGGTCGGGGGTCAGGCCCTCAGGTCGAAGGCCTTGGAGTGGTAGCGGATGAGGTAGACCTGAGCGACGTAGCCGAAGGGCTGGTCGGCGTTGGCCCCCTTCCACTCGGCACGGTCGCGGCGGATGCCTCTGGTGAGCGCCTGCAGTGGCTGGTCGGCCATGACCAGGGCGTGCGCCTGGCAGCGCAGGGCATCGGCCCGAGCGCGCCAGTCGTCGCCCCGCACCACGCTGACGACGGCCACACGCAGGGTGTCGCTGTCGACTTGGTCGCGCCCACCGAATCCGGCCGCACCGCCCAAGGGCGAGCTGTCTTCGTCGATGCACTCGACCAGCAGCGCTGGCGACTCCTCGCGGGTGAACGCGTCTTGCCGATCGGCCCACACACCGACCGCATCGGTGGGCCCGGCTTTGAGCAGGGCTTCGATGCGGGCGGCGATGCGCTCGGCTTGGCTGGTGGTGGCCATGGGCTTAAACCTTGCTGATGAGCACGGTGCTGAAGGCCCCGTCGTCGACTTGGCGGGGGGCTTCGCGCACCTGGTAGGCGCGGCCGTCGACGCTCACCGGGTCATCACGCCGCAGGGTGGCCGCGGTGGTGATGAAGGTGAGCTGGTACTGCCGCGAGTGGGCGCTGGCGCGGGTGAGGTCGAGCACCTCGTCGGGCTGGTCGAGCAGGCCGAGGAACTGGGCCGAGCCCGCGATGCAGGGCACGCCGAAGTCCGCCAGGAAGGCGCCGTGGTCTTCAACGAAGGCCATGGCAGCGGTCAGGCGGGGTCGTGCTCGCCGCTGGGCTGGCCAGCGGTGGCTTCGCCTTGGCCGGGCACGAGGTCGACCTTGTCGGCGTGGGCGGTGGCCACGTCGTCTTCGAGCTCGATCTGGTCGCCGCCGGTGAGCAGCTTGTTGCCGTCACCGCGGAACGACGCGCCAGCGCGGATGGTGTAGAGCTTGCCCATGGCGATCAGGCAGCGGGCTGCTGAGCTTCGGAGCTGGCGGCGGCGGCCGGAGCCGCGGCCTTGTTGGCGGCGCGCCAGGCGGCCTTGCAGGCCTTGAGGTCGTCGTCGTCTTTGATGCCACGGGCCTTGCCGTTGGCGGCCAGGTCGAGGGCCAGCTCGGGCGCGACTTGCTCGATCACCTGGCCCTTGAGCACGGCTTCGCCGTTGATCAGGGTGTGCTCGGTGATGACGATGTCGACCGGCTGGGGGTTTTTGTTCATGCCAAACATGTGGGTGTCCTTGGAATCGGGGGGTGGAATAAAAAACGCCCACCGCAGAGAGCCTGCGATGGGCGTGAAACCGGGTTGCTGAAGCCCGGCAGGAGGAAAAGGTTGGCGCTTACTGCGCGATGGCGTCTTCCATCATCGCGAAGTCTGCCGCGCGACGGACGCCCACGTCGATGAAGGCGTTGAGGATCAGGCGGTTGAGGCCGTTGACGGCCTGGCTGGTCTCATCGATCAGCAGCTCCATGGCGCCGAAAGTGCCCACGATCAGGCTGTTCCAGTCGCAGCCGAAGGTGATGTTGGAGCAGGTGCCCACAGCAGTGCCCTTGGTCAGGTTGCGCGGCACGAGGTTGGAGACCTCGGCGCGGTAGCCGTTGAGCGGGGTGCCGCCGTTGTCCCAGATGAACGGCAGGTTGGCCGCCTTTTGCTGGGTCTTGAACCAGCCACGGGCTCGGGTGTTGAGCAGGTAGCCGCTGGTGACGTCCGGGTCGCAGTTGACGTCGGCCACCGCCGTCTCCAGGCCCACGATGTGGCCCCAGTTGGGCTGTGCACCGTTGGCGCCGCCGACCACCAAGCCCACGCCGCTGGTGTTGCGCAGGCCTCGTGGGTTGGAGCCGGAGCCGGAGCCGTTGAAGGCGGCGGTTTCGACCTCGAGCGCGTACTGGTCAAGGATGTCGCGGCGCAGCAGCGGCTCGACAGCGATCGCGCTTTGGATCACCGCCTGCTTGCTGTACTCGATGTAGCCACCGATGCGCTTGGGCGACATGCTGATCTTGCCGGTGGTGATGTTGGTCTCGGCCAGCGCGGCGATTTCCGTGACGAAGCCCAGCGAGGTGCCAGTGAGCTTTTTCGGGATGTCGATGTTGGCCGACAAGCCGTACAGCATGGTGGCACCCAGGCGGCCGATGGCCAGGCGGTTGCGCAGGATATCGACCAGCAGGTCGGTGCGCAGATCGGCGGCCACCAGCGGGGCGGCCTCGTTGGCGGCGGTGGTGACGTTGAAGTCACGTCGGGCGGTGACGTCGTAAGGGATCAGCAGGCCCTTGGTGGACATGCTGAACTTGGTGGCGGCGGCGGCGCTGGCTTCGCGCTCCAGGCCGGCCTCTTTCCACTCGCCGGTGAGCATGCCGCGCACGGCTTTGGCGATGCTGTACTGGCCGACATCGCGCTCGCTCATGCCGATGTGGGCGCCGCGGGTGTC
>JBEAOO010000081.1:0-31001 GCA_041164825.1 Pseudomonadota bacterium | reverse complement strand
GGCAAAACCACCATGGTTGACCAGTTGCTGCGCCAAAGCGGCACCTTCGCCGACCACGAGAAGGTCGTCGACACCGTGATGGACAACAACGCCATCGAACGCGAGCGCGGCATCACCATCTTGGCCAAGAACTGCGCCGTGAGCTGGGAAGGCACGCACATCAACATCGTCGACACCCCGGGACACGCGGACTTCGGCGGTGAAGTCGAGCGCGCGCTGTCGATGGTCGACGGCGTGGTGCTGCTGATTGATGCGCAAGAAGGCCCCATGCCGCAAACGCGCTTCGTGACCAAGAAGGCCCTGGCCTTGGGCCTGAAGCCCATCGTCGTGGTCAACAAGGTCGACAAGCCGGGCGCCAAGCCCGATGCCGTCATCAACGCCACGTTTGATTTGTTCGACAAGCTGGGTGCCACCGACGAGCAGCTCGACTTCCCCGTCGTCTACGCCTCGGGCATCAACGGCTGGACCTCGCTGGAAGAAGGCACGCCGGGTGAACAATGGGGCCCCGACATGTCGGCCCTGTTCAACACCGTGCTCAAGCACGTGCCCGCTCAATCGGGTGACCCGGCCGCGCCGCTGCAGTTGCAGATCTCGGCACTCGACTTCTCCACCTTTGTGGGTCGCATCGGCGTCGGCCGCATCAGCCAAGGCACCATCAAGCCGGGCATGCAGGTCGCCGTGATGGAAGGCCCGGATGGCAAGGCCATCAATGGCCGCGTCAACCAGGTGCTGACCTTCCACGGTCTGGACCGGGTGCAAGTCACCGAAGCCGGCCCGGGCAACATCGTGCTGATCAACGGCATCGAGGACGTGAACATCGGCGTCACCGTGACCGACCCGCTGAACCCCGCGCCGCTGCCCATGCTGAAGGTGGACGAGCCCACGCTGACGATGAACTTCTGCGTGAACAACTCGCCGCTGGCGGGCCGCGAAGGCAAGTTCGTCACCAGCCGCCAGATCTGGGACCGCCTGCAAAAAGAACTGCAGCACAACGTGGCCCTGCGCGTGAAAGAGACCGACGAAGACGGCATCTTCGAAGTCTGCGGCCGCGGCGAGTTGCACCTGACCATCTTGCTGGAAAACATGCGCCGTGAAGGCTACGAGCTGGCTGTGTCCAAGCCGCGCGTCATGATCAAGGAGATCAATGGCGAGAAGTGCGAGCCGATGGAGCTGGTCACGGCCGACGTTGAAGAAACCCACCAAGGTGGCGTGATGCAAGCGCTGGGCCTGCGCAAGGGCGAGATGATGAACATGGAGCCAGACGGCCGTGGTCGCGTCCGCCTGGAATACCGCATCCCGGCGCGTGGCCTGATCGGCTTCACCAACGAGTTCATGAACTTGACCCGTGGTTCGGGCCTGATCGCATCGATCTTTGACGGCTACGAGGCTCACAAGGGCGACATCGGTGGCCGCAAGAACGGCGTGCTGATCTCGATGGACGATGGCGAAATCTTCACCTATGCCCTGGGCAAGCTCGACGACCGTGGCCGCATGTTCGTCAAGCCGAACGACCCGGTCTATGAAGGCATGATCGTCGGCATCCACAGCCGCGAAAACGACCTGGTGGTCAATGCCACCCGCACCAAGCAGCTGACCAACTTCCGCGTCAGCGGCAAGGAAGACGCGATCAAGATCACCCCGCCGATCGACCTGACGCTGGAATACGGCGTCGACTTCATCGACGACGACGAGCTGGTTGAAATCACGCCCAAGAGCATTCGCGTGCGCAAGCGACACCTCAGCGAGCACGACCGCAAGAAGGCCTCGCGAGGCTGAGCCTGAGCCGCCGCGTGACGACACGCGGTGCTCAGCAGGGCAGGGTGGGGCTGTGGCCCCACCGCTGCAAGGAAGCGGTCTTCGGGCCGCTTTTTTTCGTTTGGCTTTTTTCGTTTGGCGCTTTTCGTTTGGTGTTTCCAGGTGATGTCGCCCGAATGAAGCGTTTGATGTTTGCTGAAAGTGATACCGCGCCATGACGCACCGCCGCTCCGCGCTGACCATGCTGCTCGTGACCCTGATGTGGAGCATCGCGGGCGTGGTCTCGCGCCACCTCGATTCGGCCGCCGCGTTTGAAGTGACCTTCTGGCGCAGCGCCGCCAATGGGGTGGCACTGACCCTGCTGCTGGGCTGGCAACGCGGCTACGGCGCGCTGTGGGCGGCGCTGCTTGGCGCCAACAAGGCGATGTGGGCATCGGCGCTGTGCTGGTGCGTGATGTTCACCAGCTTCATGCTGGCGCTCACGCTCACCACGGTGGCCAATGTGCTGATCACCATGTCGCTGGCGCCGCTGTTCACCGCTTTGATCGCCCGCGTGGCGCTGGGCCACCGGCTGCCGCTGCGCACCTGGGTGGCCATCGTGGTGGCGGGCGCAGGCATCGCGTGGATGTATGGCTCGCAAGTGGCCAACGGCAGCGGGCGCGACCTGCTCGGCACCCTGGTTGCGCTGAGCGTGCCCATCGCCGGCGCCAGCATGTGGACGCTGCTGCAGCACAACGCCCGGCAACACGCCGATGAGCGCAGCGACATGACGCCCGCAGTGCTCATGGGCGCCGTGATGTCCACGCTGATCACCCTGCCGCTGTCGCTGCCCTTTGCGGCCTCGGCCCACGACATCGGCCTGCTGGCAATGCTGGGCGTGGTGCAACTCGCCATTCCCTGCGTGTTGGCGGTGAAGGCTGGCAAGACGCTGAAGGCGCCCGAAGCCTCGCTGTTGGGTTTGCTGGAGATTTTGTTTGGCGTGGCCTGGACCTGGCTGGGGTCCAGTGAATCGCCGACGCCCGCCGTGATGGGCGGCGGCGCGCTGGTGTTGTGCGCATTGGCGGGCAATGAGGTGCTGGCACTGCTTCAGCGCACCGAGGCGGACCCGCGCGCTCCTGCTTGAATCGGCGTGGGCAGCGCAGGGGGCGTGGTGGTCGCCGCACTCGTCACGCGGCCGTGGCGCAAGCTCCGTGCAAGCGCTCAGCGGACAATCGCCGGCCATGACGATGCCGAAACCGACAACGAAGCCAATCCCCACCCTGAACCCCGAAGGCCAGGTGCTGGCCGCTGTGCAGGGCACCGTGGGTGTGCTCACGCTCAACCGCGCCGCCGCACTCAACGCACTCTCGCTCGACATGGTTCGTGACCTCAGCACCGTGCTGCGCCACTGGCAGGCCGATGAGGCCGTGCACGCCGTGCTGCTGCAAGGCGCCGGCCGGCCGGGCAAAGCGCCCGCGTTCTGTGCCGGTGGCGACATCCGCATGTTTCACCAGGCCGCGCTCGCCGGCGATGCACGCTTGGGCGACTTCTTCACCGAAGAGTACGCGCTCAATCACCTCATCCACAAACTCGGCAAGGCGCGCATCGTGTTGATGGACGGCGTGTGCATGGGCGGCGGCATGGGCCTGGCGCAAGGCTGCACCGTGCGGGTGGTGACCGAACACAGCAAGCTGGCCATGCCCGAAACGCTGATCGGCCTGTTCCCCGATGTGGGCGGCGGCTGGTTCTTGTCGCGCTGCCCCGGCCACGTGGGCGAGTACCTGGGGCTCACCGGCCAGGTGATGGGTGCGGCCGATGCCATGGCCTTCGGCCTGGCCGATGTGCACCTGCCGGCCGAGCGTTTGCCGGCGTTGCTGGAGGCCTTGGGCGACGCGGCCTCGGTCACCCATGCCGCACAGGCCGTGGCCACCGTGCGGGCGGGCGCCACCGATCCGGGCCTGTCGCCCTTGGCCGCCGAGCGTTTGGCCATTGACGAGCACTTTGCGCACGATACCGTGGCTGAGATCGTCGCGTCACTTGCCACCGACGACAGCCCCTTTGCCCAAGCCAGTTTGGCCGCACTGCGACTGCGCTCGCCCTTGATGCTGAGCGTGACGCTGCGCCAAATCCGGCAAGCTCGGGCGATGAGCCTGGCCGACGACCTGCGCATGGAGCGCGACCTGGTGCAGCACTGCTTCGAGCGCCGCTCGGGGCTGCCGAGTGACACGGTGGAGGGCGTGCGGGCGCTGGTGATCGACAAGGACCATGCGCCGCGCTGGAACCCGCCGACGCTCGACGCCGTATCGGCCGACGAAATCGAACAGTTTTTCACCAGCCCCTGGGACGCTGCCGCCCACCCCTTGCGCGATCTCTGAGCACGCGCTGCCGCCGCAGTTCAGCATGCCTCACAGGTGGAGCGGGGGCTCCGCCTGAGTGCTGTGGGCACACGGCTTGACTGGCTCACGGCCTGAGCCACCGCAGGAAAACCCCCAGTCTGTTCTGCCGCATACGTAAGCGAACGGTCAGAGCCCAGCCGCAGACTCGCCTCGCTTGGCAATCGCCGGGGGCTCGTGCACCACGAACCCCCAACCCATGCGTGCAGAAGAGGAGACAAACCCATGATTGATCCCACAGTGGCCCGGATTCAGGCCAACCCCAAATACCAGGAGCTCAAGCGCAAGCGCAGCGGCTTCGGCTGGTGGCTCACCTTGTTGATGATGGTCGTGTACTACGGCTACATCGCGCTCATCGCCTGGAACAAACCGTTCCTGGCCCAACCCATCGGTGCTGGCGTGACCTCGTTGGGCATTCCCATCGGCTTCGGCGTCATCATCTTCACGATCGTGATCACGGGCCTGTATGTGCGCCGTGCCAACAGCGAGTTCGACGCGCTGACCGCCCAGATCCTGAAGGAGACCGTGAAATGAAGCGCACGAGCATCACGTCTCGCCTCACCGCAGCCCTGCTGCTGGCCGTCACGGCCGGCAGCGTGTGGGCCGCAGGCGCCGACCTCGGTCAGGCCGCCAAGCAAGAGACCAACTGGGTGGCGATCTCGATGTTCGCCATCTTCGTGGCCGGCACGCTCTGGATCACCAAGTGGGCAGCCACCAAGACCAAAAGCGCCGCTGATTTCTACACCGGCGGTGGCGGCATCACCGGCTTCCAAAACGGCTTGGCCATCGCTGGCGACTACATGTCGGCGGCGTCCTTCCTGGGCATTTCCGCGGCCGTGATGGGCACGGGCTACGACGGCCTGATCTACTCGATCGGCTTCCTCGTCGGCTGGCCCGTCATCACCTTCTTGATGGCCGAGCGTCTGCGCAACTTGGGCAAGTTCACCTTCGCCGACGTGGCCGGCTACCGCTTCAAGCAAACCCCGATCCGCGCCTTTGCGGCCTCGGGCACGCTGGTCGTGGTCGCCTTCTACCTGATCGCACAAATGGTGGGTGCGGGCCAGTTGATCAAGCTGCTGTTCGGCCTGGAGTACTGGATGGCGGTCGTGATCGTCGGCGGTCTGATGATGGTCTACGTGCTGTTCGGCGGCATGACGGCCACCACCTGGGTGCAGATCATCAAGGCCTGCTTGCTGCTGTGCGGCGTGACCTTCATGGCCTTCATGGTGCTGTCGCAATTCGGCTTCTCGCCGGAAGCGCTGTTTGCCCGTGGTGTGGAAGTGAAGGCAGCCATCGCCGCCAACGCCAAGACCGCCGCCATCGCCGCAGCCGCTGCCAGCGCCGCCAGTGCAGCCCTCAGCGGTGCGCCGGAAGCCATCGCAGCTGCCGCTGCCGCGGCCAGCAAGGCCGACGCCATGGACCCGGCCAAGATCGGCCTCTCCATCATGGGCCCGGGTGGCTTCATCAAGGACCCGATCTCCGCCATCAGCTTCGGCATGGCTCTGATGTTCGGCACCGCCGGCTTGCCGCACATCTTGATGCGCTTCTTCACGGTGCCTGACGCCAAGGAAGCCCGCAAGAGCGTGTTCTGGGCCACCACCTGGATCGGCTACTTCTACATCTTGATCTTCATCATCGGCTTCGGTGCCATCACCCTGGTGTTGACCAACCCCGAGTACGCCAACGTCGCCAAGGGCGTCATCAATGGTGGCGCGGGCACGGCCAACATGGCGGCGGTGCTGGTGGCCAAGGCAGTGGGCGGCAACGTCTTCTTCGGCTTCATCTCGGCCGTGGCCTTCGCCACCATCCTGGCGGTGGTCGCGGGCTTGACGCTGTCGGGTGCATCGGCCGTCTCGCACGACCTGTACGCCACGGTGTTCAAGAAGGGCAAGGCCGACAGCGCTGCTGAACTGAAGGTGTCGCGCATCACCACCCTGGCACTGGGCGTGCTGGCCGTGACGCTGGGCATCGTGTTCGAGAAGCAAAACATCGCCTTCATGGTGAGCTTGGCCTTCGCCATCGCCGCGTCTGCCAACTTCCCTGTGCTGTTCATGAGCGTGCTGTGGAAAGACTGCACGACCAAGGGCGCCGTGATCGGTGGCTTCCTGGGCCTGATCTCGTCGGTGGCCCTCACCGTCGTGTCGCCCTCGGTGTGGGAAGCCACGCTCGGCCACCCCAAGGGCTCGGCCTGGTTCCCGTACACCAGCCCTGCGCTGTTCTCGATGACCATCGGCTTCGTCGGCATCTGGCTGTTCTCGATCCTCGATCGCAGCCCGCAAGCCGCCAAGGAGCGTGCTGACTTCCCGGCGCAGCAAGTGCGTTCGGAAACCGGCCTGGGTGCTTCGGGCGCATCGGGTCACTGACCTCTGGCTTGTGGGGAGCGGCTGGATGGCCGCTCTGCCACAGTGCTTGTCGAAAGCCGGGCCTTTGGGCCCGGCTTTTTCGTTTTCGGTTTCGCTTTTGTTTTCGCTTTCGGGGTGGGTCTGGGTCTGGGTTGTGGGTTGGGCCTGTGCATGGGGATGCAGCCCGCCGGGTGTTCGCCCCGGCAGGGCGACTCACTTTCTTTGCTGGAGCAAAGAAAGTAAGCAAAGAAACACCTGAACACGATCCGGTTGGTGAACTGGGCGGGGCGGCGGCTCCGCGGGGCGCCAAGTGCCGCCACGAGACTCGCCCGCTTCGGGCTCAAACAGCTGGGCTGATGAGGGGCTGGGGTCACTCAATGCTTGGCTTGCTCTGCACGGCTCCGTGAGCGTGAGGGCAGGGTAGTGCGCCGTGTCGCCCACGATCCGTGGGCCGCGCTGCGGAGACTTGCTGCGTTTTGATGTGGCATGGGGAACGCTTTGCTGCGCTCGCTTTCGACGCGGGGAGCGTGTTGGGCGGGGCGCGAGATGTCAGTCGGCATTCGCGGCGGTGACTCGGCCCGAATGGGCGCCAGCGCAGCGACGCGCCCAGTCCGCGGCACGCGGACGACACGGTGCACCACCGAGCCCTGTGGCCCGCGGAGACGTGCAGAGCACGGCAAGCGCTGAGCAGGCACAGCCGTCATCAGCCCAGCTGTTTGAGCCCGAAGCGGGCGAGTCTCGACGACGTCAAAACCGCCCCAACTCCGGCACGATCGAGGCCGTCAGCGCGCCGAATGGGTGTTCAGGTGTTTCTTTGCTTACTTTCTTTGCACCAGCAAAGAAAGTGAGTCGCCCTGCCGGGGCGAACACCCGGCGGGCTGCATCGCGAGGCACAAGCCCAGGCCACACCGCACCACGCCGCGAAGCGCCAACGCGGGCAAGACCGCCCCTCACCCCATCCCCAACAAGCCCCTCAACTTGATGAACGCCAGCCCCGCCATCACCGCATCATTCACCGCATCGTGGGCGTCGCGCATGGGCAAGCCCAGGTCGTTCATCAAGGTGGCAAAGCGCAGGTCCAGGGATTGCCCGCGCTCGTGCGCAGGCAGCCATCTCGATTTGTGGTCGTAATACATCGACGACACCTCGAAGCGTGGCTGCGGCAGGCCCATGCCGAGCATGGGGAAGAGCACGCGGTTGATCATCGCCACGTCGAACTCCAAGTAGTAGCCCACCAAGGGGCGGCTGCCAATGAAGGTCATCAACTGGTGCATGGCCTCGTCGGGCGAGATGCCTTGGGCCACGTCTTGTTCGCGCAGGCGGTGGATGCGCACGCTGTCGGCGCTGACGCGGCGCTTGTCGGGGCGCACGATCAGCTCCAAGCGCTCGCTGGTCATCACGCGGTTGCCCACGATGCGCACCGCGCCAATGGCGATGATCTCGTCGTGCTGGCGGTCCAGACCCGTGGTTTCGCAATCGAGCGACACCCACTCGTTGGCCGGCGCCGCATCCCACATGAAACGAAAGCGCGGGTCACCCAGGTGGTAGAGCATCCACTCGCGCTTGAGGGCTTGCCAGGCGCTGCGCGGCGAGAGCAGGCCCAGGCTGCGGGTGTGCGCGTCCTCGCTCATGGGATGAGCCTCTGCTCGAAGCCGCCCCACCAGTCAGCCCAGGCGTGGCACGTGCCGCACAAACCGCGACGCTCCGCCCTCGGCATCACTGCCCCTCCAGGTGAAACTGGTGACGCAGCATGGCCTTGAACCGCTTGACCACACCGAGCGTGTCTTTGAGCAAGTCGCGGTCGAGTGGGCTGAGTTTGTCGGTCTGCACATCGCCGCTCACGGGGTGGCCGGTTTCCAGCTCGGCCAAGCCGGCCTTCAGCTTCAGGCCCATGAAGAAGTGCAGGCTGTCGGTGAGCTCGCTGCCCACATTGGGCGGCAGCTTGCCCAAGCTCACCAGGGCATCAATGCGCTCCACCGTGCTGCTCACATGCAGTCGCTGTGCCAGCGCCAGGCTGCGCACGCCATGCACCAGCGGGAACATGCCGGCCTTTTTGATGTTGAGCCGCTCGCGCTCCTCGGGCAGGTGGGTGCCAATCAGCAGCAGCTTGTTCCACCAGCCGGCAGATGACCCGTCGGCAAAGGCATCGATGGCGGCGGCAAAACGCGAGAGCATCACATCGCTGTCGATGCTGAGCTTGAACACCTCGCTGCGAACACCATCGAGCAGCGCCGCGTCGCCGCTGACGGCGTGGGCATCGAGAAAAATCGCCAGCGCCATCAGACTGTCCGGGTCGGGCACCATCAGCCAGCGGCGCACGAGTTGGCCAAACTCGGCCGCCGGGTGGCGCCACTCGGGGTTGTTGACCATGATGCGGCCGGGGCACTGCGGGTAGCCGAAGGTGACCAAGGCGTCAGAGAAGCGCTGGCAGATGTCGGCCAAATCGTTGGGCGGCGCATAGCCGTCGCGCAGGATCAAACCGTTGTCTTGGTCGGTGCGCAGCAGCTGCTCGCCGCGGCCCTCGCTGCCCATCACAAACAAGCAACTGTTGGCCACCAAATCGGCGGGCGCAATCAATTGCCAAGCGCGCTCAAACAATCGTGCATGGAGCTCTTGCACCAGCCGTGCAATCTGGCTCACCCGCGTGCCACCGCGGTGCAGCAGCGTGATCAGCCGCGTGATCTGCTCGGCCGCTTGCCGCAGCGTGGTGGTGTCCTTCGCGTCGGCAATTTGCAGCGTGATCAAGTGCGAATGGTTGGACAAAAAACTCAACAAATCGAGCTGCTCCAGCACGCCGATGACGGTCGCGTCGAGCCCGTCGCCGTCGCTCACCACCAGGCGGTGCACCTTGTGGCGGATCATGGCGGTGAGCGCGTCAAACACATGCTGCGTGGGCCGCACCGTGATCACCGGGTAGCTCGCTACCTCGCCCACAGGCAGCTCATTGAGCGGCGTGCCGTGCAGAATCGCGCGCTGCAAACCGGTGGTGGTGAAGATGCCCAGGCGGGGCGGCGTGGCCGCCATGTCGCGCACGAGCACGCAGGCGGTGTGTTGGCCGGTGAAGGTTTTCACCACGCTCACAATGTCGGTGGACGCATCCACCACATGGGCGGGGCGCAAAAACGCCTGGTCCACCTGCGCCATGGTGAGCGACTGCAACTCGTGCTGGCTGTGGCGCTCGGACAGCGCGCTCAGCTTGTTGGACAGGTCAGAGAAGAGCAGGGCGCCGAACGTGGCGTTGGACGAGATCAGCTCGCTCACCGCGGCCTTGGCCAGCTGATACGCCACCACCTCTTCAGCCGCCACAAAACGGCTGCTCACCTTGCCGGCCACGAGGCCTCGGCCATCAAAGGTGTCGTCGGGCCCAAAGGTGGCCAGCACCTCGTGGCCGTCCATCTGCTGCACATGGCCTTTGATGATGACGAACAGGTGCGTGGGCTGCACGCCGGTGTCGAGCACGGTGTCGCCGGACGGGAAGTAGGCCACGTCCACGCTCTGGCGCACGAGCTGCTGCTCCTCGCTGCTCAGGCAGTCAAAGGGGGACGCGTTGAAGTTGAAGGCGCTCGGCATCCCACCACTCTAAGCCCGGTGCCGTGCGCGAGCCTGACACGATGCGGGCGGCCCGCACCTGCGCTTGATCTGGCGCAGGTTCTGCGCGCTGCCACCACACGCCAGCCGTCGCAGCCTCAGCGCGCCAAGTCACCGCCGTCGACGTTGTAGAGCACGCCCGTGACGAAAGCAGCCTTGTCGGCCGACAAGCAGGCCACCCGTTCGGCCACCTCCACAGGCCGGCCCAGGCGGTCGATCGGGTGGGCTGCGGTGTCGCCGGCCGAGAACGGCATTGCCGCGGGGCGGGTGACGCTGGGCGAACTCGTGCGCAGCGCGGCCGCCGCCGCGGCCGATGTCAAGGTCCGCATGGACCTGCAGATCACCGCGCAGCAAGCTGAGGTGAAAAGTGCGAAGGCCAGGCTGGCAGAGATGAGGCAGAGATGAAGCAAGCCCATGCGCTGCGCTGGAAGGAGTTCGAGGCCGGCGTCAACAGCGCCACTGCCAAGCTGCGCAAGTCCATCAACTCGGCTGTGGGTTGATCGAGCGCATCACGGCATCTGGGTCGACCTGCGTCAATCCGAGTGCCATGATGGCTGCCCGCTTGCCCCGCCGCTTTGAAGGAGAGTTGCATGCCCACCGACACCCTCAGCAAAGGCCCGCGCTGGACGCGCCAACGCAGCTTTGGCCAAGCGCTCCGCCGCCACACCGAGTTGCACCGCAGCGAGCGCATCGGCTGGCTGCGCGCGGCCGTGCTGGGCGCCAACGACGGCATTGTCTCCACCGCCAGCTTGGTGTTGGGCGTGGCCGCGGCCGGCGCCGAGCACCGCACGCTGCTGCTGACCAGTGTGTCGGGGCTGCTGGCGGGCGCGATGTCGATGGCGGCGGGCGAGTATGTCTCGGTGCATTCGCAAAAAGACACCGAGCAGGCCGACCTCGCACGTGAACAAGCCGAGTTGCACAGCGACCCGCTGGGTGAGCACCGCGAGCTCGCCGGCATCTACCTGGGCCGAGGTTTGCAGCCCGCCTTGGCCGACGAGGTGGCGCGACAGTTGATGGCGCACGACGCGCTGGGCGCCCATGCGCGCGATGAACTGGGCTTGTCAGACACCACCGCGGCGCGGCCACTGCAAGCAGCATGGGCGTCGGCAGCGAGCTTCAGCGTGGGCGCGGCACTGCCGATTGCCGTGGTGGTGGTGGCGCCAGCCGCGCAACTCATCGCTTGGGTAAGTGTGAGCGCGGTGCTGTTCTTGGCCCTGTTGGGCGCGTTCTCGGCCCGCACGGGCGGGGCGCCGGTGGCTGCGGGCACGTGGCGCGTCACGCTCTGGGGCGCATTTGCAATGGCGGTGACAGCGGGCGCGGGTTGCTTGTTTGGTGCCGTGGCTTGAGGCACGGAGGCGCCCACCCCAGCGCGCTTCGGTGCCCGAGCGTGCCGCTCAATCGGCCAGGTTCTCGTGGTGCGCGGCGGCACCACGCTTCCAATACGCCGCCACGCGCAGGGCTTGGCGATCCAGCCCTTTTTCATCGACCCACACCCGGCGCACGCTGGCCATGGTGCTGGCCTCGCCAGCCGCCCAGGCATAACCGTCGCCGGCAGGGATCGCCATCGCCCGGGCCGCTGCGAGCAGCGCCTCGGCGCTGTCCACCCATTGCACGCTCACGGTCGCCGCACTGCGCAATTCACGGCGGTCCGCCGGGTCGTTGATTTGTACGCAGACCAGCGCCGTCACACCGGCCGGCAGTTCCTCCAGCCGACGGGCCATGGCAGGCAATGCTGTTTCGTCGCCAACGAGCACATGCCAGGCAAAGTCGGTCGGCACGATGAACGACCCCTTCGGCCCGCCCACCGTCACGCGCTGGCCGGGCTGGGCTTGGGCGGCCCAGGTGGTGACGGCGCCGTTGTCGTGCAGCGCAAATTCAATGGTGAGTTCGCAGGCGGCAGCGTCAAAACTGCGCGGCGTGTAGTCGCGCCGCACGGGCGCAGGGCCGTCGGCATCGAGCATGAACTTCACGTGGTCGTCGAACGACGCGCTGTGAAAATCGGCCAGCGATTCACCCCCAAAGGTGATGCGTTTGAAGTGCGGGCTGAGGTCGGTCACGCGCAGCACAGTCAGGTCGCGGCGCTTGAGTTCGTGGCGCACACGTTGCACGCGGCTGAGGGCGGGGGAGTCGGTCATGGATGGGCGGCGCAGATGGTTGATAATGTCATCATCATGCCCAAATCAATTGACAGTGTCAACCATCAGCATCGCTCGCCCGACGACGACGTGCTGGAGTCGGTGCACGCGCTGATGCACCAGGTGCGCTCGCAGCAGTTCCGCGTGCTGCGCGATGGGCCGCACGACGTCACGCACATGGAGAGCAAGGTGCTCGGCTTTTTTGGCCGCCACCCGGGTGGCACGCAAACCGAGCTGGCCCAACACAGCGGGCGCGACAAAGCGCAGCTCGCGCGCCTGATCAAAGGCCTGCGCGAGCGCGGGCTGCTCGACGCCGAGCCCGATGCCGGTGACCGCCGCCATGTGCGCATCGCGCTCACTGCGGCGGGCAGCGCGCTGCAAACCACGCTGCGTCAAGAGGCGCGGCGGCTCAGCACCGTGGCGGTGGCAGGCTTCAGCGCCACAGAGCGCCGCACCCTGCTGGCCTTGCTGCAGCGGGTGCGCAGCAACCTCAACACAACAGATTGAGCGCTGCTGCAGCGGCGCCGGCCCCGGTGGATGAACATGTCGGCAGCAGCAGCAGCAGCAGCAGCAGCAGCACTCAATACAGGTCGCGACGGATGCGAGCGCTGCGGGTGAGGGCGTTGACCTCGGCCTCGCCGAGGATCTCGCGCAGGGCCTCGTTCACGCCCTGGCCCATGCCGGCGAGGCTGCCGCAAACGAGGATGTGGGCGCCAGCAGCCACCCAAGTGCACAGCCGATCGGCCTTGGCGCGCAGGCGGTGTTGAACGCAGGGCGCCTCGGGGGTGTCGCGCGAAAACACGCGGTCAAGGTGGGTGAGCACGCCGCGGGTGTGCCACCCGGCCAGATCCTCGGCCAGCAGTCTGTCATGGGCGTTGGACCGCTCTCCCAACAACAACCAAGCGCAGCGCGCGGGGGCCGGATGCCCGGAGGCGGCGATGGCCGTGGCGCGCTGCTGCAAATGGGCCCGCAGTCCGGCCAGGCCGCTGCCATGGCCAATCAAGATCAGCGGCACCTGCGGCCCCACGTTCAGCCGGAAACCGCTGTGCGCACGCAGCCGCAATTGGAGCGTGTCGCCCACGCGCAGCGGCGCATCTGGCATGCCCGACGTGAGCCAGCCCGACACTGCGCCCGCGCGCCCGTCGGTGCCCACAGCGCGGCGCACCAGCAGCCGCAGTTCACCGTCTTGCGGCAGGTTGGCGATGGAGTAGTCGCGCGGTTTGCTGGTGCCCGCGGTGCTGCCGTTCGGCAGGATCTGCACCAGGTCGCCCGCCTGCCAGCAGGGGAGTGCGCCTTGGGCGGGTTGCAGGTGCAGTTGCACCAGCGGCTGGCCGGCGCTGCCCGGGTTCAGGCACTCGGCGGCGGCCACGCGCCAAGGGGCAAATGGCGTGTCGGCGGGGGCCGCGGGCTCGGCCGCTGAGGGGGCCTCACCCAACGCGGCCAGGTGCGCCACGTCACGCAGCCAGGTGCTGAGCCCGGCCGGTTCAGCCTGGTTCACGTCGATGCGCGCAAACGCCGGCTGAGCGCCGGTCTGGCGCAACCAGGCATCGAGGCGGCGGCCAAAGCCGCAGTAGGCGCGGTAGTCGCTGTCGCCCAAGGCCATCAGGCCGTAGCGCAGTTGCGGCAGGGCGGGGAGGGCGGCGCCGGAGGCCATGAAGCGGTGTTCGAAGTCGAGCGCGTTGTCGGGCGCCTCGCCCTCACCGGTGGTGCTGGCGATGAAGAGCATGGTTCGATGTTGCTGCAGGTCGGCCAGCGTCAGCGCATCCAGCGGCAGGGCGCGCGCGCCGGGATGTGCCCTTTGCAACAACAATTTGGTGTGGCGCGCCCAGGCCTCGGCTTGGCCGCTCTGGCTGGCGTAGACCACCCAGGGGGCGTCGCTGGCGGGCGTCGCGGGCGGGGTGGTGTGCCGGGCCTTGGTGGTGCTGCGGCCGCTGGCCGCTTGCCGCTGGCGCCAGCCTTGGCGCACCAGCAGGCACAAGCCGGCATAGGCCAGCAGCACGCCGCCGGCGCTCAGCCAGCGGCTGCCGCTGCTGACCCATTCGAGGGTGGTGGTGTCCATGGCTGCGTTGTTCTTGTTCAGTCCAGCCCGCGCTGCAAGGCGCTGCTGCTCGCTTCCTGCCACTGCCCGGCCGCATCGCGCCACTGCAGCAGTGCGGCCAGGCCTTCGCGCTCGGCCAGGGCCAGTCCGTCCACGGGTCCCAGCACCATCAGCGCGGTCGACCAGGCATCGGCCCACATGCCACTGGGGTGCAGCACGCTGACCGAGGCCAGGCCGTGGGCCACGGGGCGGCGCGTGCGTGGGTCGATGGTGTGGGCGCAATGGCGGCCTTCGTGCGCGTAGTGGCGCCGGTAGTTGCCGGATGTGGCCACGGCCCCGTCGCACAGCGCCACGCGCGTGGTGGGCAGCGGGCAATCTGCAGCGGGCGGCTCCAGCGCCACCCACCAGGGCTGCAGATCGGGCTTGAGGCCGCTGGCGCGCAGCTCGCCGCCGATCTCCAGCAAAAACCACGCGAAACCGCTGCGGGCCAGCAGCTCGGCCGCGGCATCCACGGCATGGCCTTTGGCCACGGCGCTGAGGTCGAGCCGCAGGCCGCCAGGCTGCAGCAGTTGCGCGGCTTGCGCTGCCTCGCCGTCGCCTTCGCCGTTGCCCTCTTGCAGCGCCAAGCCCTGCCAGCCCACGGCCAATGCAGCCAACGTGCGCGCATTCGGCGGCACAAACCCAGGCGCGTCCCAGCGCGGCGCGGGGCCAAAACCCCAGGCGTCCACCAAGGGCGCGGCCGTGGGGTCATACGCGCCGCCACTGGCCGCCGCAACGTGCAAAGCGCAGCGCATCACGGTGGCGAAGTCGGCCGGCAGCGCTTGCCAACGGCCCGCCGGCAAACGCCCAAAACGGCACAGCTCAGACGTGGCCAGCCAAGTGCTCATCTGCGCGATCACGCGATTCAGCACGCACTCGATACCGCGTTGAATCGCCGCCAGCGGCATCGTGGCCGGACCCGCCAATCGCAGCGACCAGGTCGTGCCCATGGTGTCGCCGCCCAGCGTGTGCAGCACCGCGCCCAAGCCGGGCGGCGCGGGCTCCGGGCCGTGGGGCAACAGCACACGCGGTGGCGGCCGAAGCGCGCTGGCCACGGTCATGGCTTGGCGGCCAAGCGCACGGCGCCGAGTTCTTCGCGGCCTTGCGCCTGCGCTTGTTGCACGCTGCGCAGCGGCCACTGCAGGGGCAGCCGCACGGTGTCGTGGCCGCCGTGTTCGCGCGCAGCTTCCACCACGATCTCGTAATTGCCGGCTGGCAATTTGGCGAGCGCCTCGCTGCCGCCGAGCGTCAGCAGCTGCTCGCCCGGCGCGCGGGTGGCGCCGCTCACACCGTCCAACGGCAAGTCGGTCGCGTTGCCTGCGGCACGCCACCAATCGCGCATGTCTTTGAGCCATTTGGTGCCGGCGTTGTTGCGCTTTTTCTGGTCGTACCAGAGGGCCAGGTTGCCAGCAAAGCTGTGGTCCGAGGCCTTTTCGATCCACACCGCCACATAGGGCCGCGTCACGCGCGAGCCTTCGGGCTGCGGTATGTCGAGCTTGAGTTGAATGTCGGCCGCAGCCCAGGCGGGCCAGGTGCAGGCCACGCTGCCCAGCACCATGCTCATGCGCACGACGGGAGAAATTGTCATCGGGAGTCCTTGTGAAATGGGATGGAAAGAATCAGTGAATCAAGAGCAAGGCCAGCAGCACCGGCAGCACCAGACCCAGCGCCGTGATGGGCCACACCAGCGGCCGCGCGGCAGCATGAAGTTGCAAAATCAGCAGGCCGGTGATGGAGAACAGCAAAACCGCGCCGGCAAACAGGTCGAGAAACCAGCTCCACGCCACCCCCGCGTGGCGGCCTTTGTGCAGGTCGTTGAGGTAGGCCACCCAGCCGCGGTCGCCCCGCTCCAGCTCGGCGCGGCCGGTGCGGCGGTCGATGCGCAGCAGCGCGTCAACACCCGGCGATTGCACATCCACCACCACCTCGGCCGCGGACCAATCACCCGCCAGCGCTGGCAGCGACACGCCCCACTGCGCGCCCAACCAAGCTCGCACAGGGGCGGGCAGGGCGGCGTCGTTGCCTGCGGGATCGGCCTTCAACGGCGCGAGCAGTGCGGCCGGCAACACGGCTTCATGGCGCGTCACCACCGGCTTGCTCGATTCAAACGTGCCGGCGTTGTTGAGCGTGATGCCGGTGAGGGCAAACAGCAGCATGCCCACCAGGCTGAGCGCCGAGCTGATCCAGTGCCATTGGTAGAGCGTTTTGCGCCAGCGCGCTCGGCGCTCGGCGGTGTTGTCCATGGCGGTTGGCTCCACGGCGGCCGGTGCGGGCTCAGCGCGCGTTGGCGCGGGTGGCGTTTGGGCGCGGACGGAGGAATTCATGGCGCTCACGATAGGCGGTGAATTCGCAAGCAATGTGGACGCGCGCTTCACAATGCTTGACGTTTTGGGCTGTAGTCTTGCCGCCGTGACCACCTCATTGAAGCCCTTGCCTGCTGTGCCTGCCGCATCGGCACCTCGCCTCGCTGCACGCTGGTGGCGCAGGCTCGACTCACTGCGCGTGAAGCTTTTTCTTGGCATCGCCGGCGTCAATGTGCTGGTGGTGCTGGCGGCCTACCTGGTGCACGGCTGGAGCTTTGACCAGGGCCTGAGCACCTACCTCAACCGCGCTGACGAAGCGCGCATGGCACCCCTGGTGGAGCGCCTGGCGCAAGGCCACGCCGAGCACGGCAGCTGGCAGTGGCTGGTGGCCGACCACGAGGCCTGGCACGCCGTGCTGCGTGACGAACTCGGCCTGCCTGTGGGCGGCAAAGACCGGCGCGACAGGGCGCCCAACCCCGCCGGAGGTGACGCCGACGATGACGGCCGCAAGGGTGAACGCGAGTCCCATGGCGACAGCTGGAGCGAAGGCCGCCTGCTGCTGCTCGACGCCCACCGCCAAGCGCAGATCGGTTCACAAGCGCGCGCCGACCAAGCGCTGCTGCTGCCCATCATCACCAGCCAAGGCCATGTGGTGGGCTACCTCGGCCGCACGCCCCGGCGCGAGCTCGTGGCCTCACTGGAGGGCGCCATTTCAGCCCAACAAGGGCGGCAGTTTGCGGTGATTGCAGCGGGCATGCTGGGCGCCGTGCTGGTCAACGCAGCAGTCATTTCAGGCTGGCTGGGGCGGCGTTTGGTGGTGCTGGGCGCCGCTGCCGCCGCCGTCGCCCAGGGCGACTACGCGGTGCGCCTGCCCCACCAAGGCCACGACGAACTGGCGCGCCTGGCCGACGACTTCAACCGCATGGCGAGCTCTCTGCAAGCCGCCCAGCGCGCGCGCCAGCGCTGGATCGCCGACATCGCCCATGAACTGCGCACGCCTTTGGCCGGCCTGCAGGCCGAAATCGAAGCGCTGCAAGATGGCGTGCGCCAGCCCACGCCGGAGCGCTTCGAGTCGCTGGCGCAACAGGTGCACCGCCTGACCCGGCTGGTGGACGATTTGCGACTGCTCTCGCTCTCAGACTTGGGCGCGCTGGAGCTCCGCGCCGAAGTGCTCGACCTGGGCGAGTTGGTGCGCAATTTCTTCGACCACCCGCCGGTGCCCTGCGTCGGCCTGCAAGTGCAGTTGGATCTGGCAGACGGCCGGCAGCCAGGCCTGCTGGTGCGCGCCGATGCCGTGCGCCTGCAACAGGTGCTGGGCAACCTGCTGCAAAACACACTGCGCTACTGCGACTCACCAGCACGCTTGGCCGTGCGCGTGGCGCGCCAGGGCAGGGCGGTCCATTTGTGCTGGGAAGACAGCGCCCCGGGTGTGTCTGCCGCCGATTTGCCGCGCCTCACCGAGCGCCTGTTCCGCGTCGACGACTCGCGCTCTCGTGCCAGCGGTGGCTCGGGCCTGGGGCTGGCCATCGTGCGCGCCATGGTGGAAGGGCACGGCGGCACGCTCACCCCGTCAGCCAGCCCGCTCGGTGGCCTGGCGTGGGACATCGCATTGCCCGGGGTCGGCGAGGAGCCCTTCCATGGCTGATGCCGCGCGCGTCGTGGTGACCGAGGACGACGACGTGATCGCCGGCGTGCTGGTGGATTACCTGCGCCAAGCCGGCTACGACACCCACCGCTTGGCACGCGGTGACGAGGTGGCGCCCTGGCTGGCACAGCACCCGGCCGATGTGCTGCTGCTCGACCTGATGCTGCCCGGAAAAAGCGGGCTCGACATCTGCCGCGCACTCACCAGCGGTGCCTTGCCCGGCGGCCATCCCCGTCCCGCCATCTTGATGGTGACCGCCCGCGTGGAAGAGCTCGACCGCCTGCTCGGGCTGGAACTCGGCGCCGATGACTACATCTGCAAACCCTTCAGCCCGCGCGAGGTGGTGGCACGCGTGAAGGCGGTGCTGCGCCGGCGCACACCGCCCGCGGCCGCCGATGGGTGGGCCCACGGCACGGCCGGCTTGGTGATCGACGTGCCCAGCGGCCGCGCCACGCTCGACAGCCGCGACCTCGGCCTCACCGCCGTGGAATTGCATTTGCTCCGCACCCTGGCCGCCCAACCCGGCCGCATCTACAGCCGCGATCAGCTGATGGACACCATGTACCGCGACGAGCGCGTGGTGGCGGACCGCACGGTAGACAGCCATGTCAAAAAGCTGCGCCGCAAACTGAGTGAGGTGCGACCGGGCGCAGACATGATCGTGTCGGTATACGGGCTGGGCTACAAGTTTCAGGCCATGAGCGCCCCCGACGGCTGAAGCCGACAGGCCACGAGGGTTGTTGGCTGCGCGGCGGAGTGTGCATTCAAGCAGCCATTCTCATTGGTTTACATAATATACATCGTGGCGCATCGTTGGTGATATGTCGCGGTGCCACGTCTCACTGCCGCTACGCATCGGAAACTTGAGTGCTGACTTGATCAATCAGGCGAGGTCTTGTCAGCCTGATTCCGACAAGGAACATGGTGGTGCGCCGACTGCGCGCCACTGCGGCCACGCCTACATTGAACTCACTCGCTGCTGAAACCCTCAGCCACCGAGCACTGGAGAGTCACCATGGAAAAGTCGAATCCCCAATCGCTGCGGGCCAACCCCTTCGCGCTGATGATGTCGCCCGACGCGGTGTTTGCCGCGCTGGAGCGCACCGATCGTTTGAGCCGCCTGCAAAGCCGCATTTGCCGGCCGCTGGACACGATCAGCGTCCGCTCGGCCGCGGCCGATGCGATGGCGCGCTTTGACACATTGGTGGACGACGAGCCCGACGCACCGCTGCGCGACGACGCGGACAACGTTGCCGATACAGGCGACACGTTGAGTTGAGCACCGACGGGCTTCCGCCGCGCCTCTGCGCCCAGGCCACCCTGACGCGCAGACTCCCGGGGGTTCAGCGCGCCTGCACCAAGGCCGGCATGGACAGCAAGCGTTTGACCAGCGATTCGCGTCCGCTGAGTTTGGCAAAATCGACCACGTTCAAGCCGCGTTCGTTGACCTTGCGCGGGTCGGCGCCACGGGCCAGCAAGGCGTCCAGGCTGGCTTCGGCGCCATAACCCGCGGCCATCATCAGCGGCGTGCTGCCGTTGGGCGACGGCGCATTGATGTCGGCGCCGCGGTCCAGCAAGAGCGGCACGATGCTGGCGTCAGGCCCGCTGGCGGCGTAGTGCAGCGGCGTCCAGCCTTCGCGGTTGACGGCGGCACCGCGCGCGAGCAAACGCTCGCACCACGCCCGCTGGCCTTTGAGTGCGGCCATCATCAGCGCGGTTTCTCCGGCTTGGTTCGGGGCGTTCACGTCCAAACCGGGCGAGTCAAACAGCCCTTCTGCGGCGTTCAGCGATTCGAGTTGCAAGGCCAGCAACAGGGCCAACTGGCCTTTGTCGTCACGTGCGTTCGGGTTGCTGCCTTGCACGAGCGCGCTGCTCATGGCGCTGCGGTTGTCGCGCTTGATGGCGGTGAACACCGCATCATCGGTTTGCGCCATGGCTGACGAAAATCCAATGTTGACAGCCAGATAGACCGCCAACTTCATGTAATGGTTGAGCTTTTTCACGCCGCGACCTCCGTGCGCGTGCGCGCAAACAAAGTGTGGAAGTTGGTCGCTGTGGCCTCGGCCACCGCCTCAACCTCAAGCCCCTTGATCGCAGCCAGCTGCTGCGCCACGAAAGGCACATAGGCCGGCGTGTTGGTTTTACCGCGGTAAGGCATGGGTGCCAAGTAGGGGCTGTCGGTCTCGATCAGGCAGCGGTCGAGGGGCACGAAACGCGCTACCTCGCGCAGGTCGGCCGCGGTTTTGAAGGTGAGGATGCCGGAAAACGAGATGTAGAAACCGAGGTCGAGCGCGGCTCGGGCCACAGCCTCGGACTCCGTAAAACAATGGAACACGCCGGTGGCCCGCCGAGCGCCCTCCTCTTTCAGCACCGCCACCGTGTCGTCCGACGCCGAGCGGGTGTGAACCACCAGCGGCAGGCCGGTGGCGAGGTTGGCGCGGATGTGCACCCGAAAACGCTCACGCTGCCAGGCCATGTCAGCCACGCTGCGGCCGTTGAGACGGAAGTAGTCGAGCCCGGTTTCGCCGATGGCCACCACCTTGGGGCGGGCCGCACCGGCCAGCAGATCGTCAAGCGTGGGTTCACGCACGCCTTCGTTGTCGGGATGCACGCCGACGCTGGACCACAGGCCCTCGTGCGCAGCAGCAAAGGCCTGCACCTGGTCAAACTCTTCGAGCGTGGTGCAAATGCACAGCGCACGGTCGACCTGCGCGGTGCGCATCTCGGCCTGAATTTCCGGCCAACGGGCCTGCAGTTCGGGGAAGGTCAGGTGGCAGTGGGAGTCAACAAACATCGGGGTCAGACGGTGCGGGTGGAGGCGGGGTCGGAGGTGGCGCGCCAGCAGCAGATGCCGGCCATGCGCCGCGCGGAGCGAAAGGGAGAGGAGTGCGCCCGACAGGCCAGGCGCTGGCGTTGCCGGCCAAGCCGCAAACCGCAAACCGCAGGCCGCGTGGCTGCCAACACCCCCGGCCAAGTGGCCGCTCAAATGGTTTGTGTGGGTTTGGCCGAGGAGATGGCGGTGCCCAAGATCTCTTCGATCTTGATCTTCAGCCCGCGCGTTTTTTCATCGGGCGGGAAGCGCACGCCCACGCCCTGGGTGCGGCCACCCGAGGTGTTGGGCGGCGTGAGCCAGGCGACCTTGCCGGCCACCGGGTGGCGCTGCGGGTCGTCGGGCAGCGAGAGCAGCAGGTAGATGTCTTCGCCCAGCCGGTAGTCGCGTGTGGTGGGCACAAACAGACCGCCATCAGTGAACAGCGGCACATAGGCCGCGTAGAGCGCGCTTTTTTCGCGGAACACCAACTGGATGACGCTGGGCCGCGTGGTGCTGGCGGCCGGTGGCGGCCCGTTGGGACGGAGACTGAGATCGCTCATTCGAATGAGTGTAGCGAAACGCTGCGTCAGCCCGTGTGTCTGCCGTTCAATACTTCACGCGCCTGCAACACCAGTGCCTCGCACATCAGGCCGGCGTTCCAGGGGTGCTCGGCCTGGCGGGCCGACTTCGCCAGCGCCCTGCCCCAGGCATTGAGCGCGGGCAAGGCCAAGCCGGTGGGCACGGCGCTGGCGGCAAAGTATCGCGGTGCAGCGCCGACGCTGGCGCAGAGCGCGTCGTGACACAGCTTTTGCAAACTCTGCACCACCCAGGGCAGCGGCAAGGCCGCCAAGCCGGTCACATCACCGCGCAGCAGCTGGCCGGGCAGGCCCTGCCACAGGCGCGCGTCGATGCCAAGGGCACGCCACTGCAACACATCGAGCACCTGTCCACCGGTGGCCGTGAGCAGCACCTCGGGCTGCGTCACGCCCTGCCCTTGCAACCAGTGCAGCGCCTCGGCCGGATCGGGCAAGCCCATGTGCAGGGCTTGGCAGCGGCTGCGGATGGTGGGCAGCAGCGCCTCGGGCGCAGCGCAACTGAGCACGAAGCGGGCGTTGCCGGGCGGCTCTTCCAGCGTCTTGAGCAGGGTGTTGGCCGAGATGCCGTTCATGCGCTCGGCCGGGTGCAGCACCAGCACCTTGCCTTTGCCACGGCCGGCGGTGGTTTGAGCAAAGGCCACGGCGCCGCGCACGGCATCGACCTTGATGTCTTTGCTGGGCTTGGCCTTGCTGGCTTTGTCGCTGCTGCCTTCGCCCTCGTCGCCACCGGTCCAGCCGAGTTCTTCGCGCAGCGCCTCGGGCAAGAGCACCATCAAGTCGGGGTGCGAATGCGCTTGCACCAGCTTGCAACTGGCGCACCGGCCGCAGGCTTGGCCGGCCAAGGGCGCGTCGCACAACCAAGCTTGGGCCAGACACATCGACAGTTCGAACTGCCCCACACCAGGCACGCCATGCACCAGCAGCGCGTGGCCGCGGCGGTGGTGCAGCGCGTCGTGCAGCGGGGCGGCCAGCCACGGCAGAGGCAGCGTGCCGTCGGGCCCGACCAGCGGGCTCACCACGAGCGGCTCTCCAAAGCGCGCACGATTTGCGCGCCCACGGCGGCGATGTCGAGGCTCGAATCAATGCGTGCGAAGCGGCCCGGGTCGGCGTCCATGCGCGCTTGGTAACCCTGGCGCACGCGCTCGAAAAAGGCCAGGTCTTGGGCCTCAAAACGGTCGGGTGCGCGGGCGGCGCCGCGGCGCTCGGCCGCGGTTTCGGCCGGCAGGTCGAACCAAATCGTGAGGTCGGGCTGGCGCTGGCCGTGGACCCAGGTTTCGAGCTGGCGCAACACCCCCAGATCAAATCCCCGGCCGCTGCCTTGGTAGGCAAAGCTGGCGTCAGTGAAGCGGTCGCAGAGCACAGTGTCGCCACGCGCCAGCGCGGGCTCGATCACCTGCTGCACGTGGTCGCGGCGGGCGGCAAACACGAGCAGCGCCTCGGTCAGCGGGTCCATCGGCACATTGAGCACCAGGCTGCGCAGTTGCTCGGCCAGCGGCGTGCCGCCGGGCTCGCGGGTGCTGACCACGGTGGCGCCGCGCTCGCGCAGGCGCTCGGCCACGGCGGCGATGTGGGTGGACTTGCCGGCACCGTCAATGCCTTCAAAACTGATGAAACGCGCGGCGGCGGAAGAGGTCATGGAGAAGCCGGCGAGGCGCCGCGCTGGTACTGGTTCACCGCCCGATTATGGTCGGCGAGGTTGCCGCTGAACTGGCTGCTGCCATCGCCGCGGGCCACAAAGTAGAGCGCGTTGATGCGCTCGGGCGCCAAGGCCGCGCGCAGCGAGGCCCGGCCGGGCATGGCGATGGGCGTGGGCGGCAGGCCGCGGCGGGTGTAGGTGTTGTAGGGCGTGTCGGCCAACAAATCGCGGCGGCGCAGGTTACCGTCAAACGAGGCGCCCAGGCCGTAAATCACCGTCGGGTCGGTTTGCAGCGGCATGCCGATGCGCAGGCGGTTGCTGAACACGGCGGCGACCTTGCCGCGGTCGGCGGTGGCGCCGGTTTCTTTCTCAACAATGGAGGCCAGCGTCAATGCGTCATCGGCGCTTTTCAGCGGGCTGTCGGGCAGGCGTTGCGCCCATGCGGCGTCGAGCTCGCGCTGCATGGCGCGCAACGCGCGCTGCAACACGGCGATGTCGCTGGCGCCGCGGCTGTAGGCGTAGGTGTCCGGGAAAAACCGCCCCTCCGCGGGCACGCCCGGTGCGCCCAACTGGGCCATCAATTCGGCCTCGCTGAGCGCCGCGCTCAGCGGCTTCAGGCCTTCGGCTTGGGCCAAGGCGTCACGCACTTGTCGGAAGTTCCAGCCCTCAATCAGGCGCAGCTGCAACAACGTTTCGTCGCCCTTCACCATCTTCGCCAACAAGCCGCGCGGGGTGATGCCCGGCTCCACCTCGTAGCTGCCCGCACGGATCTTGCGCGAATCGCCCGAGGCGCGAAACCAGCCGTAGAGCAGCCAGCTTGGCACCTGCACGCCCGCACTCACCCACCCTTGCGCCACGCGCTGCACCGAGGTACCGGGCTCCACCGAGAGCTCCACCGCCGGCTTGGCCAGTGGCAAGGGCTGCTGCAGCCACCACCACGCGGCGGCGCCCGCCAAGGCAGCCAGCAGCAACATCGAGCTCAACAGGGCACGCCAACGAAACATAGGACGGGAAGGTGACTGCGCCGCTGCGGGATCGCAGGCCAGCGGCAGCGGGAATGCGGGGGCGTGATGATAATCGGCGCATGAGCGCCTTCAACCCGACCACCACCGATGCCACCGCCGCTTTGCCCGCCACTGCGGTGCACGGCACGGCCCACCTCAGCCACTGGGGCGTGCTGCGCGCCCAAGGCGCCGATGCCGCCACGTTTTTGCACGGGCAACTGACGCAGGATGTGAGCTCTCTCGGCGCCAACGAGGCTCGCTTGGCGGGGTATTGCTCGGCCAAAGGCCGTTTGCTGGCGAGCTTTGTGATCGTCAAAGGGGCCGCCGACGAGGTGCTGCTGCTGTGCCACCGCAGCACGCTGCCGTCAGCGCTCAAGCGCCTGTCGATGTTTGTGCTGCGCGCCAAGTGCAAGCTCAGCGATGCGACCGACCACTTCGACCTGGAGGGCCTGCTGGGCGACAGCGCCACGGCGACCTTGCCCGTGTGGGGCAAACAAGATGCCGCGGACGGCACCCGTTTGCTGCGCCTGCCGGATGCGTGGAATGACGCGGGCGCCGCCGTGCGGCGGGCGGTGCGCATGAGCCCACGTTGGGCCGACACCCCAGCTCTGCCGGCGCCCACGCTGGCCTTGGCGGATTGGCTGGCCTGGTCCTTGCGCGCCGGCGTGCCTGACATTGAGGCCGCCACCATGGAGCAGTTTGTGCCTCAGATGGTCAACTTTGAGTTGATCGGCGGCGTCAACTTCAAAAAGGGCTGCTACCCGGGCCAAGAAATCGTGGCGCGCAGCCAATACCGCGGCACCACCAAGCGGCGCGTGTTCTTGTTTGAATGCGCGCAAACGGCCACCGCCGGCCAAGAGGTGTTCCACGACGCCGACGCCGCCCAGCCAGCGGGCATGGTGGTCAACGCCGCCACACTGGCGGCAGGCGGCGGTTTGGCGCTGATCGAGGTGAAGCTCGCCACACTCGGCCACGGCGCGCTGCGCCTGGGCGCCGCCGATGGCCCCGTGCTCACGCAGCGCGCCCTGCCCTACGCCATCCAAATCGATCACGAAGTGGCGTAAATTCGAGCAATCCCACGATTTGTTTGCGAATTTCATCACGGCTTGGCGGGCGTTTTGCGCGAACTGTTCATTTACTATCGTTTGACCGCAGTCGACAACGTGGCCGCGGTGGCTGCAGCGGTGGCCTCCTTTCAAACCACGCTGCGTGCCGCCCACCCGGGCTTGCGCACTCGTGTGCTGCGACGCCCGGCCCCTTCTCAGCAAGACGGCCAAACCTGGATGGAAACCTACGCTTTTGACGATCGCGCCGGCGTGCACGCCGCCGGCATCAATGAGGCGCTGCAGGCCGAAATTGAGCTGCTGGCGCACGCAGCGCTGGCCCCGTGGCTGGCGGGCTCGCGCCACGTGGAAGTGTTTGAGCCATGTGCCTGATTGCACTCGCGCTGGACATGGACCGGCGTTTTCCGCTGGTGGTGGCGGCCAACCGGGATGAGTTTTTCAGCCGCCCCTCGGCACGCTTGGCGTGGTGGACGCCTGAAACCGGCGGCCCAGCGATTCTGGGCGGCCGCGACCTGGAAGCCGGCGGCACCTGGTTGGGCCTGACCACACAAGGGCGCCTGGGCTTGCTGACCAATGTGCGCAACCCCGCGGCGGTAGATGCCCTCGCGCCCTCGCGGGGCCGCATCGTGCCCGAGTGGCTGAGCGCGCGTGAGCCCACCGATCGCTTTTGGATGCGCAGCGCCTTGTCGGGCTACAACGGCTTCAATTTGCTGGCCGCTGACTTTGCGCGCGGCGAGTGCTTCTGGGCCTCCAATGTGGCGCCTTACCCGACGCGGTTGGAGCGCGGCATCCACGGCGTGTCGAACGCGCAGCTCGACACGCCCTGGCCCAAGGTCACACAGCTCAAGCAACAGATGGCGCAGGCCTTGACGCGCGCCGAGTCGGCCGAAGACCTGTCTGAAGCCTTGTTTGCGGCGCTCGCCGACCGCACCGTTGCGGCGGACGATGTCCTGCCCCACACCGGCGTGCCGCAAACGTTGGAACGCGCCTTGTCGGCCCCCTTCATCCGCACCGCCGATGGCCAGTACGGCACGCGCTGTTCCACCGTGATCGTGACTGAGCGGGTGCGCCGCCGTTTGGTGACGCATGTGTTGGAGCGCACTTTCAGCGCCAGCGGCGTGGCGCTGCTGCGCCGCTCCACCCTCAAAGACTGGCCACCGCGCTACACCGCGGCCGAGCGCCGCGTGGAGGTAGAGCAGTCCGAGGTGTCGGAAACCGAGTTGTGTGACGCCGCCGACGGCACCACGCCGGCAAAGCGCACGCGCGTGCGCAGCTTGCTCAAGCCCGCGCCCAAGGCCAAGGCGCGCTGATACAGCGGCACTTCAGCGAGTCAGAGCCTCACAGCACTCCGGCGGCTCACAACTTGCGCACCATCTCCTGGTGCACGATGCCGGCCTCCATGAAGGCATCACCCTGCGCTTTGAAACCCGCGCGGAGGTAAAAATCCACCGCCGAAGCCTGCGCGTGCAGCAGGGCCTGGGTGTCGCCGCGCGCGCGGCAAGCCGCCAACAAGGCGTCCAACACCGCTCGGCCGATGCCGGTGCCGCGCTGGGCGCGCTGCACCGCCATGCGGCCGATGCGCGCCACGCCGGGGGCGTGCGCCAGTGCGCGGCCCGTGGCCAGCGGCTCGCCTTGCGGGCCCACGGCCAATGCATGCAAGGCCCAGGCATCGGCCGCGTCCCACTCCAGCTCGGCGGGGATGCCCTGCTCTTGCACAAACACCGCGCCGCGCACGGCCTGGGCTGCGGGGCCGAGCTCGGCCCAGTCGCCCACGTGCACGGTGTAGTCGGGCGCGCTGGCGCGGTCGTTCGGGGCGGTCTGCGGATTCATGGTTTCAATGCCTCTTTCAACGCTTGGGCCAACACGTCTTGCGCTGCTTGGGCTTCAGTCAATACGCGCCCCATTTTGATGAAATCGTGGGTCACACCACGCACCAGTTCGAGCGTCACCGGCACGCCGGCCGCGCGCAGGCGGTCGCCGTAGGCCAGGCCCTCGTCGACCAGCGGATCGCATTCGGCCAGCAGCAGGCAAGCCGGAGCCACGCCATCCACCTCAGGCACCTCCAGCGGCGCAAAGCGCCAGTCTTTGCGGTGACTGTGGGCGATGTAGTGGTCAAAAAACCAAGCAATGGTGGTCGCGTCCAGCAAAAAGCCGTTGGCAAACAAGCGGTGCGACGGTGTGTCGGCATGCGCGGTGGTGCCAGGGGTGATGAGCAGTTGCAGCGCCAGCGGCAGGCCGGCGTCGCGGGCCATCAAGGCGGCCACCGCCGCCAGCGTGCCACCGGCGCTGTCGCCGCCCACGGCCAAGCGCGCGCCGTCCAGGCCCAGCTGCGCCGCACCGACCTCGGCCAGCCAGCGCAGCGCCGCCCAGGTGTCGTTCACCGCGGTGGGAAACGGGTGTTCGGGTGCCAATCGGTAGTCGAGCGAGAGCACGGCCACGCCACTGCGCAGTGCCAGTTGCCGGCACAGGCTGTCGTGGGTGTCGAGCCCGCCGATGGTGAAGCCACCGCCGTGCAGATAGAGCAACACGGGCAAGCGCCCGGCGCTCGGCGCATACAGGCGTGCGGGCACCTCGGCACCCCCACCCACCGGCACAAGCAGGTTGTCCACGCGGTGCAAGGGCGCGCGCGGCAGGTCGAGCACTTCGGCGCCGGCGAGGTAGGCCGCACGCGCCTCGGGCACCGTCATGGCATGGAAGGGCGCCCGGCGGGCATGCGCAATGCGGCTCAACACGCCCGCCATGCGCGGGGTCAACAGTTGCAGGCTCACGGCCATCTGCCGCACGTCACCCAATGGCGTGCGGGTGCAGTCAAGGAGCGGCAAGCATAGCGGCTGCCGCCCCACCGAATCGGGTGAGGCGGCAGCGCTTTTCGGCCCAGAAATTGCTCTCAAATACGCGTTCGAAAAACAATCAAAAGGACGTCGCATGAGAACCCAGGACATCGAGCGCGCACCCCAGCGCAGCGTGGTGCACAGCACAGCCTCCCACCGCACACGGTGGCGCGCATGAGCTTGAGCAACACCGGCACCGCGCAACCGCAGCGCGACAGCGACAAGCTCGCCATGGCCGCCCACCTGCATGTGCTGATGCGGCGCAAGCTCGGCCGCGTCACCGATGTGGAATGGCTGGTGCGCAACGACGACTATGCGCGCGAGGTGATCCGTGTGGCCCTGGCCGACCCCGCCCACAGCGAGCTGATGGAGTGGGCGCACAAGCTGCAGGCCGCCCTCTTCCCCGCCCCGCCGCCTCGGCCCGTGGAGCGGACGGCGGTTGCGGCGCGGGTGTCAGCGGCAGCGGTCGATCTCAGCAACCGCTACATCGGTCGGCTGCGTTGAGCGGCTGACAAGCACCCGCCAGACGCAAAAAACCCGGCCAAGGCCGGGTTGCTGGAGTCTGCTGAACCCAGAGCGAGGCCAGCGGCGCGCCCTCACGCGCGGGTGCTGAGCCTCGGTCCGATCAGTGGAACTGCTCTTCTTCGGTCGAGCCGGTCAGCGCCTTGACGCTCGACGAACCGCCTTGGATCACGGTGGTCACGTCGTCGAAGTAACCGGCGCCCACTTCTTGCTGGTGCGACACGAAGGTGTAGCCCTTTTCGCGGGCCTTGAACTCTTGCTCTTGCACCATCTCGGTGTAGTGCTTCATGCCTTCGCCGCGGGCGTAGGCGTGGGCGAATTCAAAGGTGTTGTACCAATTGATGTGGATGCCGGCCAGCGTGATGAACTGGTACTTGTAGCCCAGCGCCGACAGGTCTTCTTGGAAGGTGGCGATCTGCTTGTCGTCCAGGTTCTTCTTCCAGTTGAACGACGGCGAGCAGTTGTAGCTCAGCAGCTTGCCCGGGCAGGCGGCGTGCACGGCCTGCGCAAATTCGCGGGCGAAGCCGATGTCCGGCACGCCGGTTTCGCACCACACCAAATCGGCGTACGGGGCGTAGGCCACGCCGCGGCTGATGGCTTGCTCCAGGCCATTTTTAACGCGGTAGAAGCCTTCAGGCGTGCGCTCGCCGGTCAGGAAGGCCTGGTCGTTGGCGTCGTGGTTGCTGGTGATCAAGTTGGCGGCTTCCGCATCGGTGCGGGCCAGGATGATCGTGGGCACGCCCATCACGTCGGCGGCGAAGCGCGCAGCGATCAGCTTTTCACACGCTTCTTGCGTCGGCACCAGCACCTTGCCACCCATGTGGCCGCACTTCTTGACGGCAGCCAGTTGGTCTTCGAAGTGAACGCCGGCGGCACCCGAGGCGATCATGTTCTTCATCAGCTCAAACGCGTTCAGCACGCCGCCGAAACCGGCTTCGGCATCGGCCACGATGGGCAGGAAGTAGTCGACGAAGTCTTTGCTGCCGGGCTCGATGCCACGGCCCCATTGGATCTCGTCAGCGCGCTTGAAGGTGTTGTTGATGCGGCGCACCATGGTCGGCACCGAGTCGTAGGCGTACAGCGACTGGTCGGGGTACATGGTTTCGCTGGTGTTGCCGTCGGCGGCGACTTGCCAGCCCGACAGGTACACCGCTTCCAGGCCAGCCTTGGCCTGCTGCATGGCTTGGCCGGCGGTGATGGCGCCGAAGGCGTTCACGTAGCCCTTTTTGGAGCCGCCGTTGACCTTGTCCCACAGCACCTTGGCGCCGCGCTGGGCCAGGGTGTACTCCGGCTGCAGGCTGCCGCGCAGACGCACCACGTCGGCGGCGCTGTAGCCGCGCTTGACGAGCTTCCAGCGGGGGTTCTCGGCCCAGTCTTTTTCCAGGGCGGCGATTTGTTGTTCGCGGGTCAGTTGGGTCATGGTGATCTCCGGGTTGATGAGGCGGTGAAGACGCTGCAGAAAGTGCGCTTGACTGGGTTCAAGAATAACGACGGAGTGCGATCGAGGGAAGACTTATGTCTTATATAAGACTAAAAATGTTTCCCTATGAAATCAACAACTTACGTTGCACTTTTCCGCATGTGAAAAGTGATTTCTCACAATGGGAAAGATTGCGGCGCTGCAACATGAAGAATTACCACGATATGAAACACTTGCAGTGCATCGTGAAATTCCCTGGGTGGTGTGAGGTCAAGCGCGTTGTGATGATGGCCAACACCGCTGGCCGTGATCCACGTTGACGCCCATGGCGACACCTGGGCCGACCACTCCGGTGCGCCCAGCGGCCACAGCACCTGGGTGGCAGAGGCCATCGCCGATGGGTGGGGTGAACCCGTCCTGCTTCGCGCAACTCGGCATCCGCTCGGCGGCCGAGCGCGCGGCGCGCGGGCATCTGCGAGACCAGGGCGGGCAAATCTTGACCGCACCTGACTTGCGCGGCCTCGACAACCCCACGCAGAACTGACCTCGATGGCCGCGGCCCACGGGGTGTGGACGCATGGCTGCGGCCCGTGGGCGCAAGGGCGCTGAGCACGGCGGGCATGTCCGGTCGATGGTCGCAGCCGGCTTGCGTGCGCGAACGACCGTGATGCGCCCGGCTTTGACCTGACGCAAGGCCGCTGCTGCGCTGCAGCAAACAATAGTGACACCCCAAAATCGCACCCGGAGTTCACCATGGCCCAGCCCCTGGATCTTGCTTCCAACGACGCCGACGTGTTTGTGGCGCTCGACGCGACCCACCAGCAGATGGTGGTGCATTTGAAGCTGTTGGCCGACTTGATGGCGCGCCTCGACGAGCGCAGCGCCGAGGCGCAAAACGC
>JBEAOO010000080.1:0-5034 GCA_041164825.1 Pseudomonadota bacterium | reverse complement strand
CAGGATCACATCCACGCGTTCGCTGTGGCCGATCTCGTTGATGCGGCGCTCCAGCGTGTTGCCATAGGCGATGTCTGGCGCCTCCAGCCCGTGCAGCAGCAGGTTCATCTGTGCCAGCATGTAGGGCAGTGGCTTGGCCTCCTGACCGAACAGCGTGCTGCGCTGCAGGGCGCGCCGCTGGTCGGGGTTCTTCACCTGGGTGGCCAGGTGGTCGTAGGCCTCCACCAGGAAGCCACCCGTGCCGCAAGCCGGGTCCAGCACCGTCTCGCCCAGCTGCGGGTCGCACGCCTGCACCATGAAGCGCACCACGGGGCGAGGCGTGTAGAACTCGCCGGAGTCGCCCGCTGCATCGCGCATCTCGCGCAGCATCGATTCGTACAGGTGCGACAGCGTGTGGATCTCTTCGCTGGCGCTGAAGTGGATGCCGTTGATCTTGTTCAGGATGTCGCGCAGCAGGTAGCCGCTCACCATGCGGCTCTGCACGCCCTTGAAGACGTTGGCGATGACCTCGCGTTGGCTGCCCTTGGTGCCCCGGCTGCCCAGGCCGCGCAGGTAGGCAAACAGGCCAGGCCCCAGGCTGCCATCTGCTCGGTGGGTGTATTCCTGTCCGATGAAGGCCAGCAGTTCGTCGCCGCTGATACCGTCCTCACGTGCGGCCCAGTCGCGCCAGCGGTAGGGCGCTTCGATGATGGGCTCGTACCGCTTGCCATCCAGCTCGGCTTCCTGCGCGTGGACGATCTCCAGGTCGTCCAGGAATTTCAGGAACATCACCCAGGTCAGCAGCGGCAGGCGGTCGGCGTCGCCATTGAGGCCCTTGTCCTTGCGCAGGATCTTGCGGGCGGTGCCGATCAGGGCAGACAGGTTCTCGCGTGTGGTCAGGGGCGCTTTGGCCTTGCGTGGTGCGGGGGTCTTCTTCGCTGCAGGTGTGGCGGTGCTGGCTTTGGCCATGGAATCGGGATCTCGTTCTTGCTGTTATTGGTACAAAGCGCCCTGCAGGCGTGACACGGCGTCTTTCATGCCGCGCACGCCGCCGAAGTGGCGCGTTGCGATTTCGGAGGGGCTGCCATAGCGGTCAAAGGGCTGGACCTTGATCAGCTCGGACAGCGCGTTGAACTGCAGGATGCCGCGCTCGACGTAGCGGTCCAGCAGCAGGGTCAGGATTTCGCGCGCCGTGTCGCTGTACTCGGCGAACAGCCCCTTGGCTTGGCGCCGGGCCTGTTCCGCACGTTGGCGACGGGTCAGCAAAGGCGCGTTCCAGGCCAGGTGGCACAGCAGGTCGAACGGATCGGCGGCTGGTTGCTCGCTGCTGGAGGCCAGTTCCTCGAAGCTGATGCCGCGCTCGGTCAGCTCGCGCAGCACTTCACTGCGGGTGTCGGGGTCGGCCCAGGCTGATTGCAGGGCTTCGCGCGTGGGGTACAGCGTTCGCACGGCGCGGCCGGAGTACTCGGTGTACTTCACCACTTGCAGCTTTTTGCCGTCGGTGTCCAAGTCGTACACCAAGTGGCCGATGACCTCGACCTCGCCACCGTCGATGTAGTACTTGCGGGGTTCGTCGTTGGGCTCATTGATGACGATGCCGGTTCCTGGGCCGATCTGTTCTTCGGTCAACTCGTAGGGCTCAGCTGCCACGTCTTCCTGTTCGGCTGCTTCGGCTTCGGTCGCCACCTCAACCAGCTCAACCTGCTCGCCGGCTTCATCGACCATCGCTTCCTCGATGCGCGCCGGGTCGCCGTCGAAATCAGGGTCGGCGAAGTGCCGGGTGGCCGTGCCGGTGAAGTCGATGATGTTGAAGTATTCCTTGCCGTAGTCCACCTTCAGGCGCGTGCCTCGCCCGACGATCTGCTTGAACTCGGAGCGAGAGCCAACCACGCGGGCCAGCACCACGTTCTTGACCATCTCGGCGTCCACGCCCGTGGTCAGCAATTGCGAGGTCGTCAGGATCACGGGCGTCGGCTTGTCCACGTCCTGAAAATGGGCCAGGTGGGTCAGGCCGATGGCCCCTTCATCGGCCGTGACCCGGCAGACGTAGTCCGGGTATTGCTGGACGAGGTCGCTGTTGAGGTTGACCAGTTCCTGTCGCATCTCGGCTGCGTGTTCCTGATCCACACAGAAGATCAGCGTCTTGGCGAACCGATCGGTGCCCTTCAAGAAGTCGGTCAGGTGGCGCGCCATGGCCTTGGTGCGCGAGCGCAGCGCCACCACGCGCTCGAAGTCCTTGGTCTCATATTCGTCATCAGGCACTTCGCGGCCGAAGCGATCAAGCTCATCCTTGCTCGGCCGCCAACCGGCGGCATCCACGGTGGTGATGACCCGGTGAACGCGGTAGGGGGCGAGAAAGCCGTCCTCAATGCCCTGGCGCAGGCTGTAGGTGTAGATCGGATTACCGAAGTAGTCGTAGGTATCGCGTGAGTCCTCGCGCAGCGGCGTGGCCGTCATGCCGAACTGCACGGCCGGCTCGAAGTAGTCCAGCACGGCGCGCCAGGCGCTCTCGTCCCGGCTGGAGCCGCGGTGGCATTCGTCGATGATGATCAGGTCGAAGAAGTCGGGCCGGTACTGCCTGAATACATCGGCGCTGGCGTTCGTCAGTGCCTGGTAGATGCCGAAGTACATGTCCCGGCTCTGGCTGACATCGCCCCCGGCGATCTTGTGGCGTGCATCGCCAAACGGCGCGAACATCTTCGCCATCGGGTCATCGACCAACAGGTTGCGGTCGGCCAAGAAAAGAATCTTCGGGCGCCGGTACTCGCCCGTGCGGTTCCAGCGGCTGCTCCACAGCGTCCAGCAAATCTGAAAGGCTACGCAGGTCTTGCCGGTGCCGGTGGCCAGCGTCGCCAGGATGCGCTTCTGGCCGAGAAGGACAGCTTCGACCACGCGGTGAATCGCGATCTGCTGGTAGTAGCGCGGTACCTTGCCGGAAGCCAGGTTGAAGGGCTCCAGCAGATGCGGTGCGGCGGCCGGGGGAAGCTGGACGCCCGCTTTCAGGCGGGCGAAGAGTTCTTCCGGGCTGGCATAGCGTTCGACCTCGCGCTCGGTGCCCGCCAGATAGTCGATCTCGATGATGCGATGCCCGTTCGTGGCGTACGCAAACTTCAGCCCCAGGGCCTCGGCGTAGTCGCGCGCCTGCTGAACACCGTTCTCAGCGGGCAGACCGGCTTCCTTGGCCTCGACAACGGCCAGGGGAAAGTCACGGCGATAGAAGAGGATGTAGTCGGCACGGCGCTGCTTGCCGCGTCGAACCTTGCCACCTGCGACGAAGATGCGGCCGTTGGTGAAGCTGCGCTGCTCACCGATGGCGAATGGGGCATCTGACCACCCGGCCTGGACGATCTTTGGTGTGACGAAATCGCGGCAGGTATCTGCCTCCGTCATCGCGCTGTTATGGACCGGCTCCCTGGTCATCACTGATTTCCTCTACTTATTTGTCACCATTTGGCCATAGCTTGGCGAAGTCGAACGAAAGCCGGCGGTGGTGTCGGATGGACAGCAGACAGACCGTCGCATTGGCGTCCGTGGCCGTGTAGAGCATCAGGTAGTCGCCGTGCAGATACTCGCGCAGGCCGCTGGCTGCGCCGGCCGGCAGCGCTGCGAGCTGGGCCAGGGCCTCCGCCGATTGCGGCGGGTTGTCCAGGTAGCGCCGGCCGATGATCCGCGGCGGGAACATCCTGACACTTCAGCGAGTCCTTGGGCATGCTTCGCCAACGATGACGATGAGATACGCGCACCTTGCGCCAGACCACATGCAAGAAGTCCTGGCGCTGAACCTGCTTTCAAATCCCGGTCGGAAGTCGGTCGGAAGCCGAACGAAAAAAGCACCTAGCCAAAATCGCTAAGTGCCTGGTTTCATTGAGATTTTTGGTAGGCCGTGTTGGACTTGAACCAACGACCAAAGGATTATGAGTCCTCTGCTCTAACCAACTGAGCTAACGGCCCGCCGAAGGGCGGCATTGTAGAGAGTGGCGGGGGCTACTTTTGCGAGAGCGCGTTGCTGACCAGGCGCGAGGTGATGTCGACGATCTGGATCATGCGGTCGTAGGCCATGCGGGTGGGGCCGATGACGCCGAGGGTGCCGACGATTTGGCCGTCGACTTCGTAGGGGGCGCTGACGACGGACAGTTCTTCGAACGGCACCACCAGGCTTTCGCCGCCGATGTAGATGCGCACGCCTTCGGCGCGGCTGCTCACATCGAGCAGGCGCATGAGCTGGGTTTTTTGCTCAAACAAGTCAAACAGCTTGCGCAGGCTGCCCATGTCGCTGCTGAAGTCTTGCACGGTGAGCAGGTTGCGCTCGCCGGCGATCACGACCTGCTCTTGGCTGTCGGCCATGGCGTCGCTGCCGGCTTGCACGGCCGCTTGCATCAGGGCGGTGATTTCGCTGCGCAGGGCATCAACCTCGGTGGCCAGGCCGGCGCGCACTTCTTCGAGCGTGCGCCCGGCGTAGTGGGTGGTGAGGTAGTTGCTGGCCTCGATGAGCTGGCTCTGGGTGTGGTCGTGGGCGGTGAAGATGACGCGGTTTTGCACGTCGCCGTCGGGCGCCACGATGATGACCAGCACGCGCTTCTCAGACAGCCGCAAAAACTCGATGTGGTGGAACACGCTGGCCTTGCGCGGCGCGGTGATCACGCCCACAAAGCTCGACAGGCTGGAGAGCAGCGTGGCGGCGTTGGCAATCACGCGCTGGGGCTGGTCGGCGCTGAGTTGGGGCTGCTGGTGGCTCAGGCCGCCCAGGCTCAGCGGCTGGGCGGTGAGCATGGTGTCGACGAACAGGCGGTAGCCGCGCGCGGTGGGGATGCGGCCGGCGCTGGTGTGTGGGCTGACGATGAGGCCGAGCTCTTCCAAATCAGCCATCACGTTGCGGATGGTGGCGGGCGAGAGCTCCAAGCCGGAGGCTTTGGAGAGTGTGCGCGAGCCCACGGGTTGGCCGTCGGCGATGTAGCGCTCGACCAGGGCTTTCAGCAGTGTCTTGGCGCGCTCGTCCAGCATGGCTTTCATTCTAGGTTGCAACGCATTTTCGACGCCGCTGGCGCAGGGTCGCTG
>JBEAOO010000079.1:0-6571 GCA_041164825.1 Pseudomonadota bacterium | reverse complement strand
GGAAGTACTGCACCAGCTTGACCACATCGCTCATTTGCCCGCCTTCGCTCTCGACGGTGCGGCGGATGGCTTCGAGCACGTACCAGCTTTGCGCCAGCACCGGGCCCTCGCGCCAGTCGGTCGAGAGCTCGCCGCTGCGGCCCAGCGCCTGCTGGGCGGCCACAGGGATGTCGTCAAAGCCGCGCACCACGCGGCCCGCGGCCACGTCCACGGCGATCACGCCGGAGAGCAGCAGCAAGTCACCCGCGCGGCGGCAGGCCGCGTAGCGGGCCAGGGGGGTGGCTGTGGGGGTGTCGGTGGTGGTGGTCATGGGGTGTTGCGGCGTGTTGCGGCCAATCAGACGGGGGCACGGTGGCTCAACCGGTGAGCCACCCGCTGCAGGAACCGGCTGCGCTCGCCGTCGGTGGTGTAGTTCATGGAGTGCAGCTGGAGCCAATCGGTGCGGCAGCGCGGCGCATAGACCGCGCGCAGCCCGCGCATGAAGAGGCGACGGCCCGGGTCGCCCACCACCCGCAGCCACCACCACGGCGAGCCCGAGGTGGTGATGCCCACGAACCAGCGGATGTTGTTGAGCCGGCCGACGATGGGCCGGTAGCGGCTGCCGCCCAGGCCAAAAGCCACGTCGGGCAACCACACGCGATCGATCCAGCCTTTGAGCAGCGCGGGCGGGCCGTAGGTCCAGGTGGGGTAGACGACCAGCAGGCCTTCGGCCCAACGCAGCGCATCGACATGCGGCTGCAGCGCGGCGATGTTGGCGGCGGTGTCGGCCAGATAGCTGGCGCGCTCGGCGCGGGTCAGCACGGGGCTGAAACCCTCGCGCTCGAACAGCTCGTAGAGGTCGATCTCGCGCACCTCGTGGCCGGCGCCGCGCAGCGCTTGCAGCGCGGTGGTGCGCACCGCACCGACAAAGCTGGTCGGATCGGGGTGGCAGTAGACCAAGAGCAGCTTCATGCGGCACCTCCCGGCACGCGCGGCGCGGCCAAGCATGGGGCGACCAGCCAACGAGCTTCAACGTCAGGGCAACAAGCGACGGAGCAAACAGCGATCTGAGCAATCACGGCAGGGGCACTCTCGAAACAGACCATCCTCGCGACCGTGCAGCACGCGGGATGCGGGCTGCCCAGAGGGACGCGCTTCGAGAGCAATTTCCGGACGTTGGGCTGGCGGGGTGCACCGCCACATGGCGGGCCGGCCCAACGTTGAACGCTTCTACTCTCGGGGCTTGCACTTGCAGACTTTGTGCCAGGTCAAAGCGAGCCAAGCTGGTGCATGGCGGGGCCGTGGCGGGCCCTCTCGATTGGCACACCGCGTGCTTGGGTGGCGGCAAGAGTAGAAGCGTTCACCGCCCTGCCGCACACCACGCGTGTGCAGCGCGGCCGGCCGGAAATTGCTCTTGAACGGTGCTCACTTCACGCGTCCAGGAGGTTCTTTCCCATGCTCACTACGCAACAGCCGGTGTTCCGCAAGTTCTGGCATGCGGTCATGCCGCTCACCGACCTGCAGGCCGGCCCGAAACCCTTCACCCTGCTCGGTGAAAACATCGTGCTCTTCTTGGATGAGCACGGCGAACCCGCGGCCTTGAAAGACCGCTGCTGCCACCGCACGGCCAAACTCTCACTGGGTTGGTGCCACAACGGGGGTCTGCAGTGCGGCTACCACGGCTGGACCTACAACCGCGAGGGCCGCGTGATCGCCATCCCGCAGTACCCGCCCGACCGCGCCATTCCGGCCGACTACTGCACACCGGCCTACCCCTGCAAAGCGGCCTACGGCTACGCCTGGGTGGCGCTGGAGGACCCGATCGCCGACATCCCGCCGGCGCCCGAATTTGGCGCACCGGGTTGGCGCACCATTTTTCAATTCCACGAGACCTGGGCCACCAGCCCGGTGCGTGCGCTGGAAAACAGCTTCGACAACTCGCACTTCAGTTTTGTGCACCGCGCCACCTTTGGCGTGGCCGCGCAGCCCGCGCCCAGCAAGTACGAGCTGGTGCCGACCGAGCAGGGGTTTTACGCCGAGACCGTGATCCCGGCCGTGAACCCGGCCAAGTTCCAGCGCATCAGCGGCGTGATGGAACCCGTCACCACGCGCCACATGCGCAACGCCTACTTCCTGCCCTTCTCGCGCCGGCTCGACATCGAGTACCCGAGCGGCGTGCGCCACGTCATCATCAATTGCTTCACGCCCATCGACGACGGCCACATCCAGCTCTGCCAATGGCTGTTCCGCAATGACACCGAGGCCGATTGCCCGGCGCAGCTGCTGATCGACTTCGACGCCGAGATCACGCGCGAGGACAAGGCGATTCTGGAATCGACCGACCCGGATGCGGTGGTCGACACGCGGCGCCGGGGCGTCGAGTACTCGATGGACAGCGACAAGCCCGGCATGATGATCCGCAAGCACCTGATGGAGCTGCTGGCACGGCATGGCGAGGCCGAGGTGCACCGCGGCTCGGTGATCCCGCTGAAACCGGTCTGAGTTCGCACGGCGTGCCCCGCCGCTGACCGCACAATGCGCGGGTCACCGACCCGACCCGCGCCCCATGCCCGCTCAGCGATCTGCCGCCGCCCTGCCGTCCCGTGTGTTGTTTGCCGCTGCCAAGGCCGCAGGGCCGCGTCGCACCGCACCGCGCTTGGGCCTGCTCACCGCGCTGAGCGCCGCGCTGCTCTCGGCCTGCTCGACGCTGCCGCCCAGCGGTGGCACGACGACCACGACGCCTCCGCCGGTGATCATCCTGACGCCACAAGCGCCGGCCAGCACGCCGCTGCCGCCCGCCCCCACGCCACCGGCCGCGCTGCCTCCGGTGGTGCCGGCCCCTGTGCCGGTACCCGCACCGACGCCGCCCCTGGTCACGCCACCGGCCCCACCCACGCCGCGCCCCAGCGGCCCCGTGAGCGCGGCCGAGGTCCGCGCGGTGGCGTTGCGCGTGCTGCCGCCGCAACTCAAAGACCGCGCCGGCTGGGCCGATGATTTCGCCACCGCGTTTGGTGCCCTGGGCATCCCAGCGCAGGCGCACAAGGTGTGTGCGATTGGCGCGGTGATCGAGCAAGAGTCCACCTGGCAGCCCGACCCGCCAGTGGCCAACCTCGCCGCCATCGCCAAGCGCGAGCTCGACAAAAAACGCGCGGCCTATGGCGTGCCCGAGATCGCCTTCAACCTGGCACTGCTCAAGACCTCGCCCGACGGCCGCAGCTACCGCCAGCGGCTCGACACCCTGCGCACCGAGCGCGAGTTGTCGAACCTGTTCGAGGACATGATCCGCGAGATCCCCATGGGCTCGACGCTGTTTGCCGGCCAGAACCCGGTGCACACCGGTGGCGCCACGCAAGTGAGCATCGCGTTTGCGGCCGAACTGATGCGCAGCAAGCCCTACCCCTGGCGGCCGGCCGGCAGCCCGCGCGAAGAGGTGTTCAAGCGCCGCGGCGGCCTCTACTTTGGCGCCGCCATGCTGCTCGACTACCCGGTCAGCTACAACCGCATGGTCTACCGTTTTGCCGACTACAACGCCGGCCGCTACGCCAGCCGCAACGCCGCCGTGCAAACACTGCTGACGCAGCTCACCGGCCAAGCCATCGCGCCTGACGGCGACCTGCTGCGCTACCAGGGCGGCAACCCCGTGCCCGCGCAAACCGCGCCCAGCCAAGCCTGGCGTGCGCTGATGGCGCTGCCTGAGTTGGCGCTGTCACCCGCCCAAATCGAGCGCGACCTGAAGCTGGAAAAGCGCTTCGAGTTCGAGCAAAGCGCCACCTACTTGCGGCTCTACGCCCTGGCCCAGCGCCGCGGCCTGACGCCGGAGCGTGAGCGCCTGCCCGACATCCAGCTCAACAGCCCCAAAATCACCCGCAAGCTCACCACCGCCTGGTTTGCCGAGCGCGTGGAAGGCCGCTACCGCACGTGCATGGCGCGTGAGGCCGCCGCCAACCCGACCCCGGTGCAGCCGCTGCCGGCCTGGCTGGAGGCGCTGCCCTGAGGCGGCATCAGCGCGGGGCGGCGGGCCCGGCCTGTGAGTCGCGCCACGCAGGATGGCGCCGGACTCACTCCTTGAGCACCATGTCGATGCACATCACGGCGGCCAAGATCAGCTGGCGCACCGGGTCGTCGCTGGCCACACTGGGGTCGATGGCGAGCACGTAGTTGTCGGCGCTGGTGAACAGCTCCTTGCCCAGGCCGGCCCATTTTTTGGTCACCCGCGCGAGCTCACGCTCGCCCTGCGCAAACCGAAAGTCCCAGCTGGTCCACTTGCCGCGCAGCGTGCAGACCACGCGGCCGTCGGCGTCTTCGACATCGAACTTGCCGCCGATGGAGAACAGCTTTTGCCTGAACCGGCCCACCAGGCGCTCGCGCTCGTCGCGCACCTCGACGGTGGACAGCAGCAGCGAGAAACCGCGCTTAACCGTCAGCACCCGCTGCCCCTCGGGTGTGCGCAAGGCCACGCGAAACGGCGTCATGCGCTTGTAGTCGGTGAAGCGGAACAGCTTGGTGAACACGCCCAAATCGGGCTCGCGGCACTCGATGATTTTCTGCTGCGACTGCAGGTCGAACACGTCGTAGTGGTTGGCCGCGCGGAACAGGCCGACCTGTTCCTTGATGAGGTACACGTTGGTGTGGAGCAGGCTGTGCATGGCGACATGAATGCGGGCTGAGCGGCTCAGAGCGCGCCGTGGATGGCGCTGTAGTGCAGCACGGTGGGAAAGGGGTCGTAGAAGTGGTGCAGCAACTGCTTCCACTGCTGATATGCCGCCGATTGGCGAAAGCCCACCTCGTGATCGGCCAGCGTGGCCCAGCGCACCAGCAACACATACTGCGCTGGCTGCTCAATGCAGCGGCTGAGCTCGTGGCCCAGGTAGCCGGGCATGGCCGCGATGATGGCTTGGGCCTGGGCAAACGCGGCCTCAAACTCAGCCGTGGCGTCGGGGCGAACCTGCAGGGTGGCGACTTCGAGGATCATGGTGGGCTTGCATCTGAGTAACAGGCGATCAGGGACGCACTTTAGGCCAGATTCCCAGAGGGCTCGCTCGCTGCCCTGGTGTCCACGTTCACGTTCAAACTCCAACCGCCCCCCGACAACGCACCGCATGCACAACTGCCCCAACAATCGCCCCGATCCATGCCGCAGCGCCCGGCTGAATACCCAGCTGCGCTTGGGTGGCGCGGCGCTGCTGCTGCTGTGCCTGCCCACCGCCGCGCGCGCAGATTTCAGCGCCACCGGGGGCACGGGCATCGCGATGACGATGCTGTTGCCGGTGGTGCTTGCTGGCTATCTGATCACAGCGCCACCAGGGCGCCGCGCGCTGGTGTTCACGCTCGCGCTGTTGGGCCTGCCACTGTGGGCACTGGCCGCCTACGGCTTGGCGGGCGGTGTGTCAGACGGCGAGCAGGCTGACGCTTGGTGGCGCTGGACGTCGTGGGGTGCCGGCTTGGCGTGGTTGCCCGTGCTGGCGCTGCGTGTGCGACACGTGGCGCGCGAGCCGCTCACCTTGTCGTGGGACCCGGTGCACTGGGTGGTGGGGGTGACAGCCCTCGGCGTGTTGCTGCCCACCCTGGTCGGCGCAGAGCTTGGGCATCCACTCCTGCGGCTGGGCGCGACCACGGTGCACGCACTGCAGATGGCGATGGGCATGGCAGGCATCGGTCTGTGGTGGCGGCGACCTTGGGCTTGGCGATTGTTGTGCGCAGCGCTGCTGTTCGTCGCCGTGGCGCCCGCCGTGTGGCAACCTTCGCTGATTGGCCATGGCCGTTGGTGGTTCTGGCAAACCCCGGTGACTTTGGCCCTGGGATTGCTGGTGCTGCCGTTCACCCGCCGTCAATGCATGCCCAAGCGAGCTTGACGAGGCCGGCTTCCACTTCACTTCATCGCGGTGCGAGCCGCAGGCGAACGCAGCATCTTTTCTTCACCAACGACAGGAGCATGTCATGGGCTGGTTTTCCAAATCGAACGACGACTTTTTCTTGGCCACCATCGTGCCGGCCAGCGGCGGCAATGGGCCGCAGATCCAGCAGTATCTCGGCGTGGTGCACGGCGAGGCCATCATTGGCGCCAACATCTTTCGCGACATGTTTGCCTCGGTGCGCGATGTGGTGGGCGGCCGAGCCGGTGGCTATGAGCGCGGGCTGGCGAGCGCGCGCGACGCGGCACTGGACGACATGAAGGCCGCGGCCAAGGAGCTGGGCGCCAATGGCGTGGTCGGCATCGACTTCGACTACGAGGTGCTGGGCGAGAACAACGGGATGATGATGGTGGCGGTGAGTGGGACGGCGGTGAAGGTGGGTTGATCCGCGGTCGCGGTCGAATGCATTCGACGTGCAGAAGGCGGCGAGGTCGGCTTTTTTCACTGGGATCCACGTCATTCAGCGGCGGGTGCTCGGAGCGCTGAGCCGCATTCGCTTTGCTCCGTGTCCTCCGCCAGCCTGCGGCTGGCTCCCCCTTTACCTGCGCAAAGCGAATGCGGCTCAGCGCTCCCTGAAGCAATGGTTGTATGCCACGTCTGGGTACACCGCGGTGAGGGCGGGGGTGACGATGGGCCGGGCCGATGTGCGCAGGTCAAGGGGGAATGGACCGACCGAAGGG
>JBEAOO010000078.1:0-12697 GCA_041164825.1 Pseudomonadota bacterium | reverse complement strand
CACGACGGGCCCATCCCGGTCGAGTTTCGCGCGGCCATCGGCAACCGCATTTACGGCTGCGACGACTGCCAGCTCGCCTGTCCCTGGAACAAATTTGCCCAACGCAGCACGCTGCCCGACTTTGACGCCCGCGGCCCGCTGCTCGCACCCACGCTGCTGCAGCTCTGGGCCTGGAGCGAGGCCGACTTTTTGCGCCTCACCGAGGGCAGTGCCATCCGCCGCATCGGCCACGCCCGCTGGCAGCGCAACCTGGCGGTGGCGATGGGCAATGCGCTGTGGGCGGGCGCACCCGAATCGGCCGACATCGCTGCGGCACTGAGCACCGCCCACGCCGCTGCCAGCCCGCTGTTGCGCGAGCACATCGACTGGGCGCTGGCGCAGCGGTGAGCCATTGCGACGGCCACATTGCTCACACTTGACCCCCCCTTCGGAGGGGTGTGTTGCGCCAATGTGGGCCTGTCATTTTCGGGGATAGTGATGGTTTTCATCGTTGCTGCGGCACCGCGCGACGAGACCCCTCTGCTCCTGAACTGGACATCGCCTATGCGCTTGACCTGCAACCTTCGCATCGCCCCTCTCCTCTTGTTGTGTGGACTCTCGGGGCTTGCTGCCGCACAAGCAGCGAGATCAGTGGGTGAGCTCTACGGTCAGATGCAAAGTGGCAAGTGCCAACCATCCCTGAACCAGCTCAGGACAGCGGCCAACAGCAACGAGGCGCGAGCGCAGCTGTGGCTGGGTCTCGCGCATCGCCACGGCGTCTGCGTTCCGAAGAATCCGGTGGAAGCCGGCAGGCTCTATCGCTTGGCTGCCGACAACGGGGAGGCCGATGCACAAGATGAGTTGGGCGGGCTGGCCAAGTTCGGTGAGGGCCGTGCAGCATCGCAGAGTGAAGCCGTTGACTGGTACAAGAAGAGCGCCGACGGTGGCAGCGCCTGGGGCCAATACCATCTTGGCAATGCCTTGATGTGGGGCCAGGGTGTGGCCCAGGATCAAAGCCAAGGGATCAGCTGGCTGCAGAAGTCGGCAGACCAGGGAAACGCTTCGGGGCAATGGCGACTGGGTGTCGCGCTGCGTGACGGCGAAGGCGGGAATCAGAATTTTCTGCAGGCAGCTGAATGGATCCAAAAGGCCGCGCAGCAAGGGCTGAACGTTGCCCAGTTTGACTGGGCCTGGATGCTCTTCAACGGAGAGGGCATCTTGCGCGACCGGTCAGTTGCGGCGGAGTGGATGCACAAATCTGCCAGCCAAGGTTACGCCCGCGCTCAAGAGGTCATGGGCGATTGGCTGCGCTTTGGCCTCGGTGTGGACCGCGATACGGCGCGAGCGGTGGACTGGTACCGCAAAGCCGCAGACCAAGGACTCGCGGGTGGGCAGGTGGGGTTGGCCGAGATGTACCGCGAGGGTGCCGGCGTTAAAAAGGATCTGGCCCAGGCTGTGATCTGGTCACAGCGTGCTGCTGCGCAAGGCAGCGCCGCCGGGCAATTTGCGATGGGTGTGAATTACTATTTTGGCTACGGTGTGACCAAGGATTTTGGGCGCGCGGCCGATTGGTACCGCAAGGCCGCTGAACAAGGGCACACCACCGCGGCCAACAACCTTGGCGGGCTTTTCAAGGACGGAGAGGGCGGCCGGCAAGATGGCCTTGAGGCCGTCAGGTACTTTCGCATGGCTGCGAAATCTGGGAATGGCTACGGGCAACGCAATTTGGGGTACATGCTCCGGGATGGTCGCGGAGCAAGGCGCGACGGTGTGAAGGCCCACGCTTGGTTCAACCTCTCCGCGGCGAATGATCAGCCTCATCCTGATGCCGCCAAACAGCGCGATGCCTTGGCCTCTACCCTCAGTCGCGATGAGCTTGCCCGCGCCCAGGCCTTGGCAAGGAATTGGAAGATCGGGCAAGACTTGTGAACTCCGCCATGCTGAAGCAATCCGCCCCATCTCTTTCACAAACAGGGCAAGCCATGTTCATCCTCCGCCGTGTCGCTGTTCAACACATGGTTTTGGTGGTCATGGCGATTGCAGCTCCAGGCACCAGGGCCGCGCCTGCCAATGCTGCTCCGTTGGGGTTGGAGTTGGGTGTGGCCACGCTGACGCAAGTGCGCAAGGCCTTGGCGGGCCGTACTCAGTTGGATGACGGTGGCACCAACAGCTACAGCCAAGGCCCAATGCTCAAGAGTGACGGCGAAGGTTTGGACATTGAGGGCTTGAGTGAGCTGACTTTGATCTTCGATCGCCAAGAGGTGTTGGTGGGTGTGCTTCTGACCTTGCCCAAGACCGAGGGTTTTGGTGATCTGCAAAACGGAGGCTTCAAGAAGGTGGTGAAGCAACTGAGCAGCAAGTACAAGCTGGTGCGCAAGGCGGAGCCTTTTGTGGGTGACGCTTATGCGGAGTTCAACCAGGGGCAATCGGTGATTCAGTTGGACGCTCCCCATCTCGGGTTTGAGATGACGTTGAACTACCTGCAGGTTGACTTCCTGCGCATGTACAAGGCGCAAAGCAGCAAGGCGCAGGCCGACAAGCAACGCCGGCAGAGCAATCAGCTCTGATGGGTAGCCCGAGTTGGACGGCAGACGGACCTAAACTAACAGCCTTGTTTGTCCGTGGCTGCGCTGTTTGATGGCTCACCCGGCAACCTGCCACTTTGACCCTGCCCCACGCCATGACCGATTCCGCCGCCCGCCCTGCGCTGCCCGACCACCTCTCCATCGACCCGCGCAGCCCGCACCATGTGGCGGCTGTGTTTGAGCACGACATTGGCATCCGCCTCAATGGCAAGGAGCGCAGCGACGTGTTGGAGTACTGCATCAGCGAAGGCTGGGTCAAGGTGCCGGCGGGCAAGTCGGTGGACCGCAAGGGCCATCCGCTGATGATCAAGCTCAAGGGCACGGTGGAAGTGTTTTACGCCTGATCTGCCGCCGCGTTCGAAGCTTTTCCGTTCGATGTTGTGGAGCGAGGGCGGCGATGGGCCGGGCCAATGTGCTGCGTGCCCGGGCCAGAGGCCCGTGCCTTCGCCAGGCACAAACAGTCCCCAGTGCTGTTTGTGTCCGGGCTCAGTCCCCTGGGCCCGCTGCGCGGCCCCTCCTCCTTGACCTCCGCACATCGGCCCGGCACAGCGCTCCCACGCGCCAGCCTCGGGATGAGGTTCGCTACCAGCCCAGCCCAAGCCCAAGCCCAGCCCTGAAAGCTGATAGTCTGCGAAACAGACCTCGCCCCCGCGCCAAGCTCGTGCCTGTGGGTTGAGTTGGCGCATCTGCCTCACGCCGCACCGGACAGCATCGTCGCTGCCCAGCCGAGGTGTGCGGTGGCGAGCTGAGCGCGGCGGTTTCCGGTGGAGGGGCGATGGCGCTTTGGAGCGTGGGGTGGGTTGCGGGGCTGGGGGCCGTGGGGCTGTGCCTGGCGTGGTGGCAGGTGCGCCGCCGCCTGCAAGGCCTGCGCGATGACATCGGCCGCCTGACGCACGAGCGCGATGAGCGCGATGCCTTGTTTCGGGCTGCGTTTGAGCAAGCAGCGTCGGGCATTGTGCTGGTCGACCTGAGCGGCCGCACCTTGCAGGTCAACCGCGGTTTGGCCGATGTGATGGGCTACAGCGTGGATCAGCTGCAGGCACTGCGCATGCGCGACCTCAGCCATCCCGATGATTTGGCCGCCACCCTGCGCCAGCGCGAGTCGCTGTTGACTGGCGAGCAAAGCTCGCTGCGCACGGACCAGCGCTTTCGCCGCGCCGATGGCCAGTGGGTGTGGGCCAGCGTGACCGCCTCCCTGGTGCGCGATGTCGCCGGGCGGCCCAAGTATTTCGTGTCGGTGATCAACGACATTCAGCCGCGCATGCAGACCGAGGCCGAGCGGCAGCTGTTCAGCGAGGCGCTGCGCCAAGCCTCGCAGCCGCTGATGCTGACCCAGGTTGACCATCACATTCGCTATGCCAACCCTGCGTTTTGTGCGCTGACGGGGCGCGAACCGGGTGATTTGCTGGGCAGCTTGGCACCGCTGCTGGTGGCCGATGTGGCCGCGGCGCGCGGCGACTTGGCGGCGGCCCTGGCGCGCTTGGACACCGACGGGCAGGTGGCGTTCGAAACGCAGATTTTGCACAACGACGGCAGTTTGCTGCCCGTGCAGGTTCACCTGGCCCGCGTTCGCGACGCGCAGGGCCTGGCGCAGGGCTGGGTGTCCAGCTTCGTCGATTTGCGCCCGCTGCGCGCCAAAGACGCCTTGCTGCACAAGCTGGCGGCGGCTGTCGAGCAGAGCCCGAACTATGTGCTCATCATGGACCGCGAGAACCGCATCGAGTACGCCAACGAGGCGGTGGTGCGCGGCTCGGGCTACGGCCGCGATGAACTGCTGACCATGCGCTCACGTGAGTTGCACGGCGACGTGCCGCCCGAGGTGTACGTGCGTGCGCGTGCTGCGCTGGAGCTGGGCCAGCCCTTTCGCAGCATCACGCCCTACCGGCGCAAAGATGGCAGCATTTATCAGATGTCGGTGACGCTGCTCAAGCTGGTCGATCCGCACGACGGTCAGACCATGCATTGGCTGTCGCTGGGTGAAGACATCACCGAGCAACTGCGGGCTCAGGCCGAGCTGGCGCAGCACCGCGAGCACCTGCAAACGCTGGTGGCGCAGCGCACGGCCGAGCTCGATGGCGCCAACGCCTTGCTGGGCGCGGCGCTGCGCTTCAACCAAGCCGTGACCGATGCGCTGCCGGGTTTTGTGGCCTATTGGTCGGCCGACGGCACGTGCAAGTTTCTCAACGGCCGCAACGCTGAGTTTTTTGGCACCACGCCCGAGGCGGCACGCGGCAAGCGCATTGCGGCGGTGATCGGCGACGCCTTGTTTGCCGAGGTGGAGCCGCGCATGCGGGCGGGCTGGCAAGGCGAGCCACAGACCTTTGACCGCGACGGCGTGCACCGCGATGGCACGACCTACAACCACCAGGTCAATTACGTGCCCGACCGTGCGGAAGATGGCACGGTGCGCGGCGTGGTGGTGCTGGCCTTTGACATCACCGAGCGCAAGCGCAACCACGCTGCATTGCAACAAGCGAACGCCGAGTTGCAGGCCGCGCGTGCGCAGGCGGAGTCGGCCACGCAGGCCAAGAGCGCCTTCTTGGCCAACATGAGCCACGAGATTCGCACGCCGATGAACGCCATCATTGGCCTGACCCACCTGATGGCGCGCGACACGCGTGACGCGCTGCAACGCGAGCGCTTGAGCAAGGTCGACACGGCGGCCAAGCACCTGTTGCAGGTGATCAACGACATCCTGGATTTGTCGAAGGTGGAGGCCGGCAAGATGGTGCTGGAGGAGGCCGAGTTTTCGCTCGACAGCCTGATGAGCTCGGCCTTTGAGCTGGTGGGCGAACGCGCCCGCGAGAAGGGCTTGGAGTTGGTGCTCGACACCGACCACCTGCCGGCGCGGCTGCGCGGCGACGCCACCCGGCTGCGTCAAGCGCTGGTCAACTTGCTGGCCAATGCGGTGAAGTTCACCGAGCGCGGCTGGGTGCGCTTGCGCGGTGAGTTGCTGGGCGAAGAGCGCCATCGGCTGCAGATCCGCATCGAGGTGCAAGACACTGGCGAGGGCATTGCGGGCGATTCGCTGCCGCTGCTCTTCAACGCCTTTGAGCAGGCCGACAGCTCCATCACCCGGCGCCATGGGGGCACCGGCCTGGGCCTGGCGCTGACACGCCACCTGGTGCATTTGATGGGCGGTGAGATCGGCGTGCACAGCCAGCCGGGCGAGGGCAGCACCTTCTGGTTCACCGCCTGGTTGAGCCGCGCCAGCGAGGCCGGTGAACAAGCGGCGCCGCTGCCCGTGGCGGGTTTGCGCGCGCTGGTGGTGGACGACCTGCCCGAGGCGCTGGCCAGCGTGGCCGAACGCCTCACCTCGATGGGCATGCAGGTGCAGGTGGCGGGCAGCGGCGCGCAGGCGCTGCAGCTGCTGGACGCCGCCATGCACGCCGGCCAACCGCACGACCTGTTGGTGCTCGACTGGCGCATGCCGCAGATGGACGGTGTGGAGACACTGCATGGCATCCGCGAGCGCTTGCAGCACGGCATGCCGCCGAGCATTTTGATGTCGGCGTTTGACGAGCCGGCGATGTGGCAGCAGGCGCGCGCGGCGGCGTTTGATGCGGTGCTGGTCAAGCCCATCACCGCCTCCGCCTTGCACGACAAGCTGATGCAGGTGCTGCGCCGTCAGCCTGGCGTGGCCACGCTGAGCGCGACCGAGCGCGGCCATGCCGAGGCGCTGCTGCGCCGCCGCCATGCGGGCCAACGCGTGCTGCTGGCCGAAGACAACCCCATCAACCAAGAGGTGGCCGAGGAGCTGTTGAACGCTGCCGGCTTGGTGGTGGACGTGGCCGACGACGGCGAGCGCGCGGTGGAGCTGGCCAGCTCGCGGCACTACGACGCCGTGTTGATGGACATGCAAATGCCGGTGATGGACGGCTTGGCCGCAGCGCGCGCCCTGCGCCTGCGCCTGGGCGGCGGCTTGCCCATCATTGCCATGACGGCCAATGCGTTTGGTGAAGACCGCGCCGCTTGCCTGGCCGCCGGCATGAACGACCACATTGCCAAACCGGTGGACCCGGAGCACCTCTACAGCACGCTGCTGCGCTGGTTGCCCGTGGCCGCGTCGCGCCACGGCACGCGCGGCGCGGGCCCAGCGGCGGGCGCCGGTGTGGGGGGTGGGGCAGCGGCGACGGTGTTGCCCTTGTCTGCCCGCTTGGCCGGGGTGGAGGGGCTGGATGTGCCGTTGGCCTTGCGCGCCGTGAACGGCCAGGAGCCCTTGTTGGAGCGGGTGCTCTCGCGCTACGCCAGCACCTACCAGGCGGGCGTGCCGGCGCTGGTGGCCCACGCGCTGGCGGGTGAAGCCCGCGCTTGCCGCGCGGTTTGCCACTCGCTGCGCGGTGCCTCGGCCACGGTGGGAGCCACGGCCTTGGTGCAGCAGATCACGGCCATGGAGCAGGCGCTGCAAGACCCCAGCGCGGCAACACGCTGGGCGCCCTTGGCCGAGCCGATCGATCGCCACTTGCGGGCATTGGCCGGCGCGCTGGCCCAAGCGCTGCGGTGAGCCGCGCGCGCTGTGCAGTTCAAGGCGCGAACGTGCCCAGCACCGCCAGCCAGACCGGCACACTCACCATGCCCAGCAGCGTGGAGAGCGTGACCAGCCCGGCCACGTAGGGCCCATCGCCGCCCATGCGTGCCGCCAGCACATAGGCGCTGGAGGCGGTGGGCAGGGCCGCAAAAGCCACCACGATCAGCCGCTGCTCAGGCGTGAGGGCCAGCAAGACGCTCAGTGCCAGGCCGGCCAGCGGCACCAGCGCGTGGCGGATCAGCATGAAGCTCGCCGCCAGCCGGGGCCCGCTGCGCAAGCCGCCAATCTGCAAGCCCGCGCCCACGGCCATCAGCCCCAAGGGCAGGGCGGCGGTGCCCACGCGCGTCATCACGGTGTTGACCGCCTCGGGCAAGGTGAGCCCCAGCACATTGCCCAGCAGGCCCGCCAGCGTGGCGATGATGAGCGGATTGCGCGCGAGCTCGCGCAGGTAAGAGTGCCCGCCGTGTTTGGCCAGCGGCCACACCGCCGCCACATTGCACAGCGGCACGCACAGCGCCAGCAGCAGCGCCATGGCGGCCACGCCGGGCGCGCCCAGGAGCCGGTCGGCCAGCGCCAGGCCGATGTAGGAGTTGAAGCGGAACGCGGTTTGTGCGCCCGAGGCATGCAGCTTGGCGTCCACCCCCGGCAACTGCCCGATCGCCAAGGCGACCACGATGCCCACGCCCACCGCACCCACGCCCGCACCCGCAAAACTCAGCGTCTCGCCCAGGTGCAGCGGGCTGCGCAGCACGGCGTTGAACAGCAGCACCGGGAACAGCAGAAAGTACACCAAGCGCTCGGTGGCTTCCCACACGGGGCGGTTCAGCGCCGTGCGGTGGCACAGCACGTAGCCCAGCACGATCAGCAAAAAGTCAGGCAGCAACAACAACACATTCGACATGTGGGCAGTGTGCCAGCGCGGGCCGCTGCGGCCAGCACCGAGCTGCGCAAGCACGAGCGGCATGCCGCAGAATGCAGCCATGACTGCACTTGTTCCACCCTGGGGCGCTCGACGATGGTTGGGTGCCGCGCTGCGGGCGCTGGGCCTTGCCTTGGGCTTGGTGCTGGCCACGCCAGCGCACTCGGCCAGCATCTCTGGTCAAAGCTTTGACGACCGCATCCAACTGGCCGACACGCCGCTGCAACTCAACGGCATGGGCCTGCGCGCGGTGGCCTGGCTCAAGGGCTACGCCGCGGGTTTGTATTTGCGCGACAAGGCGCGCACGCCCGCCTTGGTGCTCGCCACGTCCGGCCCCAAGCGGCTGCGCCTGAAGATGATGCTCAAGGTGGACGCCAAAGAGTTCATCAAGGCCTTCCACAAAGGCATTGAGCGCAATGTGCCGGCCGCCGAGCAAGCCAAGCTGGTCGATCGCATGGCGCTGTTTGATGCCGCGGTGAACCAGATCGGCACCGTGAAAAAGGGCGATGTTGTTGACCTCGATTTTGTGCCCAGCGTGGGCACGCAATTGCTGCTCAATGGGGCCGCGCGTGGCACCGTGTTGCCGGGCGACGACCTCTACGCCGCCTTGTTGAACATCTTCATCGGCGACAAGCCGGTGGATGCCGAATTGAAGGCCGGGCTGCTGGGCGGCAAAGTCGCGCCCTGATGGCCGGCGGCGCCCAGCCCGCTGATTCCTGATCTCCGCTTCCCGCTTCCCGATTTCTGATTTCCAAACTGCGACCCATTTTTTTCACAGAGGAGCCCCGATGACCGCACGCCGATCCCTGTTGACGACCACCCTGGCGCTGAGCGCCCTGGCCCTCGCCGCACTCGCCACCAGCACCAGCGCGCAGGCCCAGGCCTGGCCCGCGGCCAAGCCGGTGCGGCTGATCGTGCCCTTTGCGGCCGGCGGCACCACCGACATCATTGCCCGCGTGCTGGCCGAAAAGCTGAACGGCCCGCTCGGCCAAACCGTGGTGGTGGAAAACCGCGGCGGCGGCGGTGGCTCGATCGGCGCGGCCGAGATTGCCAAGGCTGCCCCCGATGGCTACACGCTGGGCGTGGCCACCGTGTCCACGGTGGCGGCCAACCCCGCCATCAACCCCAAGATCGCCTACAACCCGATCACCGACTTCGTGCCCATCATCAACGTGGCGGCCACGCCCAATGTGATTGCGGTGCACCCGAGTTTCCCCGCGCGCGACTTCAAGGGCTTTTTGGCTGAGCTGAAGAAGAACCCCGGCAAGTACAGCTACTCCAGCTCCGGCACAGGCGGCATTGGCCACCTGCAGATGGAGCTGTTCAAGAGCCTGTCGGGCACCTTCGTCACCCACATTCCCTACCGCGGCGCGGGCCCGGCGCTCAACGACACCGTTGCCGGCCAGGTGCCGATGATTTTTGACAACCTGCCTTCGGCGCTGCCTTTCATCAAAGACGGTCGCTTGATCGCCATCGTGGTGTCGGCCCCGCAGCGCCTGGCGCAGCTGCCCGACGTGCCCACCTTCAAGGAAGTGGGCCTGGAGGGCGTGAACCGCATGGCCTTCTACGGCATCCAGGCGCCCAAGGGCTTGCCGCGCGAGATCGTCGACAAGATCCACGCGGCGGTGAAAAAGACCGCCGAAGACCCGTCGGTGAAGAAGCGCATCGAAGACACCGGCTCCATCTTGGTGCTCAACACACCCGAGCAGTTTGCGGCGCAGACGGCGGCCGAGTTCGAGGTCTACAAAAAAGTGGTGGCGACGCAGAAGCTCAAACTTGATTGATGCGGGCTGGTGGTCATGAGTGCAGTGTCGCCGTGGCCGGTGGGTTCGGCTCCTGGCACTGAGCGTGCTGAGGCGAACTCCATTCCTGGGCTGTTGCAAGGGGAGCGCTGTGCCGCATTCACGTTGCTCCGTGTTCTCCGCCGGCCTGCGGCCGGCTCCCCCTTGACCTGCGCACATCGGCCCGGCACAGCACTCCCCCGAACCGGTGGTGGCATGCCACCTGTACGCATGCCGCGGTGCTTGCGGGGCGGTGATGGGCCGGGCCGATGTGCGCAGGTAGAGGAGGCGGGCCCGCGCAGCCGGCCCGGGGGACACGGAGCACATCGGCCCGGCCCATCGCCGCCCTCGTGCAGATCGTCGAACGTGAAGCAGCCTCAGGCCAAGGGTGGCTACCTTCCGAGAGCGGCCCCTACCGCTTGCGTTAGTTTGGATCCCTTCGAGCGCGAGCGTGAACGCGCATGCGTTGCTGCCACTGCCCGCAGACCGCGGCCACTGAGCGCTGTGCCGCACGGTGCAGCGCTTTCACGACACTCGCCGATGGGCGCCCAAGGCGGCGCACTTTTCTTCATTCCATGACCGCTCCAACGCCCGCCAAACACCCCGCCAAGCCCTTGCCCGCCGCCAGCCAAGCCGCCATCGATGCCTTCATCGATGCGCTGTGGATCGAAGACGGCCTGTCGCCCAACACCCTGGCCGCCTACCGCCGCGACCTCACGCTGTACGGCCAGTGGCTGGCTGGCGCGCGGCCCGCGCCGGCAGGCATCAACGGCAGCACCGAATCCGACCTCATGGCCTATGCGCAGGCACGCCACGCAGGCAGCGAAGCCACCAGCAGCAACCGCCGCCTCACGGTGTTCAAACGCTACTTCCGCTGGGCGCTGCGTGAGCACCATGTGGTGCAAGACCCGACGCTGAAATTGCAGGCGGCGCGGCAACGGGCGCGTTCCATCAAAACGCTGAGCGAAGCCCAGGTGGACGCCCTGCTGCGCGCCCCCGACGTGACCACGCCGCTGGGCCTGCGCGACCGCTCCATGCTGGAGCTGATGTACGCCAGCGGCCTGCGCGTGACGGAGCTGGTGACGCTCAAGGCCGTGCACCTCAGCCTCAGCGACGGCGCGCTGCGTGTCACCGGCAAGGGCTCGAAAGAGCGCCTGCTGCCTTTTGGCGAAGAGGCCCGCGAGTGGCTGCTGCGTTATGTGGCCGAGGCGCGCGGCGTGATCCTCAAGGGGCAGGTGAGCGACGCGCTGTTCGTCACCGTGCAAGGCGGCCCGATGAGCCGGCAGATGTTCTGGAAAATTGTGAAGGCCCACGCCCTGAGCGGCGGCGTGCACGTGCCCTTGTCACCCCACACCTTGCGCCACGCCTTTGCCACCCACTTGCTCAACCACGGTGCCGATTTGCGCGCCGTGCAGATGCTGCTGGGACACGCCGACATCTCCACCACCACCATCTACACGCACGTGGCGCGGGAGCGGTTGAAGGCGTTGCATGCGGCGCATCATCCGCGGGGGTGAATGGGCTGCCGCGGAGTGCGCGGCAGGCGGGGCTCGATGTGGTGCGCGCGGCTGGGTGTGGTTGCCGTGCGTGGCAGCCCGCCGGGTTCCGCCCCGGCATGGCGGGTAACTTTCTTCTGCTGGGCCCAGAAGAAAGTCACCAAAGAAGAGGGCCCGAAGAGCCATCTGACCGCGCATCTGCGTCGAAAAGTTCTGTTGATGGCGATCGGCTGACGCTCGGGACAGCCAGCGTCCGTCCGCCTCTCGCTGGGCGAGTGGCGGCCCTGCGGGCCGCTGGGTCTTCGCGTGCTCGACCCCGACCGCGTGCCACGGGTGGCGCCGATGCGATCGATCGGTGCATCGCGACGGACGCCGGCGCCGCAGGCATCGCAAGCGCAGCAAAGCGAGCGGCCCGCAGGGCCGCCACTCGCCCAGCGAGCCGTTGACGGACGCGCGGTGCGGCGAGTAGCCTTGGCCGCCATCAACAGAACCCATCGAGGCCGAGGTTTGGCAGGATGGATTCAGGCCCTCTTCTTTGGTGACTTTCTTCTGGGCCCCGCAGAAGAAAGTTACCCGCCATGCCGGGGCGGAACCCGGCGGGCTGCCGCAAGCGGCAAACACCACCACCCAGAGGCATCCAAAACCCAAAACCCAAAACCCAGAAAGCAAACAGCCCGACCAAAGCCGGGCTGCCGCCATCAAGCCATCTCGAACGCCCATCTCGAACGCCCATCTCCGCGTTCGAGCCAAGCGGTGGCTCAACCGATCACATCACCTTGACCGGGATGCCACCAATCTTCGCCGCCCATTCCTTGGGCCCCGTGTTGTGCACCGACACCCCGGCCGAATCCACCGCCACCGTCACCGGCATGTCGACGATGTCGAACTCGTAGATGGCTTCCATGCCCAGGTCGGCAAAGCCCACCACCTTGGCGGCCTTGATGGCCTTGGAGACCAGGTAAGCGGCGCCGCCCACGGCCATCAGGTAGGCACTCTTGTGCTTCTGGATGGCTTCGATGGCGACCGGGCCGCGCTCGGCTTTGCCGACCATGGCGATCAGGCCCGTTTGGGCCAGCATCATCTCGGTGAAACCGTCCATGCGGGTGGCGGTGGTGGGGCCGGCCGGGCCAACCGCCTCACTGCCCACGGGGTCTACTGGGCCAACGTAATAAATCACCCGGTTGGTGAAATCAACCGGCAGCGCCTCGCCTTTGGCCAACAGGCCCTGAATGCGTTTGTGCGCAGCGTCGCGCCCGGTCAGCATCTTGCCGTTGAGCAGCAGGGTCTCGCCGGCCTTCCATGACGCCACTTCCGCGTTGGTCAGGGTGTTGAGGTTGACGCGCTTGCTCTTTTCCACGTCGGGTGTCCAGTTGACCTTGGGCCAGTCGTCGAGCGAAGGCGGCTCGAAC
>JBEAOO010000077.1:0-4006 GCA_041164825.1 Pseudomonadota bacterium | reverse complement strand
GGGCAAAACGCTGGCGGTGATGCAGGTCAGCGGCGGCTCGCAGTCGTTCAACGCCGTCAACCAGATGCGCGTGCTCGGCCGCTGGATGCGCATGCTCACCATCCCCAACCAGTCGTCGGTGGCCAAAGCCTTCATGGAGTTCGGCGACGACGACCGCATGAAGCCATCCGCGTATTTCGATCGCGTGGTCGATGTGCTGGAAGAACTGATGAAGTTCACCCTGCTCACCCGCGATGTGGCGCCGTACTTGGTCGACCGCTACAGCGAGCGCAAAGAAACCGCAGAAGAACTGATGCGGCGGGTGAACCAGCCGAAGCTGTGAGCGGCACGCGCTGCGGCGGAGCGCGCAGCGACGAAGCGGACACGACGCCTCAACGCAAACACGCCTGCATCGCCAACCGCGCCCGCGTGCGGCAGCCCGCCACGTCGCTCTCGAGCGCGCATTGGTTGAGCGCTTGGCTCATTTGGCGCAGGCACTCGCTGCGGCGCTCGGGCGTGGGGCCTTCGGGCAGCGGCGTGCTGGGCGTGGGTATGTTGCCCGTGGCCGCGCTGGCGCTGCCGGCCGCGGCGGCGGCCGCGTTGGGGTCGACCGCATGATCGAGAAAGCGCCACTCGGCGTAGCTGCGCATGCCGGTGAAGCCGCCATCTTTGCTGCTGAAGTTGGCCTGCTTGAGGGGCTCACGCAGTGAGCGACTGGCCACGCCCACGATGGCGCCCTGCTCCAGCACCAGCGTCCAATCGGGTTGGCCGGTGATCGGGTCGGCGTAGAGGCGACGCAGGTGGCGGCGTGGGGTGGGAAAGCGTTTGTCTTCCACCAGGTCTTGCAGCGTGCGCGGAAACTGCTGGATGCTGCCCGGGCTGGCCGCGTGGTAGCTGCCGATGGCCTGGCGGTATTGCGCGCCCACCCACAGCAGCTGCGCTTCACGCTCGCGCTGCTGCGCGGTGCGCTCGTGGCGCAGCGGCACCAAGAGCGACACGCTCACCAGCGCCACCGCCAACACGGCAGTGAACAAGGCCCAGCCGCCTTGAGCGCGCTGAGCCCGTTGACCTCGGCGCCGCGACCCCGCCACCTCACCAGCTCCGATAGGCCGTGCCATCGCGACCCTGGCCGTCGGCACCGCTGCGGATGTCGGCCACGCCATCACGTGCCGGGCCGGCTGCACCCGCGGCAGCGTTGGCCGCGGTGGCCGGGTTGGGGTTGTTGGCGTCTTGCTCGGCCGGGCTGATCAGCACCCAGGCATCGCTGCGCTCGGTGATCGGGTCGATGGGCAAATCGCGCAAGTAGCGGCGCGCCACCAGCTCGTCCAGGCTGGCGGGCGCGCGGCCGGTGTCGGCCTCAAATTGATCGAGCGCGCGGCGCACCTCGCGCAGTGTGGACTTGAGCGCCACCTCGCGGCTGCGCGCCAGGTGGTCGATGGTGCGCGGGGCGACGATGGTCATCATCAGCGCGACGATGGCCAGCACCACCAACAACTCAATCAGCGTGAAGCCGCGCCACTGCGCGGGGCGCGGTGAAGGACGACGAAGCATGCCGCTCACCATTGCCGATACGGCACGCCATTGAGCCCCACCCCGGGCGCACGGCTGTAGACATCAAACACATCGCGCCCTTCGCTGGGCGCATCGGGCGGGCTGGCGTAGCTGCGCAGGCCCCAGGTTTGTTCGGGCGGCACATCGTCGCGGCCGTCCAAGGGGTCGCGTGGCAGGCGGCGCAAAAAGTACAGGCGCTTGCCGTTGGCGTCCATCACATCGGGCACGCCTTGCACCAGTTGCGTCAGCTGCTCGGGGTAGCCCGAGGCGTCGGCCGGCACGCGGATGTGGCCGTCGGCCACGGCTTGTTTGTAGGCATCCAGCCCGCTGCGGATGTCGCGCAGCGCGGCGCGCAAGACGGCTTCTTTTTCGCGCTGCGCGCTGAGCTTGAGCATGGGCGCGGCCATGCCGGCCAGCACGCCCAGCAGCGCCAGCGCAATCACCATCTCCAGCAGCGTGAAGCCGCGGGCGCCGTGGTGGCGGTAACGGCAGCGAGGTGCAGACATGGCCCGCATCACAGCCCGATGCGCACCGTGGCCGCCGTGCCGGGCAGCGCGGCTTGCGTGCCATCACGCAAGCGCACCGTGCCGCCATTCAATCCCAGCACCGTGGCGCCGGTGCCGGCCACGGCCGCACGCAGCGTGACGCTGGCACCGAGTTGCCCCTCGCCGACGGACGTGAGCGGCACCACCAGCCGGCCGCCGCTCGCGCCCGAGCCTTGCAGCACGGTGGCGTCAAACTGCAGCACGGCCTCGCCGCTGGTGGCGTCGCCCGTGCCCGTCACGACCACCTGCACCGTGAACTCGCGGCCGATCGACACGTCATCCGGCACGCGCAGCGCGCTGCTGGGGCGGATGGCGGCCGAGGCGGCGGCTGCTTCTGCGGCAGGCGCTTCGCCCACGGGGGTGATCTGTGCGGCGCTGTCTCCGGTGCCCACGCCGGTGCCTGCGTTCCGTGCCACAGGCAGGTTGCGCGCGGCAGCCGGCGCACCCGAGCCGCCGGCCAAGGGAATCGACAAACCGCGCGCCGCCGTGGCCGCGATGCTCAACGGCCGCGCGCCCGAGGCGGCCTCGGTGCCGGCGGAGAGGATGGTGCCGTCCACATCGGGCGGCGTGAGGTTGCGCAGCACGCGCGGGGTGATCAGCAGCACGATCTCGGTCTTGTCGTGCGTGCGGTTGGTATTGCCAAAGGCGCGGCCGATGCCGGGCAGGTCGCCCAGGCCGGGCAGCTTCGAGAGGGTTTGGCGCTCGCTGTCGTTGATCAGGCCGGCCAGCACCTGCGTTTCGCCATCCCGCAGGCGCAGCGTGGTTTGTGCGGTGCGCGTGCCCAGGCGGAAGGCGGCGGAGCCGTCGGTGTTGGTGACGCGCTCGAGGTTGGAGGTCACTTCCAACTGCACCTTGATCGCCACGTCGTCGTCCAGGAACACCGTGGGCTCGACCTCCAGCTTCAAGCCCACATCGAGGTAAGACACCGAGGACGACACGCCCGCGTTTTGCACCGCGGTGCTGGTGAAGACCGGCAGCTTTTCGCCGATCAGGATGCGCGCTTTTTCCTTGTTCTTGGCGCGAATGCGCGGGTTGGCGAGCAGGTTGACGTCGGTGTCGGTGCTCTGCAGGCCCAGGCGCAGCGCGGGGTTCAGGATGGTGGCGTTGAGCGCCGAGGCGGTGAGGCCGTTGAGCGCGATGCGGCCGGTGGCCACCGTGCTGTTGAGCGGCAGGCGCGATTCGAGCTTCACCTCGGTGGGGAAGTTCACACCCAGGTCGCGCAGGCGGCTGCGCGTGATCTCCAGCACCTCCACCTCCAGCATCACCTCGGGCTCGGCCAGGTCCACGCCCGCAATCAGCTTCTCGGCCAGGCGCACGGCCTCGGCGCTGTCGCGCACCACCACGAGGTTGAGGCGCTCGTCCACATGCACCTCCTTGATCTTGCCCACGTTCTTCAGCAGCGCCTGCACCTGTTTGGCATCGGCATTGGAGAGGTAGAACAAGCGCGTGGTCAGCTCGCGGTACTCGCGCTGCTTGGCGGGGGTGTCGGGGTAGATGAGCAGCGAGTTGTCGTTGAGCACCTTGCTGTCGAGCGCCTGCGTGGCCAGCAGCAGGCGGATCACGTCGTCCACCGGGCTGCCGCGCACGGCGATGGACACGCGGGCGTCGCCCTTCACATCGCGGTCAAACACGAAGTTGAGCGGCGCGGCGCGCGAGATCACGTCAAAAGCGTTGCGCAGCGGGGTGTCGCGCAGCTCCAGCGAGATGGTCTTGGTGAGCGCGCCCTTGAGCGTGGCCGGCTGCAAGCTGGCGGCCTGCTGGCCTTCGCGCAGTTTGGCCAGTGCGCGGCGCGCGGCGCTGTGCCCGGGCTGCTGGCTGAGGATGTCGCGCAGCAGGCCCTCTGCGGCTGCAGCATCACCCGCGGCCAGCAGCTTCTCGGCCTGGCTCACGCGCTGATCCAGCCGCCGTGCGGCGTCGATGCCGGCCAGGCC
>JBEAOO010000076.1:0-14978 GCA_041164825.1 Pseudomonadota bacterium | reverse complement strand
CGGGTTCAAGACGAATGCGCGGCGGCAAGGAATTGCAGCACGGCCTGATTGAATGCCTGCGGCGCCTCCAGGTTGGACAGGTGCGAGGCCGGCACCACGGCCAGCTTCGCACCCGGGATGTCGGCCTGCATGGCCTGCGCGTCGCTCACCGTGGTGACGGGGTCAGACGCGCCGGCCAGCAGCAGCGTGGGTGCGGTGATGCGGCCCAGCTCGCTGCGCAGGTCGGAGCTGGCGAGCGCCTCGCAGCAGGCTGCATAACCTTGCGGCGCGATGCCACTGATCCAGCCCTGCGCCGCGTGCACGGCGGCAGCGTGGGCGGTCACGAAGTCGGCGCTGAACCACCGGCCCGGTGAAGACTCGGCCAGGGCCCGCATGCTGGCCTCACCGCCTTCGCGGACCATCGCGGCCCGCTCGGTCCAGCCTTGAGGCGTGCCGATCTTGGCGGCACTGTTGCAGACCGCGATGGCGTTGAACCGGCTGCCCGCATGGATGCCCAGCCACAGGCCCGTGTGACCCCCCATCGAAATGCCGCAGAACGCGGCGCGCTCGATGGCCAATGCATCCAGCACGGCCAGCACGTCTTGCCCAAGGTCCGCGAAGGAATAGGGACCGGGCGTCACCGGGCTGCCACCATGGCCGCGAGAGTCATAGCGGATCAGTCGGTGGTCCCTGGCGAACGCGTCCACCTGCAGATCCCACATGTCCAGCGTGGTGCCCAGGGAGTTGGACAGGATCAGCGCCGGCGCGGCGGCATCGCCGTCGATGGTGATGCGGAACGCGCCGCGCGCGGTGTCTAGCAAGACGGGTGACGATTGGCGGGTGGGTTGCGGCATGACTTCTCTGCTTCAGACACGTTCAAGGATGAGTGCGATGCCCTGCCCCACGCCGATGCACATCGTGCACAGCGCGTATCGACCTCCCGTGCGGTGCAGCTGCTGGATGGCGGTGGTGACGAGGCGTGCGCCGCTGGCGCCCAAGGGATGGCCCAAGGCGATCGCTCCGCCATGGGGGTTCACGCGGGCGTCGTCATCGGCCAGGCCCAACTGCCGCAGCACGGCCAGGCCTTGCGAGGCGAAGGCCTCGTTGAGCTCGATCACGTCCATCTGCGCCAGCGTGAGTCCGGTCTGCGCCAGCACCTTTTGCACGGCCGGTGCAGGGCCGATGCCCATGATGCGCGGCGGCACGCCGGCGGTGGCCATGCCCACCACGCGGGCGCGCGGCGTGAGGCCATGCCGGGTGGCGGCCGCTTCGCTGGCCAGCAGCAAGGCGCAGGCGCCGTCGTTGACGCCACTGGCATTGCCGGCGGTCACGGTGCCGCCTGGCCGGACCACGGGCTTGAGCTTGGCGAGCGCTTCGAGCGTGGTCTCGCGCGGGTGCTCGTCCACGTCGATCCGCAGCGGCTCGCCCTTGCGTTGGGGCACAAGCACCGGCACGATCTCGGCGGCAAAGAGCCCTGCCTTCTGCGCCGCGGCAGCCTTGGCCTGGCTGCGCCAAGCAAACAAGTCCTGGTCCTCGCGGGAGATGGCGAAGTCGTCGGCCACGTTCTCGGCCGTCTCCGGCATCGCGTCGACACCGTGCAGCGCTTTCATCGTCGGGTTGACGAAGCGCCAGCCGATGGTGGTGTCCTGAATGGTGTTGCTTCGCGAGAACGCCGACTCCGCCTTGGGGACGACAAACGGGGCGCGGCTCATGCTCTCGACGCCGCCGGCGAGCATCAGGTGGGTTTCGCCCGACTTGATGGCCCGCGCCGCGATGCCGATGGCGTCCATGCCCGAACCGCAAAGCCGGTTGACGGTGGTGCCGGGCACCTCCAGCGGCAGGCCCGCCAGCAGCAGCGACATGCGGGCCACATTGCGGTTGTCTTCGCCGGCCTGATTGGCGCAGCCGAAGATCACATCGTCGATGGCGCGCCAGTCCACGCCGACATTGCGCTCGGCCAATGCCTTGAGCACGACGGCGCCCAGATCGTCGGGCCGGATGGAAGACAAGGCGCCGCCGTATTTGCCAAATGGGGTGCGAACGGCGTCGCAGATGAACACGGGTTCAGTCATGGGCTCTTTCTCGAATGCGTCAGTCAGGGTTCACGGCGCCGGAGCGGCGGGCGCGATCGGCAGGCCCACGATGCCCTCCAGCGCTTCGCGACTCAGCCCTTCCACGGCGTCGATCAGCTGCAGCCCTTGCGGTGTGCAGGCGAACGTCGCCAGGTCGGTGTAGACGCGCTTGACGCAGGCGAGGCCGGTCAAGGGGTAGCTGCACGTCGCGACCAGCTTGCTCTCGTTGTGCTTGGTGAGCAGGTCCATCATCACCCAGGTCTGCTTGGCACCGATGGCCAGGTCCATGGCGCCGCCGACCGCCGGGATGGCGCCCGGCGCCCCGGTGCTCCAGTTGGCCAAGTCGCCCGTGGCGCTGACCTGGAAGGCGCCGAGCACGCAGATGTCCAGGTGACCGCCGCGCATCATCGCGAAGCTGTCGGCATGGTGGAAGTAGGCGCCGCCCGGCAGCAGCGTCACGGGCTGCTTGCCGGCATTGATCAGGTCGTAGTCTTCGCGACCTTCCTGCGGCGCGGCGCCCATGCCCAGGATGCCGTTCTCGCTGTGCAGGATCACCTCGCGACCGGCAGGCAGGTGGTTGGCCACCAGCGTGGGTTGGCCAATGCCCAGGTTGACGACGGCGCCGTCGAAGATGTCTTGGGCCACTCGCGCTGCGAGTTGCTCCTTGGTGCGACGTGGGTAGTTCATGCTCATGCCGTCCTCTTGAAGCCGCCGGCCTGGGTGGCAACGCGGTCGATCTGCACGATGTTGCTGACGAAGATGCCGGGCGTGACGATGGTCTCCGGGTCCAGCGCGCCGAGCTCGACGATGTCGTGCACCGTGGCGATGGTGCGCTTGGCAGCCATCGCCATCACCGGGCCGAAGTTGCGCGCGGCCTTGCGGTAGACCAGGTTGCCCCAGCGGTCGCCCGCTTCGGCCTTGATCAGGGCCACGTCGCCATGGATGGGGTACTCCAGCACGTGCTGCTTGCCGTTGATCTCGCGCGTCTCGCGGTCACCCGCCAGCTCGGTGCCGAAGCCCGTGGGGCAAAAGAAGGCACCGATGCCGGCGCCGGCCGCCCGGATGCGCTCAGCGAGGTTGCCCTGTGGCACCAGTTCGAGCTCCAGCTTGCCGGCGCGGTACAGGCCATCGAACACCTGGCTGTCTGCCTGCCGCGGGAAGCTGCAGATGATCTTGCGCACACGGCCGGCCTTCAGCAGCGCGGCCAGTCCGACCTCGGCGTTGCCGGCGTTGTTGTTGACGACGGTGAGGTCTTTGGCGCCCTGCGCGATCAGGCCGTCGATGAGTTCGTTGGGAATGCCGGCGGTGCCGAAGCCACCGATCAGCACGGTGGCGCCGTCCTGGATGCCGGCCAAGGCCTCGGCGACCGAGTGGGCGATCTTGTTGATCATGGCAAGCTGTCTTTCAAGGCAAGGGGGGCTGTGTGGCGACGCGGCGGGGTCACTTGGCGGCGACCGCAGGCGTGCCCGGTGCCACCGCACGCTCGGCATGGCCGGCGCTGTGCGCTTGCGCAGCGCGGCTGTGGTTGATGCAGAACACGGCCACCGCCGCGATCAGTGCTGGCAAGGCGATGGCCAGAAAGTTCGTCTCCAGCGGCAGCGCCATCGCCACCAGGCTGCCTATCACGATGGGCGCCAGGATGGCACCGCTGCGCCCCACGCCCGAGGCCCAGCCGATGCCGGTGGAGCGCACCGCCATCGGGTAGTACTGGCCCACATAAGCGTAGGTGACGATTTGCGTGCCGATGGTGGAGGCGCCAGCCAAGCCGACCAGCACGAAGAGCGCCGACGTGGGCACGGGATACCCGAGCAAGCTGATCGACACCGCCGCCAGCAGGTACATGCCGACCAGCACGACCTTGATGTGGAAGCGGTCAGCCAGCCAGCCGCCGCCGATGGCACCGACCATGCCGCCGAAGTTCAGCACCAGCACGAAGGTCAACGCCGAGCCCAGCGTGTAGCCGGCGCCGGCCATCAGCTTGGTGAGCCAGGAGCTGAGCGCATACACCATGAACAAGCACATGAAGAAGGCGATCCAGAACATCACGGTGCTGAAGCCGCGGCCGTCCTGGAAGAGCTTGCCGATGGGCGCGCTGGTGTCGCGGTCGTGCTGTGGCAGGTCAAAGGAATCGCTCGGCTGCGGCCGGTAGCTGGGGTCGAGCCGCCCGGCCAGCTCTTGCAGACGTGCGGTCTGCCGGGTCTTGATGAGGAAGGGCATGGACTCGGGCATGGACTTGAGGATGACCGGGATCAGCAGCACCGGCAAACCCGCTGCCAGGAACACGGACTGCCAGCCGTAGCTCACGATCAAGCCCTTGCCCACCACGGCGGCCAGCATGCCGCCCACCGCGTAGCCGCTGAACATCAGTGTGACCAGGGTGCTGCGCATCTTGCGCGGCGCGTACTCCGTCATCTGCGCGACCACGTTGGGCATGACGCCGCCGATGCCCAGACCCGCCAGAAAACGCATGACGCTGAAGGTGACCGGGTCGCTCGTGAGGCCTGCCGCCGCAGTGAACACGCTGAACAGCGCAATGCAGATGGCGATGGCGCGTCGGCGGCCGATGCGGTCGGCAATCGTGCCGAGAAAAATCGCACCGAACATCATCCCGAACAAGGCCGAGCTGACCATGAAGCCCGCGTTGGTCGGGCTCACGCCCATCTCTTTCATGATTGACGGCAAGGCGATGCCGGCAACAGCCAGGTCGTAGCCGTCAAAGATGATGATCAGCGCACACCAGAGCAGGACGCCCCGGTGAAAACCGTTGAACCTGGCCTGGTCGGCCAGCTTGTGCAGATCGATGTGTTTCATGTGGCTTGTCTCAGTGTGTTTTGTGGTGCGGATCAGCCCAGGTCGCCGCCGGCGACGGCCAGTACCGCGCCGGTGATGTACGAGGACTCGTCGGACGCGAGGAACAGGATCGGCGCCACCTGCTCGTCCAGCGTGCCGTAGCGTTTGAAGAAAGTGGACTCGGTCACCTGCTGCACAGCCTCGGCCATCCAGGCCTGTTCCTGCGCGTTGTCGCCAGCGGGATTGCGTGGCGTGCGGCGCGGTGGCGCACTGGTGCCGCCCGGCGCGGTCGCGGTGACGCGGATGTTGTGCTGGGCGTACTCCATCGCCAGCGACTGCGTCAGCGCGTTGACGCCGCCCTTGGCCGCCGAGTACGGCACCCGGCGGATGCCGCGCGTGGCATTGGAAGACACATTGACGATGGTGCCGCCGCCGCGAGCCAACAGGTGCGGCAGCGCTGCATGGCAGGCGTACAGCGTAGGCATCAGAGAGCGGCGAATCTCGGCGTCGATCTGCGCTGGCTCGAACTCGGCGAAGGGACGCATGCGGATCGCACCGCCGACGCCGTTGACCACGATGTCGATGCCGCCGAAGGTCTGTGCGGCAAAAGCCATGGCGGCGCGCGCACCCTCGTAGGTCTCGAGATCGGCCACGAAGCCTACCGTGCGACCGTCGGCCGCCACCTCATGCGCAATCTCCTGTGCCACCTCGATGACGAAGTCCGCACGATCGACCAGCACCACCTTGCCGCCCTCGGCGGCGACACCCCGCGCCACGCCGCGCCCAATGCCCTGGGCCGCGCCGGTGACCAGCACCACCTTGCCTTCAAATCGTTGTGTCGTTCTCATGCTGCCACCGCCGCTGTGTTGGGTGTGAACTTCTCGTAATGGAAGCTGGCCGGCGCCATGCCCTCGGTCTTGAAGTGCTTCTGCACCGCGTCCACCATCGGCGGCGGGCCACACAGGTACACATCGACATTCCCGGCGTGCAACACCTGCGCAGGCATGTGCTGGGTCACGTAGCCCTGGTGTGCGTGCTTGGTGTGCGGGTCCGCCACGCAGGTGCTGAAGGTGAAGCCCGGAATGCGTTGCGCGTACGCGGCCAGCCGGTCCACCATCACCAGATCCTGGTCGCGTGTGACGCCGTAAATCAGGTGCACGGGTTGCGGTGAGCCTTGTTGAGCCAGCACCTCCAGCATGGACAAGAACGGTGCGAGCCCTGTGCCGCCGGCCAGGAACAGCAAGGGCCGTGTGACCGCCCGCAGGTAGAAGCTGCCCAGCGGGCCGGTCATTTGCAGGGTCTGCCCGGCCTGCGCACCGCTGAGCCAGCCGCTCATCAGGCCACCGGGCACCTGCTTGATCATGAAGGTCAGGCGCTTGTTGCCCGGGGCTGAGCTGAACGAGTAGGAGCGGTGCAGGCCTGCGCTGCCCGGCACCTCGATGTTGACGTACTGGCCGGGCAGAAACACCGGGGCCTCTGCCACCGTGTCCACGGCGAGTTCGTAGGCGGCGTCGCCGAAGGAGGTCACCTCACCAACGGCGGCAGCAAACTTTGCCGTGCCGGTCTTGCAGGCGGTGGACGGCACCGGGACGGCGATCACGCAGTCCGACGTGGGAATCATCTGACAGGTCAGCACCAGGCCTTCGCTGGCTTCTTCCTGTGTCAGTGCCTCGTCGATGTAGTCCTCACCGAGCTCGTAGCTGCCGACCTCAGCGCGGCACTTGCAGGTGCCGCACACGCCGTCGGAGCAATCCATGGGCAAGTTGATGCGCTGGCGGAAGGCCGCGTCCAGCACTTTTTCGTTGGCGCCGCAGTCCACGAAGCGGGTGACCCCATCTTCGAAGTTCAGCGCGATGCGGTAGGTGTTCATCGTGTGTCTCCCCGCAACTCAGAGGTGGTAGATGTCGACGACTTGGCTGATGTAGTCGTCCTTCAGCACAATCTTCTTGCGGGCGAACAGGTAGCCTGCGTCGCCGCCACGGCGCAGCGTGGCGAAGATGGTGCCGAAGTAGTGGTCGGTCTTCTTGTAGCGGTGGCTGAGCGTGTGAAAGTTGTAGCGCACGTCGACCTCGTCGCCGCGCTCGGCGAGCACCTCCACATTGCTCAGCATGTGGTTGGTGCGCGGCTCGGGCATCGAGGCACTGGATCGCTCCGTCTTGATGCGAAACACCCGGTCTTCCAGCCCATTGCGGTTGGGGTAGTAGATCAACGAGATTTGGCTGTGCGGGTCGGTGGTGAGCTGGTCGTCGTCGTCCCAGGCGGGCATCCAGTAGTCGACGCTCGGGGCATAGAGTTCGAGCCAAGACTCGAACTCGCGATCGTCCAAATGGCGCACCTCGCGGTAGAGGAAGGCGCAGATGGCTGCGTGGTGGTTGCTCATGCCTGTTCTCCTTGGCGTTGCTGCTGCACGGCCTTGCGCATGGTCTTGGCCCAGTGGTCGTGCTGGCAGACGAACAGGCCCTCGTCCTCGCTGCGCGCGCCGCTGATCAGCGGCTTCATGCCCATCTTGGTGGCGTTCTCGTCAGGCCCCTCCACCCACAAGGGCGCGCCGCGGCTGAGGTCGTTCCACGGTGCGGCCTTGCCCGCATAACCGGTTTGGCACGAACGGAACTCCTCCAGGTCATCGGCCGTGCCCATGCCGGACACGTTGAAGAAGTCCTCGTACTGGCGGATGCGCAGCGCGCGGTCTTCTGCGCTCTCGCCCTTGGGGGCAAAGCAGTAGATGGTGATCTCGGTCTTGTCCACGCTGATGGGGCGAGTCACGCGGATCTGCGTGGAGAACTGGTCCATCAGGTACACGTTGGGGTAGAGGCACAGGTTGCGCGTCTGGCTCACGATGAACCCCGCCTTGCTCTCGCCCAAGCGCGCCTTGAGTTCTTCGCGGCGGTTGTAGACCGGGCGCACCTCCGGGTTCATGGTCTGGGTCCACAACAAGATGTGCCCGTTCTCAAACCCATAGACGCCGCCGACGCTCTTGCTCCAACCATTGGCATCCACGGCCTTGGTGCCGCCTTCCGCGCGGCGCCCCATGGTGGCCGCGTAGTTCCAGTGCACGGAGCTGACGTGATAGCCGTCGCTGCCGTTCTCCATCTGCAGCTTCCAGTTGCCGTCGTAGGTATAGGTGGAATTGCCGCGCAGCACTTCCAGCCCGTCGGGCGCCTGGTCAACGATCTGATCGATGATCACCTTGGTCTCGCCCAAGTGCTCGTCCAGCGAGGGCACGTCGGCGTTCAGACTGCCGAACAGAAAGCCCTTGTAGCTCTCGAAGCGCGCCACCTTTTTCAGGTCATGCGAGCCGTTGGTGTTGAACTGCACCGGGTACTCGGTGGTCTTCTCATCCTTGACCTTGAGCAGCTTGCCGGCGTTGTTGAAGGTCCAGCCGTGGAAGGGGCAGGTGAAGCTGCCCTTGTTGCCGTGCTTCTTGCGGCACAGCATCGCGCCGCGGTGCGCGCAGGCGTTGATCACGGCATTCAGTTTGCCGTCCTTGCCGCGCGTGATGACGATGGGCTGGCGGCCGATGGTGGTGGTGAAGTAGTCGTTGGTCTCGGAGATCTGGCTCTCGTGCGCCAGGTAGACCCAGTTGCTTTCGAAGATGTGCGTCATCTCCAGTTCGAACAGTGCGGGGTCGGTGAAGATGTCGCGGCGGCAGCGAAAGACTCCGCCTTCCTTGTCGTCCTGCAAGGCGCTGTCCAGCAGCTTCTCGACGTCGGCATACGTGTCAGGGGTTGCGGTCGTGTTCATGGTGAGGAATCTTTCGGGTGAGGTCATTCCCCACGACATGCGCCGCGGTTTGATGCCAGCAGGCATCAGGGGGATGACGTACGAGCGAACGCTGCCGCGGTGTGGCCCGCGGCGCAGCCGCGCTCAGGCGGCCAAGCGGGGGCGATCGACGATCTGGTTGTCCACGCCCTGCACCAGGGCGCTGAGCCGGATGTCGAAGACGATTTCGGCAAAGGGGCCGTTCAAGCCGTTGGCCTGGATGCTGGCCGCGTCGGTGCGCTCGACCAGCGGCGGCACCAGGCCCTCGCGGGTGGCGTAGGCGAAGTCGTCGAACACCAGCGGGTCGCCGTCGATGTTGATCTGCGTGGTGAGCTTGCGGTGTCCGTCAGCCGTCACGAAGAGGTGGATGTGCGCGGGGCGGTTGCCGTGGCGGCCCAGTTGATTGAGCAGCGCTTGCGTGGGGCCATCGGGCGGGCAGCCGTAGCCCACGGGCACGATGCTTTGAAACTTGTAGCGACCCTGCGCGTCGGTGACGATGGTGCGGCGCATGTTGAAGGGACGCTGCTCGCCGGTGGGGTCGAAGTGCGAGTAGAAGCCCTTGGTGTTGGCGTGCCAGACCTCGACGGTGGCGTTGGGCACCGGCTTGCCATCGGCGCCATAGACGGTGCCGTGCATGATCAGGGTGTGGCCGTTCTTGTCGCTGCCGTCGTCCAGTCGGACGAAGCCATGCGCCACCGGCGCGCCCGCCACATAGAGCGGGCCCTCAATGGTGCGGGGCGTGCCGTTCTCGATGCCCAGGGCCACGTCTTTGGCATCCATGCGCATGTCGAAGTACCGGTCCAGGCCCAGGCCCGGCGACAGCAGCCCGGCTTCGCTGCGCGCGCCGAGCTGGTTCAGGTAGGCCACGCCCGCCCAATATTCGTCCGAACTGATGTCCAGATCTTCAATGGCCTTGAACAGGTCGGACAGGATTCGATGGACGACCTTCTTGGTCCGGGGGCTGCCGCCAGGCTGGTCCAGCCCGGTGGCCAGGCGAAGGAAGTCTTGGACCTCTTGGTCTTTGAAGATGTGAACGCTCATGGGTGTCTCCGTTTGTGGGTGGTGAGAAAGAGGTGATGCGGGATGCGCTCTGGGGCGCATGTTCCCGTTCAAGTCAGCGCAGTGACGGCGGGGCCGACGGCGATGCGCGGGCGGTCGCGGCGGAAATGCTGGACACGGTCTTCGTCCAGCGAGATGCCCAGCCCAGGCAGGGCGGGCACGGTGAGGTGGAAGTCGCTGTACTCGAGCGGCTGGGCCAAGATGTCTTGCGTCAGCAACAGCGGGCCGAACAGCTCGGTGCCCCAGCGCAGTTCGCGGAAGGTGGAGAACACATGGGCCGAGGCGATCGTGCCGATCGCGCCTTCCAGCATCGTGCCGCCGTACAACTCGATGTGCGCCGCATCGGCAATGGCGGCCACCCGTTGGGCGGCCTGCAGGCCCCCTGACTGCTCAATCTTGATGGCGAACACGTTGGCGCCGGCCACACGGGCCAGTGCGAAGGCGCTCTCAGGGCCGACCAGCGATTCATCGGCCATCACCGCGATGGGGTATTTGCCTGTGAGCCGTGCCAGGGCTTCGATGCTGGCCACTGGCTGTTCGACCAGCTCACAGCCAGCATCCACCAGGCCTGCCAGCCCGTGCTGGGCTTGCAGCTCGCTCCAGGCCATGTTCACGTCGACCCGCACGCAGGCCGCATCGCCCAGCGCTTTCTTGATCGCCGCGACGTGCGCCACATCGTCACGCACCGATCGGCGGCCGATCTTGAGTTTGAAGATCTGGTGCCGGCGCAGCGCCAGCATGCGCTGCGCCTCGTCGATGTCGCGGCCGGTATCGCCGGAGGCCAGGGTCCATGCCACCGGCAGCCGGTCTCGCAGCCGCCCGCCGAGCACTTCTGACACAGGCAGGCCGGTGCGATGCCCCAGCGCGTCGAACAAGGCGGTCTCGACGGCGCACTTGGCGAAGCGGTTGTCGCGGATGGCGGTGTTCAGGCGGGCCATCAGCGCGGGCACACGATTGGCGTCTGCGCCGATCAGTTGGGGCGCGAAGTAGGTGTCGATGGCCAGCTTCATGCCCTCTGGCGATTCCGCGCCGTAGGCCAGGCCACCGATGGTCGTGCCCTCACCCCAGCCCTGCGTGCCATCCGAGCAGCGGATGCGCACCAGCATCAGCGTCTGGCCGTCCATGACGGCCATCGAGAGTTTGTGCGGACGGATCGTCGGCAGATCGACCAGCACCGTCTCGATACGTTCGATGACGACGGGGCCGGCGGCGGTTTGTGGAGCGGCGTGGTGTTGCATGGCCGCTATTGAACGATTGCTGGCGTTCGGCAGCCAACACCAAATAAGTCTGGTTCGATACCTATTAGGTATCATTGATCAAAAGGCCATTGAAATTCAATGACTTAGCTTGCGTTGCACTTCAATTGCTATGGTTTCCACCTATGGATATGCGTCAACTCCGGTACTTCGTGGCGGTGGCCACGACCAAGAATTTCACGCGTGCTGCGGAGCAGATGCACATCGCGCAGCCGCCGCTCAGCCGGCAAATCGCGTTACTGGAAGAGGAGCTGGGCGTCCAGCTGATTCTTCGCAACAGCCGCCCGGTGCGCCTGACGGATGCCGGTCGCTTGTTCTACGAGCAGTCACTGCAGGTGCTGCACCGGGTCGAACAGATGAAGAACACGGCGCGGCAGGCGGGTCGCAACCGCCGGCAGTCCATCTCCATCGGGTACGTCCCGTCCACCCTCTATGGCGGACTCCCCATGCTGGTGCGGATGTTTCGCCAGCGCTACCCTGATACCGACGTTCACTTGGTCGATATGGGGTCGATCCAGCAGATCAGCGATCTCAAGTCCGGTCGGATCGACGTGGGTTTTGGCCGCATTCGGACCAACGACACCTCGGTGGCTCGCCAAGTGTTGCGCGAGGAAAAGCTGGTGCTGGCCATTCCGCCCGCCTGGCCGTTGGCGGCTGAGAAGGGGCCCGTGAACCTCCATGACCTCGATCAGGCGAAATTGATCGTGTTCCCGAAAGAGCCGCGCCCCAGCTTTGCCGATCATGTGCTCGGGCTGTTGCATGAGAAGGGCGTCAAGCTGGCCGAATTTCACGAGGTGCGCGAGCTGCATGCCGCGTTGGGATTGGTCGCCGCCGAGGTGGGTTTTTGCATCGTGCCGGCTGCCGCAAGGTTGCGCTCGGACCTTGTCTATCGGCTGATCGCCGACGAGGAGGCGACGTCCCCCATCGTGCTCAGCCATCGCCTCAACGACGACTCGTGGTACATCGCAGCGATCAAGCAGCTCATCGTCGAGATGTATGCCCAGAACCCGCCGTGGTTGGACATCCAGACCAATGCCTTCCCGTCCGACCTGTCACGCCAGTGACGCGTTGCGGGATGCCTGCATCGGCGGTGTGGATCGGGCGGCTGTGACAGGCCCCGCCCCGCTGTTGCCGGACCGGCCGCGGGCGCGTCCCGGGCGCAAGGGGAGTGGCCGACGTCTGTTGGGGGCAGGCAGGGGCATCGGTGGCAGGGCGGTCGTGCTGGACGGTCGCGCTAGAATCTGGTTGATTCAACCAATTTGCGGGCCGGCGTGTACGCCGTTGGCTCGCCCGACATCGTCAACCTCCGGGAGCTGCCATGGAATCCATCGGTCTGTTCGAAGCGAAAACCCATTTGTCTGAGCTGGTGGCGCGCGCGGAGCGGGGCGAGGAGGTGATCATCACCCGCCACAACCGCCCGGTGGCGCGCATCGTGCCCATGCAAGACGCCGCACCCGGTGCGCAGGCCGCCAGTCGGCGAGCCGCGTTGCGCGCCTTGCAGGCCTTTGAGCCCATCGCGGTGGATGGTGCATCGTTGGCCGATTTGATCTCGGCGGGGCGCGCTTGAAGCCATCACGCGCCGCTTCTGCCCACACGGGCAAGGCCACAACGGTCGTCAGCGCCAAAGAGGGCGCCGCGCAGTTTGTGGCGCGGCCACCGCGCTTGGTGGTGGTCGATGCCTCGTTCGTGCTGCGCTATGTGCTGCACACGCAGTCGGCCCGGCCACACCCGCGCGGGCTGCAGATGCTCGATGAATGCGAATTGCTCGTGCCCACGCTGTGGCACGCCGAGGTGGCCAATGCGCTGGTGCAGGCCGAGCGCCGCGGCGCGGCCACAGCCGAGCGCGTGGGCCAGGCGCTGGCGGCTATTCTTGCGCTGGAGCCCGAGGTCGATGTGCAGCCCGTGGACGTGAGCCTCAACCTCGAACTGGCACGCGCCCACGGCCTCAGCGCCTACGACAGCCTCTACCTCGAACTGGCTCACCGCCGTCGCGCGGCCCTGGCCACCTATGACACCGAGATGGCCGCCGCTGCACAGCGCGCGGGCATCCGCCTCTACCCGACCTTTCAGGTCTAGGCGACTGAGAGTCCTCCACACATGCCCGCTCACCACGCCATCGGACGCCCGCTCGCCGTTGCAAATGCTCGCCATGGCTCCAGCCATGGCTGTGCTTTGCGCCTCGATCGGACCCCCGATGACGCGTTGCTCGGGCACGCGTGGAAAACTCTCAGCCGCTGACCGACACTCACCGATTCACCCGTAGACAGCAGAAGCGACGCCATGAAAGCCTCCGAGATCCGCCACACCTTCCTGAAGTACTTCGAGTCCAAGGGCCACACCATCGTGCCGTCGAGCCCGGTGGTGCCGGGCGACGACCCGACGCTGTTGTTCACCAACGCGGGCATGAACCAGTTCAAAGACGTGTTCCTGGGCTTTGACAAGCGCAACTACAGCCGCGCCACCAGCAGCCAAAAGTGCATCCGCGCCGGCGGCAAGCACAACGACCTCGACAACGTCGGCTACACCGCGCGCCACCACACCTTCTTCGAGATGCTGGGCAACTTCAGCTTCGGCGACTACTTCAAGCACGACGCCATCCAGTTCGCGTGGGAGTTGCTGACCAAAGAGTTCAAGCTGCCGGCCGAGAAGCTCTGGGTCACCGTCTATTCGGAAGACGACGAGGCCTACGAGATTTGGAACAAGGTGGTGGGCGTGCCCGCCGAGCGCATCGTGCGCATCGGCGACAACAAGGGCGGCCGCTACATGTCCGACAACTTCTGGATGATGGGCGACACGGGCCCCTGCGGCCCCTGCACCGAAATCTTCTTCGACCACGGCCCGGACGTGGCTGGCGGCCCCCCGGGCAGCCCGAACGAAGACGGTGACCGCTACATCGAGATCTGGAACAACGTGTTCATGCAGTACAACCGCACCGAGGACGGTGTGATGCACAAGCTGCCCAAGCCGAGCGTGGACACCGGCATGGGCCTGGAGCGCATCACCGCGGTGCTGCAACATGTGCACAGCAACTACGAGATCGACCTGTTCGTGGCGCTGCTGGCTGCGGCCAAGAGCGCGGTGGACTTTGCGGCCGGTGTGACTGACTGCAGCGAAGGCTGCGACGCCAACAGCCCAAGCCTGAAGGTGATCGCCGACCACATCCGCGCCTGCGCGTTCACGGTCGTTGACGGCGTGATCCCCGGCAACGCCGGCCGCGGCTTCGTGCTGCGCCGCATCGCCCGCCGCGCCATCCGCCACGGGTACAAGCTCGGCGCCCGCGCGCCGTTCTTCCACACCCTGGTGCACCCGCTGGCCACCGAGATGGGCGAGGCCTACCCCGAGCTGCGCGCGCAAGCCAATCGCATCTTCGACGTGCTCAAGCAAGAAGAAGAGCGCTTCTTCCAGACCATTGCCCGTGGCATGGAAATCTTGGACGACGCGCTCAACGTGCCCGGCACCACGCAGATCGACGGCGAAACCGCCTTCAAGCTGCACGACACCTTTGGCTTCCCGGTCGACCTGACCGCAGACGTCTGCCGCGAGCGCGGCATGACCGTGGACCAAGCGGGCTTCGAGGTGGCGATGAACCGCCAGCGCGACCAAGCGCGTGCGGCTGGCAAGTTCAAGATGGCGGCCGGCTTGGAATACACCGGCGCGGCCACCGCCTTCCACGGCTACGAGCACCTGGTGTGCGAAGCGTCCAAGGTGGTGGCGGTGTACGTGGACGGCACGCCGGTGCAACGCGCCGGTGCCGGCGACGACGCGGTGATCGTGCTCGACCACACGCCGTTCTACGCCGAGAGCGGCGGCCAAGCCGGTGACGCCGGTGAGCTGCGCAACGCCAGCAGCCGTGTGGAGGTGGCTGACACGTTCAAGATTCAGGCCGATGTGTTTGGCCACCACGGACACATCGCCGAGGGCGCCATCGCGGTGGGTGATGTGTTTGTCGCCAAGGTCAACGCCGAGCAGCGCGCCCGCACCGTGCGCAACCACAGCGCCACCCACCTGATGCACAAGGCTTTGCGCGAGGTGCTGGGCACCCACGTGCAGCAAAAGGGCTCGC
>JBEAOO010000075.1:0-10766 GCA_041164825.1 Pseudomonadota bacterium | reverse complement strand
CAAAGCGAATGCGGCACAGCGCTCCGAGCACCGGCCTCGGCCAGCGTTGAGCATCCTTGCAAGAAGCGGTACCCACATCACACCGCCGCCTGCTGCTTCGCCCGCCAGTCGCTCGGCGTCTGCGCCGTGTGTCGCACAAAGAAGCGGGTGAAGTAGGGCGCATCGGCAAAACCCAGGCCGAGGCCGATTTGTTTGATGCTGAGCTGGGTGTAGGCCAGCTCGCGCTGCGCCTCCAACACGATGCGTTGCTGAATCACCGCCAGTGCACTGTTCCCCAGCACCTGCTGGCAAACGCGGTTCAGCTGCGTGGCGGTGATGCCCAGTTGCGCCGCTGCGTCGGTCACGCTCAGCGGCTGGCGAAAGCCGGCATCCACCACGGCCTGAAATCGCCGCACATGCGCCAGCGCGCGGTGGCTGGCGGCCTGCGCGGGCTCGGCCGCATCGGCCAGGTGACGGCCGAGCACCAGCAGCAGGCGCTGCAACGCCAGATCCACACCCAGGGTGCGCCAGCGTGCGGTGCCGGCCTGCTCGCGCAGCAGGGCCGCCATCGCCTCGTGCACATCGGTGGCGGCGTGCGGCCCGAGCGTGCTGTGGTGCAACTGCCGCCACAGGTCGGCCAAGGCGGGCTCGCCGCGCAGCAGGTGGTGCAGGTGCTGGGCCTGCACGGTCAGCACCGTGCCCTCGGTGCCGGCCGAGAAGTTGAAACCATGCGCCACCAGCGCCGGCACGGTCACCACGCACGGGCCCTGCAACTCACGGCGTTGGCCCTCGGATGTGAGCTTCACGTGGCCCTGGCGGATGTGCAGAATTTGAAACAGCGCGTCGTGCCGATGGGGCTGGATTTCCCAGTCGTACAAGCCGCTGCGTTCGGCCACCGATTCGCAGTGCAGCCAGCCAAAATCCAAGCTGCGGTCGGCCTCGCCATAGAGTGCGTAGTTGGGCAGCTGGCGGCGCACGGGCAGGGCCGGGGACTCAGGGTTTGTGCGGGTCATGATGTTCGAATTGTGCAAGCCTCGGGCGGCTTCGTCCATTGAGCTTGATGCAGGGCAAACCTATGCTTTGCCCCAGATCAACACCGCTCACGGAGACACCCCATCATGCGCACCCAAGTCGCCATCATCGGCGCCGGCCCCTCCGGCCTGCTGCTCGGCCAACTGCTGCACAAAGCCGGCATCGACAACGTCATCATTGAGCGTCAAAGCGGTGATTACGTGCTCGGCCGCATCCGCGCTGGTGTGCTCGAACAAGTCTGCATGGACCTGCTCGATGAGGCCGGCGTGGGCCAGCGCATGCATGCCGAAGGCCTGCTGCACGGCGGCTTTGAGATGCTGTTTGGCGGCCAGCGCCACCGGGTGGATCTGAACGGCCTGAGCGGCGGCCAGAACGTGATGGTCTATGGCCAAACCGAGGTCACGCGCGACCTGATGGACGCGCGCCAAGCGGCCGGCCTGCCCACGGTGTACGAGGCCAGCAACGTGGCGGTGCACGATTTCGACAGCGTCAAGCCGCGGGTGACCTATGAAAAGGATGGCATCCAGCACGTGCTCGATTGCGACTTCATCGCCGGCTGCGACGGCTTCCACGGCGTGTGCCGCGCCAGCGTGCCGCGCGATGCCATTCGCGAGTACGAGAAGGTCTATCCCTTCGGCTGGCTCGGTCTGTTGTCGGACACGCCGCCGGTGGCCGACGAGCTCATCTACGTCAACAGCGAGCGCGGATTTGCGCTGTGCTCCCAGCGCAGCAAAACCCGCAGCCGCTACTACCTGCAGGTGCCGCTGACCGACAAGATCGAGGAGTGGACCGACGATGCGTTTTGGCAAGAGCTGCGCTTGCGGCTGGATGCCGAGGGGCGCGACAAACTCATCACCGGCCCGTCGATCGAGAAGAGCATCGCGCCGCTGCGCAGCTTCGTCACCGAGCCGTTGCGCTTTGGCCGCCTGTTCTTGGCGGGCGATGCCGGCCACATCGTGCCGCCCACCGGCGCCAAGGGCCTGAACCTCGCGGCCAGCGACGTGAAGTACCTGTCCAGCGGTTTCATCGAGTTCTACAAAGAGCGCAGTGAGGCCGGGATCAACAGCTACTCACAGCGCTGCCTGGCCCGCATCTGGCGCGCCGAGCGATTCTCATGGTGGTTCACCACGCTGATGCACCGCTTCCCCGACGCCGGCCCCATCGAGGCCAAGCTGCAGCAGGCCGAGCTGGACTACCTGATGCACTCCGAAGCCGGCCTGCGCAGCATTGCGGAAAACTATGTGGGGCTGCCGCTGAACTTTGGCGAGTGATGGGCTTTCGCACTCATCGGGACCAACCGTCCAGGCGGTGGCGAACAGGCGGTGGCGAAGGCGCGTTGACTGAGCGCCGCGGCCCAGGGCACACCGATCGACGAGAGACCTGCCCGACCTTGGGCGCAAGGACGGCGATGGGCCGAGAACCGGACTTCCCGGACATCCAGATCTTCCAACGCGGCACGACAGCCCGACCATGAGGGTGTGCGGGCCGTCCAGCACCCGCAAAGAACAACAGCCCGGTGCGTGAGCCCCGGGCTGTTGTCGTCGCAGCTCATGCGCATGCAGTGAACTCGTTGGGCATCAACGCCACAGCATCAACGAAGCATTTTCAACGAAGCAACACCAACGAAGCAACACCGACGAATCACACCCAGCTCAACGCCGGCCCGACGCCAAGCGCTTCACCACCGCCACCATGCGATCGACCTCTTCGCAGGTGTTGTAGAAGGCCAGCGAGGGCCGCACCGTGGTCTCGAGGCCAAAGCGCCGCAAGATGGGCTGTGCGCAGTGGTGCCCCGTGCGCACGGCAATGCCTTCCTGGTTCAGCGCCTTGCCGACTTCCTCGGTGCTGTAGCCCGCCAACACAAAGCTCAGCACGCTGGCCTTGTCGCGTGCCGTGCCCACCAACGTGACGCCGGGGATCGGGCGCATGTGGTGCGTGGCGTACGCGAGCAGGTCGCGCTCGTAGCGGCCGATGTTCTCGATGCCGATGCGCTCCACGTACTCGAGCGCCGCACCCAGACCCACCGCGTCGGCGATGTTGCCGGTGCCGGCTTCAAACTTGTTGGGCGGCGGCTGGAACACCGTGCGCTCGAAGGTGACGTCGGCAATCATGTTGCCGCCACCTTGCCACGGGGGCATGTCTTCGAGCAGCTCGCGCTTGCCGAACACCACGCCAATGCCAGTGGGGCCGAAGATCTTGTGGCCGGAGAACACAAAGAAGTCGGCGTCCAGGGCCTGCACGTCCACGCGCATGTGGCTCACCGATTGAGCCCCGTCAACCAGCGCCTTGGCGCCCGCGCGGTGGGCGAGGGCCACGATCTCCTGCACGGGCACCACGGTGCCCAGCGCGTTCGACACCTGGGTCACCGAGACGATCTTGGTCTTGTCGCTCAGCAGGCGCTGGTACTCCGACAAGATCACCTGCCCGCTGTCGTCCACCGGGATCACGCGGATCTTGGCGCCTTTTTCGGCCGCCAGCTGTTGCCAGGGCACGATGTTGGCGTGGTGTTCGAGGTGGGAGACGATGATCTCGTCGCCCGGACCGATGTGCTTGGCACCCCAGCTCTTGGCCACCAGGTTGATGGCCTCGGTGGTGCCGCGCACGAAGATCACTTCCTCCGTGGACGGTGCGTTGATGAAGCGACGCACCGTTTCACGGGCCTGCTCATACGCATCGGTCGCTCGCGCCGCCAACTCGTGCGCGGCACGGTGGATGTTCGAGTTCTCGTGGGCGTAGAAGTAGGCGATGCGGTCGATCACCGCTTGCGGCTTGTGCGTGGTGGCGGCGTTGTCGAACCACACCAGCGGCCGGCCATTCACCCGCTCCTGCAGGATCGGGAAGTCGCGCCGAATGGCGTTGACGTCAAACGGCGGATGCGCCGAGCCACCGACCTGCGGCACCTCGCTGGCCGAGCGCTTGTCGCTGCCAGGCAAGCCCGAGTCCAGAAAGTAGTAGCTCTGCGCCGCGCTGACCGGTGCGCTCTGAGCCGGGCGGGCTGGCGTGGTCGCCGTCTTCTGCGGGGCGCGCTGGTCGCTCAGCAGATCACGCAGCGCGTCGTTGCCCGGCAGGCCGAAGGACGAGGCGGCGAGGCCGTCGTTCACCGACACGTCGGGCGCTGCGGGACGCTGAGCGGGGTTCTCGCCCACAAAGTAGAAGGGCGAGGCCGGTGCGCCGGGGGGCGCATCGGGCAGCGGCGCGCTGTGGGTGGACGCCGCCGGGCCATGGGCCGCGGGCGCTTGCGGCACCCCCAGCACATGGCTGCCCAGGCGGCCATCGGCGCCGGGTGCTGCCACCAGCAGCACGTCGGGCGCGCCGTTGGGCGCTTGGGCGTGGGGCAGGCGGGCGGGCAACGAGGCGCCACCGTTGGCGACCGACTGGGGCGAGCTCGGCGCCAGATTGGCCCCCGGCACCACCAGCGGGGACGACAGCGACGGCGCGGCCGTGGTCGTGGACGGCCCGGTGGCGCCCGGCGGCAGCGACAGGCCCGCCGGATTCACGTTGGCGGGCACGGGCACGCCGCCCGAGGCCGGCAGGCTGGCCGACGACGGGCTGCTGGGCACGAGCGCGGGCGAAGCCGGCGTCAACGTGGCCGGCGGCTGGCCGGGCAGGGCCGCGAAAAACGCCCCGGCCAGGCGCGCGAGCTCTGCCGGATCCGGCAGACCCAGCGGCGGGGCCGGTGGACGCAAGTTGTCAAGCAAGGACATGGTCGTTGCCTGCGCTTATTTGTAGGTGTCCGGGTAGTCGTGGAACTTGCCGATTTCGACATCGTCCAGCACGGCCAGCGCGTCTTCGGTCTGCACGGCCAGCGAGCAGTACAGGCTGATCAGGTACGACGCGATGGCGTTGCGGCTGATGCCCATGAAACGCACCGACAGGCCCGGGCTTTGTTCGCCCGCCAGACCCGGCTGGTACAGCCCGACCACGCCTTGGCGCTTGTCGCCCACGCGCAGCAGGATGATCTTGGTCTTGCCATCGGCCACCGGCACCTTGTCCGACGGGATCAGCGGGATGCCGCGCCAGGTCAGGAACTGCGAGCCGAACAGGCTCACGGTCGGCGGCGGCACACCGCGGCGGGTGCACTCACGGCCGAAGGCGGCGATGGCCAGCGGGTGGGTCAGGAAGAAGGCCGGCTCTTTCCACACCTTGGTCAACAGTTCGTCGAGGTCGTCGGGCGTGGGCGCACCGGTCAGCGGGTAGATGATCTGGTCAGGGTGCACGCTGGCCAGCAGGCCGTAGTCCGGGTTGTTGATCAGCTCGGCTTCCTGCTTTTCCTTGATCGTCTCGATGGTGACGCGCAGCTGCTCCTTGATCTGGTCGTGCGGGCTGCTGTAGAGGTCGGACACGCGGGTGTGCACGTCCAGCACCGTGGAGACGGCATTCAGGAAGTACTCGCGCGGCTGCTCTTCGTAGTTGGCAAACGTGGTCGGCAGTTCCGACTCGTCGCGCTTGGCGCACAGCACCTGCAGGTCTTCGGGGTTTTTGACCTTGTTGAGGCGGTAGATGCCGGCCTCGACGGGTTGCCACTGCAGCAGGTGGGTCAGCCAACGCGGGGTGATGGTCGACAAGACCGGTGCGGTCTTGGTGGCATTGGCCAGCTGCCGTGCGGCGCTGTCGCCCAAGGCGAGTTGGGTGGGCTTGTTGGATTCAGCCATGGTGGTTTCCGTCCTGTGTTTGATCGGCTATGAGAGAAGTGAATTTGCTTATGCGATCTGTCGCCGCTTGCTGTGCGGCGCATGTTGGCTGCGGCGTGGCCGGGTTTCAACCGGCTATCGCCATCAATGGGTAAAGCCTTGATGTGCCATGGCGTTCAGGGGTCTCCCAGGGTCATCAGGCGGCACGTTGCGTTCTCGGGGCTCAGGCTCATGCATGACGAGGCAGGTGCTCTGGGCTCGCTGTGCCGCATTCGCTTTGCTCCGTGTCCTCCGCCGGCCTGCGGCCGGCTCCCCCTTGACCTGCGCAAAGCGAATGCGGCACAGCGAGCCCCCGAACCAACGGTGGCGTGCGATCTGGATGCACACCGCGGTGGTCGCAGGGGCGGTGATGGGCCGGGCCGATGTGCGGAGGTCAAGGAGGAGGGCGCGCGCAGCGGGCCCGGGGGACTGAGCCCGGACACAAACAGTCCTGAGGACTGGTTGTGCCTGGCGAAGGCACGGGGCTCTGGCCCGGGCACGCAGCACATCGGCCCGGCCCATCGCCGCCCTCGCGCCAATCTCCGAACGCGACGCCCAAGAACGCGAAGCGGACACAGGCGCAGGTCGGCAACGTGCCGGGAACCGAACCGCCCAGCCATCGCGACCTTGAATATTTGAACGCAAGCCCGCCGGCCAAGCGCGCGCTTGCAGCAGGCTCATGGGCGATTCGGATGGCCGGTGTCGGCCTCGCATTGCGAGAGCAGGGCCGACAGCGGCACCTCCAGCGCTTGTGCCAATTTCGCGGCCGTGGCCAGCGAGGGCATCACGGTGGCGCGCTCGATCTCGCCCATGTAGGAGCGGTTGAGCTCGGCCCGGCCAGCCAGCCGCTCTTGAGACCAACCGCGCCCCTCGCGCAAGCTGCGCACCGCCGCGCCAAAGCGCGCGCCGAGGTCGGATGCCGAGGGCAAGGTGCCCGGTGTGGAAGCCAAGGTGCTGCTGCTCATGGTTCAAATGCCCGAGCCCGAAGCGACGCTGCCATCACGCGTATTGGCCTGCGCGATGTGGCTGCCCGGCGGCACGCTGCGCGTGAGCCACACATTGCCGCCAATGGTCGAGCCCCGGCCGATGGTGACGCGGCCCAGAATGGTGGCGCCCGCGTAGACCACCACATCGTCTTCGACGATCGGGTGCCGCGCACCGCCTTTTTGCAAGTGGCCGTCTTCATCGAGGGCAAAGCGCTTGGCGCCCAGCGTCACGGCTTGGTAGAGCCGCACGTTGCGGCCGATCAGCGCGGTCTCACCGATCACGACGCCCGTGCCGTGGTCGATGAAGAAGCCCGGGCCGATGGTGGCGCCGGGGTGGATGTCGATGCCGGTGTCGCCATGCGCCAGCTCGGCCACCAAGCGCGCCAGCAGCGGCACGCCCAGCACATAGAGCTGGTGGGCGATGCGGTGGTGGATCATGGCCTGGATGCCGGGGTAGCAGAGCAGCACCTCGTCCACGCTGCGGGCGGCCGGGTCGCCGTGGTAGGCGGCCAGCACATCGCTGTCGAGCAGCGCGCGGATGGTGGGCAGCGCGGCGCCGAAGTCGCGCACGGCCTCCAGCGCACGCGCATCGGGGTCGGCCTGCGGCGACAAACCCGCGGCCGCGGCATGGCGCGCTTGGTAGCGCAACTCCAGCCGCACTTGCGTCAGCAGCGCGGTCAGCACGGCGTCGAGCGTGTGGCCGATGTAGTAGTCCTCGCTCTCCTGGCGCAGGTCGGGCGGGCCCAGGCGCATCGGGAACAGCGCGCCGCGCAGGCCTTCGACAATCGCGGCCAGCGCGTCGCGCGAGGGCAGCTCGCGGCCGCCGATTTCGCGCGGGCGCTGCTGCGATTCGCGCCAGCGCTCGCGGGCCTCGCGCAGCTGGCGCACGATCTGCGCCAGATCGAGCGAGGTGGTGGCGTCCCAGGCCGCGCCGGTCTGGCTGCGGTAGGGGTCGAAGGCCGACGCGGGGGCGTGGGCGTGGGTCAGGGAGACGCTCATGGTGGGGACGCTCCGCTCAAGCTGCGATGGCTTCGGGCGGCAAGCCGGTGGCGTCAAACACGCCTTCAAACAGCGCCGAGCTGAGGTAACGCTCGCCCGAATCCGGCAGGATCACGACGATGGTTTTGCCCGCGTGCTCGGGCTTCTTGGCCCAGCGCAGCGCCGCGGCGGTGGCCGCGCCGCAGGAGATGCCGGCCAAGATGCCTTCCTCGCGCGCCAGGCGACGGGCGACGGCAATGGCCTCCTCATTGCTCACTTGCTCGATGGCATCCACCAGCGACAAATCCAGCACGCCCGGCACGAAGCCGGCGCCGATGCCCTGGATCTTGTGCGGCCCCGGTTTCACCTCTTCGCCGGCCCGTGTTTGCGTCAGCACCGGGCTGGCCGTGGGCTCCACCGCCACCGAGGTGATGGCCTTGCCTTGGCCGTGCTTGATGAAGCGCGACACACCGGTGATGGTGCCGCCCGTGCCGACGCCCGAGACCAGGATGTCGATGGCACCGGCGGTGTCCTCCCAGATTTCGGGGCCAGTGGTGCGCTCGTGGATGGCCGGGTTGGCGGGGTTGTTGAACTGCTGCAGCAGCACGTATTTCGGGTCGCTGGCGGCGATCTCTTCGGCCTTGGCAATGGCGCCCTTCATGCCCTTGGCGCCTTCGGTGAGCACCAGCTTGGCGCCGTAGGCCAGCAGCAGTTTGCGGCGCTCGATGCTCATGGTCTCGGGCATGGTCAGCGTCAGCGGGATGCCGCGCGCCGCGGCCACAAAGGCCAGCGCGATGCCGGTGTTGCCGCTGGTGGGCTCCACCAGCTCTTTGCCGGGGCCGAGCAGGCCGCGCAGTTCAGCGTCCCACACCAGCGCCGCGCCGATGCGGCACTTCACCGAGTAGGCCGGGTTGCGGCCTTCGATCTTGGCCAGCACGGTGGCGCCCGCACCGTCGGTGATGCGGTTCAGGCGCACGAGCGGGGTGCGGCCGATGGAAAGGGAGTTGTCGGTGTAGATGCCGGTCATGGGGTGCGTCCTCGGTGGCTGTGTCGGGATGAGAGGGTTCAGTCCTGCGTCCAGGGCAGGTGGTGGAAGCGCCAACCGTCTTGGCGGCCGCGCTGCTGGGCCGCATCCAACTCACCCTCAAAGCCTTCGAGCACATTGAAGACCTGGGTGAAGCCGGCCTTGGCTGCGGCTTCCGCGGCGAGCGCCGAGCGCTTGCCACTGCGGCAGAGCAGCAGCACGACCTGGCCCTTGCCCACCTTGGCTTCGAGCTCGCGGGCAAAGCGCGGGTTGCGCGTCAGCGCGGTGCCGGTGGCCCAGGCCACATGAAGGGTGTCGGGCACCTGGCCGACGAACTTGCGCTCCTCGGCGGTGCGCACGTCCACCAACGTGGCCAGCCCTTGCTGGACGAGCGCCCAGGCGTCGGCGGGTGGCACGCTGCCGGCATAGGGCAGGCCCTCAGCGTGGGCCCGTTCGCGGGCGGCATCGAGCACGGGGTGATGAAGGACAGCGGCAGCGTCGGCAAGCACGGCGGACATGGCAGGGTCTCCAGAGCCCCCGAGGAAGGGGCGTTGTTGGGTGGCGATAGACAGCAGACCCCAAGGTTAGAGACGCCCCAACTTTCAAGGAAGCTTGAAATTGGCCCATGCATATGCGTAAAAAGTGGATGGCAGGCGAGCGTTGCCCATCCTTGAAAAGCGCGGCAGCTTCAGCGCTTTTCTTCCTATGCGGTGGGTGGCCGCGGATGCACAGTGAGTGCGGGGAGCCTCACACCATGAACACCGATGCACTACACAGCTTGTGGACCTCGCTGGCCCTCACGGCCGCCATGGCCGCTATCGCGATCGCGCTGCCGATGCCGGTCTGAGAGCTCACTCTCGCGGAGGCTGCAGGGTGTTCAGCAGGCGCTTCGCAGGGCGGAGCACATGCACACGAGCTGCAAGGGCCGCTTGGCACCATCTCGCCCGTGGCCTCAGGCCATGTCCCGTTCGAAGATCGGCGTGAGGGCGGCGATGGGCCGGGGCGTTGTGCTCCGTGTCCTCCTGGTCCTCCCTTCGGGCGGCCCATTCCCCCTTGACCTCCGCACATCGCACCGGCCCATCACCGCCCCTGCGCACACCGTGGCATGCGTTGACGTGGCATGCCACCACCGTTTCAGGGATCGCCGTGCCGCCTTCGCTTTGCGCAGGTCAAGGGGGAATGGACCGACCGAAGGGAGGGCCAGGAGGACACGGAGCAAAGCGAAGGCGGCACGGCGATCCACGCGCCAACCGCCAACCGCCAACCGCCAACCGCCAACCGCCAACCGCCAACCGCCAACAGCCAACAGCCAACAGCCAACAGCCAACAGCCACCCGCCGAACAGGTTCAGCCGGACGTCAACCTCAGTGCTGCAACACCTGCTGCAAAAACGCCCGTGTGCGCTCGTTCTCCGGGTGGTCAAAGAAGCTCGCCGGTGGCGCTTGTTCGATGATCTGGCCCTGGTCCATGAACACCACGCGGTCGGCCACCTGGCGGGCAAAACCCATTTCGTGCGTCACGCAGACCATGGTCGTGCCTTGTTCGGCCAGCGCCACCATCACGTCCAGCACCTCGCGGATCATTTCGGGGTCGAGGGCGCTGGTGGGCTCGTCAAACAGCAGGATCTGCGGCTTCAAACACAGCGCGCGCGCAATCGCCACGCGCTGCTGCTGGCCGCCCGAGAGCTGCAGCGGAAACTTGCTCGCCTGATCGGCGATGTGCACGCGCTCCAACTGCGCCATGGCCAGCGCCTCGGCCTCGCGGCGCGGCGTGCCGGCCACGTGGATGGGTGAGAGCGTGAGGTTGTCGAGCACGCTCAGGTGCGGGAACAGGTTGAACTGCTGGAACACGAAGCCGATCTTCTGGCGGACCGCCTGCAGCAACCGCGCGTCCCGCGTCGGGTGCACGTCCGGCGTCAGCACGTGCTCGCCGATCCGGACCTCGCCCCCCTGGAAAGGCTCGAGGGCGTTGAGGCAGCGCAAGAAGGTGCTCTTGCCGCCGCCGGACGGCCCGATGATGGCGTCCACCTCGCCCTTCTTCACCTCGAGCGAGACGCCCTTGATGACCTCGAGGGCCCCGTGACGCTTGACGAGGTTC
>JBEAOO010000074.1:0-4427 GCA_041164825.1 Pseudomonadota bacterium | reverse complement strand
TGGCGCAGCAGCTCAAAGCTCAGCGCCATGTCTTGCAAAATGTTTTCTGCGATCTCTTCGGTGCGCTGGTTTTCCATGCCACCGAGACGGCCCATGCGTGCGCCCACGGTGGGTGAGGCAGGCAGATGGCCGACCGAGCGCAGGCGGTCGAGCAGCAGCACCAGCGCGCCACCCGCGCCGTTGGCCTCCACCTCGCGCCAGCCCGACAGGGCGCGCGCCAAGGTGCGCGCGCTCAGGTAGCGTTGGCGGTCGTGGCTGGCGGTGGCGCGGTTGGCAATGGCACGCAGCGGCTCGGCCACCGGCAGCGGCAGGCCCCAGGGCAGGCGCACCACCTCATGGCCCTGCGGCGGCATGCGTTGGATCACTTTGCCGATGTCGACCTCGTCAAGCACCAGTTGGCCGCTGACCACGCGGTGCAGCAGCAGGCCGACCGAGAGCACATCGCGCTCGGCGTGTTCGCGTTGTTGACGGCGCACGGGCGCGGGCGCACCGGGCGCCGCCGCGGCCTGCACCCATTCGTTGGCCACGTGCAATCCCATGAGGCGCACCACGCCTTGCTCGCCGACGATGACGGAGTGAAGTTGGATGTCGTTGTGGGCCACACCGGCTTCGTGCGCAAAAGCCAGCCCATCCAGCAGTTGGCACAGCATGCCGGTGGTGTCGAGCAGCGGCGGCAGGCTTTTGCCGGCCAGCCATTCACCGAGCGTGATGCCGATAGCGCGGTCCACCGCCACATAGGGCCAGCGCTCGTGCTCGCCCACCTCGGCCGCGGCGGCCAAGTGGGGGTGGCTCAAGCGGCTGGCTTGGCGCACGTCGCGCAGCCAGTTGTCGAGCGCCGCCGTGCTGGTGGGCTGGTGGCGCGGCAGGGTCAACATCACCTCTTGCTGCGAGCGCGGGTCAAACGCCAACCAAGCCATGCTGACCAGGCTTTTGCCCAGCAGATGGCGCAGCTGAAAACGGCCAAAGACCCGGATCGGGCTGGTGGCTGGAGCAGCAGTGGGGGCGGTGGTGGACGACATGGAATGGGTGCAGGTTCGAGATGATTGAACCGCGTTGCCGCGCCGCCCGGCGTGCGAATGAATGGGCGTTTTCACCCCCATTTGTGCGACGCCCTCACCCATCCGTCCGCGTTTCAGCGGCTCACCACCGGCTCAGTCGTCAACCACGATCGCTTCGCCGCGCCCGGTGATGAAGGCGCAGCGCAACGCATCACCCGGCTCCAGCCGGGCCAGCACCCGGCGGTAGCGCTGCATCTGCGCGCGATACGCGGCCAGCGCCTCGGGGCGGTGGTTGAGCTTGTAGTCGAGCACCCACCAGGTGCGTCGGCCGGCCGCGTCAGTCAGCGCCACCAGGCGGTCGATGCGCAAGACCTCATCGCCCTCGCCCACCGGCACCTCGTTGCCCGCCCAGTGCAGCGCCGGGCCGCCAAAGAATTGGGCGCAGGCCGGGCTGTTCAAGATGCCTGCCGCCAAGCGCTGCACCTCACCCGCATCGGCGCCAAACTCGCCCGCCGCCGCCAGCGCCAAACGCGGCAGCTGGGCCATACGCTGCGCCTCGTCTTGCTCGGGCGCCGTGGCCCATTCGAGCGTGCGGTGCACGGCTTGGCCGAGGTCGGCGGCGCGGCGGTCGTCGGCGGCAGTGGCTTCGTCCACCGCCGCCACGGGCGGCAGCAAGGCCGCGCCGGCCCACTCGGGCAAGGCGGCCACCGCGACCGTGGCCGCGCCCTGCGCGAGCGCTGCGGCTTGCGGCTGCGGCACCCAGCGCTCGCTGTGCGGCTGCACGCGCGTCCACCATGGCGTTTTGTCGCGCCGCGAGGGTTGGGTGGCGCTGAACACCAGGCGCTCGCGGGCGCGGGTCATGGCCACATAGAGGCCGTTCAGTTCTTCGCGCTGGCGCGCGGCCAACTCGGCCTCCATCAAAGGCGCCAAACTCGGCGGGCAGCGTGCTTCGGAGTACACAAACGCGCAGCGCAGCGGCCGCTCGGCCTCCACCGGCCAGTCCACCAGCAGCGTGGCGCTGTCGGCGTTTTGTGGCTGCGGGTCGCTGTCCATCACGAACACCACCTGCGCCTCCAAACCCTTGGCGCCGTGCACGGTGAGCAGCTGCACCGCGTCGCTCACGGCGGGCGCGCTCACCTTCACCGGTTGGCGGCGCAGCGTGCGCACCAGGTTGTAGATGGTGGCGTAGCGTCCGCCGTCGAGTTGCAGCGCTTGCGCCAGCAGGGCATCGATCGCATCGAGCGCCGCGGCACGCGCCTCGGGTGGCACGGCCGCCGCGTAGCGCTCGCGCAGCTGGCCCTCGGCGACGATGCGGTCGAGCACATCGTGCGGCGGGAGCTTGCGGCTGAGCGCCTGCCAGCGCGGCAAGGCTTGGGCGGCTTCGGCCAAACCGGCCGGCAGCGGCGCCTCGCTGCGCGTCAGCACACGCCACCACTCGGCCGGGCCGCCGGCTTGGCGGGCGATCCACAGCAGGTCGTCATCACTGGCGCCGAAGATCGGGCTTTTGAGCACCTGCGCCAGCGAGAGCGCATGCTGCGGCGAGGCCAGCACGTCGAGCAGCGCCACCAGGTCGAGCACCTCGGGCGCGTCGAGCAGAGCGTGGTCTTCGGACGCCGCGTAAGGCAGGTGCAGCGCTTGCAGCTGCTGGGCCACCAGGCGCAACGAATGGCGTTTGCGGCTGAGCACGAACACTTCTTTGGGCTTGACGCCTTGGCCACGCACCAGCTCGTCAATGGCGCGCGCCACGTGCCGCGCTTCGTGCTGACGCAGTTGTTCGTCGAGCTCGTGGCGCGGGGTGGTGAGGCTGTCGCGCCAAGGTGCCTCGGCGGCCAACTGGGCTTTTTCTTTGGCCGGCCGCTTCACGTAGGGCAGCGTCAAACAGCCTGCGCCAGCGATGGGCTCGACCTCGGTGCTGTGCGGACGGAAGCCCGCGAACGCGCCCTCGCCTTGCGCCGCGCCAAACACCGCGTTGAGGCTGGCCAAAACCTCGGGCGCGTTGCGCCGCGTGTGGTCGCAAGCCAGCAAGGCGCCGCTCAAGCCGTCGCGCACAAAAGCCGCTGCGGCATCAAACACCTTGGGCTCGGCGCGGCGGAAGCGATAGATGCTTTGTTTCGGGTCGCCGACGATGAAGACCGACGGCGGGCGCTGGCCGCTGGCGCCGCCGCCCGCGCCGGCATAGGCCGCAAGCCAGGCGTGCAGCGCGTGCCATTGCAGCGGGCTGGTGTCTTGGAACTCATCGATCAGCAGATGGCGCACGCGCGCATCGAGCCGCTCTTGCACCCAGCCGGCCAGCGCGGCGTCGCGCAACAAGGCCAAGGCGCAGCGCTCCAGATCGGCCATGTCGGCCAGGCCGCGCAGGCGCTTGTGCTGCGCAAACTCGGCCATCAACACACGGGAGAGACGCACCATGCGCAGGTGCTCGTCGTGCGCTTCTTGCTGGCGCACGGCGTCGCGCAGGCCATCCATCGCCTCGGTGGCAGCGGCTTGCTCGGGGTGGTCGCCCATGACCTTGCGCGGCGTGCCGTCGCCACCCGCGGTAAACAGTGCGGCGCACACGGCCTTGAAGGCGGCCGCGTCGTCGGCCAGGCCGAGCGCCATCTCCAGTGCCACGGCGGCTTCGTTCTGCTTTTTCTTGCCGGCCGCGCCACCCCAGCGCCGCGCCAAGGCCCACAGCAGGGCTTGCAACGGCGGGTGGCGAATGGCGGATTCAGGCCGCGCCAAGCCCGCGCACACCGGCCACAGCTCGGCCGCGGGCGGCACGCTGGCCTCCAGCACACCAGCCTCGTCGGCCAGCTCCAGCTCGGTGCGGCGCGCCCACGCGGCATCGAGCCATTTGCGGGCTTGCGAGCGGCCGCGGTGCAGCACCACGGCGCGGAAGTCGTCCAGCAGCGCAGCGTCGTCGCGCACGCGGCGGTGAAAGCGGCGGAAGACTTCGGCCTGGTGTTCGCTCACGTCCTCCAGCAGCGCCATCTCGGGGTGCAAACCCAGCTCGCTCAGCAGGTCCAGTGGCGCCGCGCGCAGCAGCTGCGAAAACCAGGCGTGGAAGGTGCGAATCTCGACGCCGCGGCCCTTCACCAGCAAGCGCTCGTGCAGTGTCGCCAGCTGCGGCGCCAGCTCGTGCGCTTGGGCGGGGCTCAGGCCTCGCGCTTGCAGCTCATTCACACGTTGCTCGTGGGTGAAGCCGCGTGCTGCGAACGCCGACAACCATTCGTCCAAACGCGCGCGCATTTCACCGGCGGCTTTGCGGGTGAAGGTGATAGCCAAGATCTCGTGCGGCTCGGCGCCTTCGAGCAGCGCGCGCAGGATGCGCGACACCAGCATCCAGGTCTTGCCGGCACCGGCGCAGGCCTCCACCACCACGCTGCGCGCGGGGTTGCAGGCGATGGCATAGAACGCCTCGCGCGCGCTGTCGGCGCCGTTGACGCGGTA
>JBEAOO010000073.1:0-7541 GCA_041164825.1 Pseudomonadota bacterium | reverse complement strand
GATGATGGACCGATTCCTCGCCGACGCCGGCCGCGGCATCGTCCGCTGAGGGCCCGCCCCGATGGCCGGCTCGTCATTGCGGCTGGCCATGGTGGCTGGCGAAGCGTCTGGTGATTTGCTCGCGGGTTTGTTGCTCGGGGGGCTGCGTGCGCGTTGGCCGGCGCTGACCGCACAAGGCATTGGCGGGCCGCGCATGGCGGCGCAAGGTTTTGAGAGCTGGTCGCCGCACCACCGCTTGTCGGTGATGGGCTTGGCCCAGGCCTTGCCCCGTTTGCCCGAGCTGCTGCGCACCCGCAGCCAACTGGGCGATCGCCTGCTGAGCACCGACCGCCCCGAGCTGTTCATTGGCGTCGATGCGCCCGACTTCAACCTGGCGCTCGAAGCGCGGCTGAAGCAGGGGGGCGTCAAAGCCGTTCACTTCGTCAGCCCCTCCATCTGGGCCTGGCGCCCGGAGCGCGTGCACAAGATTGGCGCCGCCACCGACCACGTGCTGTGCCTGTTTCCCTTCGAGCCCGAGCTGTACCACCGCCACGGCTACGCGGCCACGTTTGTGGGCCACCCGCTGGCCGATGCCATCCCGATGGACGTGCCGCGCGCTGCGAGCCGCCTCACGCTGGGCCTGAACGACAGCCAGCGTGTGGTCGCCTTGCTGCCCGGCAGCCGCCCGGCCGAAGTGGCCCAAATCGCGCCACTGCTGCTGCAAGCCGCTCGCTTGATGCGCGCCCAGGCGAGCGATCTGCACGTCGTGCTGCCCGTGGCGCCGGGCCTGAAAGACGCGGTCCAAGTGCTGGTGGATCGCCACGCGGCGGGCACGCCCATCCAGTTGCTCGATGGCGGCTCGCACCTGGCCTTGGCCGCCTGCGATGTGACGCTGGTGGCCAGCGGCACGGCCACGCTCGAAGCCGCGCTCTTCAAGCGCCCCATGGTCATCACCTATCGCCTGGGTGCGTGGGACTGGCATTGGATGCGCCGCAAGATGCTGCAGCCCTGGGTGGGTCTGCCCAACATTCTGCTGAGCGACTTTGCCGTGCCTGAACTGCTGCAAGACGCCGCCACCCCCGAGCGCCTGGCTGCTGAGGGCCTGGCTTGGTTGAACGATCCGGCGCGCTGTGCGGCGCTGGTCGATCGCTTGATTCCCCTGCACCACAGCCTGCGCCAGAACACCGCGCAGGCCGCCACCGATGCCATCGAAAAAATCCTCGCCGCCTGAACAACTCGGCCTGCGCTGGGACGCCGAACTGGGCCTGATTGCCGGTGTCGACGAAGCCGGCCGCGGCCCGCTGGCAGGCCCGGTGGTGGCAGCGGCCGTGATCCTCGACCCCGACCAACCGATCGCGGGCCTCAACGATTCCAAGAAGCTGAGCGAGCGCCAGCGCGAGCGCCTGTATGACGAGATCCGCGCCAAAGCGCTGTGCTGCAGCGTGGCCGAGGCCAGCGTGGCCGAAATCGACGAACTCAACATCCTGCACTCCACCATGCTGGCCATGAAGCGCGCCGTCGAAGGCCTGCGCCTGAAGCCCTCCAAGGTGCTGGTGGACGGCAACCGCTTGCCGGTGCTCAAGGTGGCCGCCGAAGCCATCGTGCAAGGCGATGCCCTGGTGCCGGCGATCTCCGCCGCGTCCATCTTGGCCAAGGTCACGCGCGACCGCTGGTGCCAGCAGTTGCACGCGGCGTATCCGGCCTATGGCTTTGACGGCCACAAGGGCTACCCCACGGCGGCGCATGTGGCGGCCTTGCGTGAGCATGGTGCCTGCCCCGAACACCGCCGGTCCTTTGGCCCGGTCAAGCAGGTGCTCGCACGATGAACACCCCCGTCAAGCCCATCAGCTCGCGCGACAACCCGCTGCTGCAGCGCATCCGCAAACTCAGCGCTGACCCCGGTGCCTACCGCAAGCTGGGCGAGGTCTGGCTCGAAGGTGATCACCTCGGCAGCGCCTTGCTGGCCCGCGGCGGCCGTCCCAGCCATGCGGTGGTGAGCGAGTCGGGCTGGGCGCGCGGCGCCTTGCGTGCCTTGGCCGAGCAGGCCGAGCAAGTGGTGCTGGTGCCCGATGCCTTGATGGCCACGCTGAGCACGCTGGAGTCGCCGGTGCCGATTGGTTTTTTGCTGCCCTGGGGCGGCCCGGGCGCGTTGCAAGCGGGTGCCCCCAGCCTGGTGCTTGATCGCTTGCAAGACGCTGGCAACGTGGGCACGCTGATGCGCAGTGCCTCGGCCTTTGGCTTCAAGCAGGTGCTGGCCATCAAGGGCACGGCGGCCTTGTGGTCGCCGAAAGTGATGAGGGCCGGCATGGGTGCGCACTTTGGCCTGCAGTTGGTGGAAGGGCTGGCGCCCGAGCGGTTGGCCGACTTGGGCGTGCCGCTGTTGGCGACCAGTTCGCACGCCACGCAGGAGATTCACCAGCTGGCCTTGCCCTGGCCCTGCGCCTGGGTGATGGGCCACGAAGGGCAGGGCGTGAGCGACGCGCTGATGGCGCAGTGCCAGTTGGCGCTGCGCATCCCGCAGCCGGGCGGCGAGGAGTCGCTTAATGTGGCTGCGGCGGCAGCGGTTTGCTTGTACGAATCGGCTCGGCAGCGCAGTTGATGCGACTGGCATTCGCGCTGAGGCAGGTGCTCGGAGCGCTGTGCCGCATTCGCTTTGCTCCGTGCCCGGGCCAGAGGCCCGTGCCTTCGCCAGGCACAAACAGTTCTCAGGACTGTTTGTGTCCGGGCTCAGTCCTTCGCCGGCCTGCGGCTGGCTCCCCCTTGACCTGCGCAAAGCGAACGCGGCACAGCGCTCCCTACAACCGGCGGTGGCATGCCACTTCGACGCATGCCGCGGTGTATGCAGGGGCGGTGGTGGGCCGGGGCGATGTGCGCAGGTAAAGGGGGAATGGGCCGACCGAAGGGAGGAGCAGGAGGACACGGAGCACATTGCCCCGGCCCATCGCTGCCCTCGCGCCAATCGTCGAACGGGAGGCTGCCCAGAGGCTTCTTGCGACCTCACTGGCTCAAGTCATGAGCCAGTCCAAGCGCAAGCTCAGTACATGAGCCGGTCAGGGCGCAAATCGCGCAAGATCGTGGTGGCGATCTCTTCGATGGACTTGTGGGTGGATGAGAGCCAGGCGATGCCCTCGCGGCGCATCATGGCCTCGGCGGCCGCCACCTCTTGTCGGCAATTCATCAAGTTGGAATAGGTGCTGTTGGGGCGGCGCTCGTTGCGGATCTCGGACAGGCGCTCAGGGGCGATCGTCAGGCCAAAGCACTTCTTTTTGTGCGGCGCCAGCGAAGCTGGAATTTGTCCACGGTCGAAGTCCTCGGGGATCAACGGGTAGTTGGCCGCCTTGATGCCGTGTTGCATCGCCAAGTACAGCGAGGTCGGCGTTTTGCCGCTTCGGCTCACGCCCACCAAGATCACATCGGCGCTGGCGAGGTTTTTAGCCGACTGACCGTCATCGTGCGCCAGCGAGTAGTTGATGGCTTCGATGCGGTCGCTGTACTCCTGGCTCTTGCTGATGTCGGAGAAGCGGCCCACGCGGTGGTTGGAGGTGATGCCGAACTCGGCCTCCAGCGGCTCGATGAAGGTGTTGAACATGTCGAGCACCAGGCCGTGCGACAGCTCCTTCACGATGTTCAGCACCTCGGTGTTGACCAGGGTGATGAAGATGACCGGCTTCTTGCCTTCCACCTCGGCCGCGTGGTTGATTTCGCGAACCACTTGGTGCGCTTTGTCGGGCGTGTCGATGAAGGGCCGGCGCACGTGGCGGGCGCGGGTGGAAAACTGCGCCAGGATCGAGTTGCCGAAGGTCTCGGCGGTGATGCCAGTGCCATCGGAGACGAAGAAGACGGTGCGGTTGGGCATGAGCGTGAAGCCGGGTGGGGCTGAAAATTGTTCAGGTCAAGGTGGCCATGATAGCCACCGGTTACCAGCAGGGTACGCATAGAATGTGCCCAAATTCCTTACCCCGACCATGCACGCCGCCCCGATCCCACAACACGTCCAACATGGACGGGGTGTGCGCATGCCAGCCAACCACCCACGCCAGAGACACACAGGCAGGGCACGCGGCGCCACGCTGCTGCGCCCGGGTGACCGCCCTCGGGGACGGGAAGCACCGGTTTTCAACTTCACGGAGCTTTTCCATGTCTTCCACCCATCTGGCGACCGCCCTCGTTGTCCCGTTTGAACACCTGAGAATGACCGACGTCGAGTCGGTTGGCGGCAAGAACGCCTCGCTCGGCGAAATGATCAGCCAACTGGCGGCTTCTGGCGTGCGCGTGCCCGGCGGCTTTGCCACCACGGCCCATGCCTTTCGCGAGTTCTTGAAGCACAACGGCCTGGCCGATCGCATCTCCAAGCGCCTCGCCACGCTCAACACCGACGACGTGCGCGCGCTCACCGAAGCGGGCGCAGAGATCCGTTCCTGGGTGGAGACCACGCCGTTCCCGCCCGAGCTCGATGCGGCCATCCGCGCCGAGTTCATCAAGCTCACCGCCGGCAACCCGGGCGCGTCGTTCGCCGTGCGCTCTTCGGCCACCGCTGAAGACTTGCCTGACGCGAGCTTTGCCGGCCAGCAAGAAACCTTCCTGAACGTGGTGGGCATCGACGAGGTGCTGCGCAAGATGCGTGAGGTGTTTGCCAGCCTCTACAACGACCGCGCCATCAGCTACCGCGTGCACAAGGGCTTCGCGCATGACGACGTGGCCCTGTCGGCCGGTGTGCAGCGCATGGTGCGCTCTGACCTCGGCTCGGCCGGTGTGATGTTCACCATCGACACTGAATCGGGCTTCCAAGACGTGGTGTTCATCACCTCCAGCTACGGCCTGGGCGAGACGGTGGTGCAAGGCGCCGTGAACCCCGATGAGTTCTACGTGCACAAGCCCGCGCTGCGCAGCGGCAAGCTGGCCGTGATCCGCCGCAACCTGGGCTCCAAGCTGATCAAGATGGAGTTCGCCACGCCGCAAGAGAAGGCCGAGAGCGGCAAGCTGGTGAAGACGGTCGACACCTCGCCCGAGTTGCGCAACCGCTACTCGCTGAGCGACGCCGATGTGACCGAGCTGGCCCGCTACGCGCTGATCATCGAGAAGCACTACGGCCGTGCGATGGACATCGAGTGGGGCAAGGACGGCGGCGATGGCCTGCTGTACATCTTGCAAGCCCGGCCCGAGACGGTGAAGAGCCAGGCGCAAGGCAAGGTGGAGCATCGCTACAAGCTCAAGGGCACGGGCACGGTGCTGGCCGAGGGCCGCGCGATTGGCCAGAAGATCGGCACGGGCCCGGTGCGCATCGTGCACAGCCTGGCCGACATGGACACCGTGCAGCCCGGCGATGTGCTGGTGACCGACATGACCGACCCCAACTGGGAGCCGGTCATGAAGCGCGCCAGCGCCATCGTCACCAACCGCGGCGGCCGCACCTGCCATGCGGCCATCATTGCGCGTGAACTCGGCATCCCCGCCGTGGTGGGCTGTGGCGATGCCACCGACGTGCTCAAAGACGGCGCGCTGGTGACGGTGGCTTGCTCGGAAGGCGACACCGGCCACATCTACGACGGCCTGCTCGAAACCGAGATCAGCGAAGTCGAGCGCGGCGAGCTGCCGTACTCGCCCGTCAAGATCATGATGAACGTGGGCAACCCGCAGTTGGCGTTTGACTTCGCGCAGATGCCCAACTCGGGCGTGGGTCTGGCCCGCCTGGAGTTCATCATCAACAACAACATCGGCGTGCACCCGAAGGCGATCCTCGACTATCCGAACATCGACCTCGACCTGAAAAAGGCCGTGGAGTCGGTGGCCCGGGGCCACGCCAGCCCGCGTGCGTTCTACGTCGACAAATTGGTGGAAGGCGTGGCCACGATTGCGGCGGCCTTCTGGCCCAAGCCGGTGATCGTGCGCCTGTCCGACTTCAAGAGCAACGAGTACAAAAAGCTGATCGGTGGCTCACGCTATGAGCCTGAAGAAGAAAACCCGATGCTCGGCTTCCGCGGCGCCTCGCGTTATGTGAGCGAGGAGTTTGGCGAGGCCTTCGCGATGGAATGCGAAGCGCTCAAGCGCGTGCGCAACGACATGGGCCTGAGCAACGTCGAGATCATGGTGCCGTTTGTGCGCACCGTGGGCCAGGCCAAGCGCGTGACCGAGATGCTGGCCGAGCGCGGCTTGAAGCGCGCCTCGGAAGGCGGCACCGATGGCTTGCGCGTCATCATGATGTGCGAGGTGCCGAGCAACGCGCTGCTGGCCGATCAGTTCTTGGAATTTTTCGATGGCATGTCGATCGGCTCCAACGACCTGACTCAGCTCACGCTGGGCTTGGACCGCGACTCCGGTTTGGCGCTGCTGGCCAAAGACTTTGACGAGCGCGACCCCGCCGTGAAGGCACTGATCTCGCGCGCCATTGCGGCCTGCCGCGCCACGGGCAAGTACATCGGCATCTGCGGCCAAGGCCCCAGCGACCACCCGGACTTCGCGCAGTGGCTGGCGCAAGAAGGCATCGTGTCGATCTCGTTGAACCCGGACTCGGTGATCGAGACCTGGAAGCTGCTGGCGCAGCGTTGATGGGCGTGGGTGGGCGTTGAGCGAACACCCTCAGCGCACACACCGCGACACAGAACGGGGCCGTTGGGCCCCGTTTTTCATGGTGCGCGGGGTGATGACGGGGCGGGCAGGGTGTCCAGTTCAGCCAGCGTGTTGATGTTCACAAAAGCCTGTGGATCGTCAAACGCAAGCTGCACCGCACCTTGCTGGCGCGCCCACCAGCCCACCTTGGCTTCTCCCGCTGCGGTGAATGCCAACAGGCTCGGCAACACGCTGCGGTGCATCAGGCAGAACACGGGCTGAGGGCGAAGCACGCCGCTGTCGTCTGGGGCGGCCGCCAACACCACCGACGCACGCTGTTCGTGTGCCGCGGCAGACAGGCGCGCGACCAAGTCGAGTGGCAGCGCGGGTGAGTCGCACGGTACGGTGACGAGCCATGGTGTGTCGCAGGCCCGCAGTCCGGCCATGAAGCCCGCCAAGGGGCCGGGCTGGTCAGGCGTGTCATCGCTGCACACGGGCCAGCCGAAGCGTGCATAGGCATCGAGGTTGCGATTGGCATTGACGATCAGCCGGCCCACCTGCGGCGCCAGGCGCGCGATGGCGTGGGCCACCAGCGCTTGGCCTGCATGCGTTTGCAAGCCTTTGTCGAGCCCACCCATTCGGTCGCCGCGGCCACCGGCCAACACCAGCCCAGTGATGTGCTCGCGCCGTATGGCGCTGGGATCCGGCGCCACGTCAGCCGCCGATGTAATGCATTTCCACGCGGCGCGCACCCGCGGTCAGGGCGCTGCCCGAGGGCGCTGCGCCGCGTTGCTGCGAGTAGCGGTCTTGCCTTGCCTGCCAGACGCTCGCGATGGCGCCTGCCAACTCGGCATCGCTGTGGCCGGCGCGCAGCAGCGCGCGCACATCGTGGCCTTGGCTGGCAAACAGGCACAGGTAGAGTTGGCCCTCGGTGGACAAGCGCGCGCGGTTGCAGTCGCCGCAAAACGCCTGCGTCACACTGGAGATCACGCCCACCTCGCCCGCGCCATCGGCGT
>JBEAOO010000072.1:0-31539 GCA_041164825.1 Pseudomonadota bacterium | reverse complement strand
TCCATGTACCAGTCGACGATCTTGGGCACATCGGTGCGGCCGCGCGCGCCACCAAAGGCCGAGCCCTCCCACTTGCGGCCGGTCACCAGCTGGAACGGGCGGGTGCTGATCTCGGCACCGGCCTCGGCCACGCCGATGATGATGCTGCGGCCCCAGCCCTTGTGCGTGCACTCCAGCGCGTCGCGCATCACCTTGGTGTTGCCGATGCACTCGAAGCTGTAGTCGGCGCCGCCGTCGGTGAGCTGCACGATGGCGTCGACCACGTTGCCGCCAGCCGCGGCCACGTCCTTGGGGTTGATGAAGTGCGTCATCCCAAACTTGCGCGCCATGGCTTCGCGCTCGGGGTTCAGGTCCACGCCAATGATCTTGTCGGCGCCGACCATCTTGGCGCCCTGGATCACGTTCAGGCCAATGCCACCCAGGCCAAACACCACCACGTTCGCACCCGCCTCCACCTTGGCCGTGAACAGCACCGCGCCAATGCCGGTGGTCACGCCGCAGCCGATGTAGCAGACCTTGTCAAACGGCGCGTCTTCGCGGATCTTGGCCAGCGAGATCTCGGGCGCCACCGTGTAGTTGCTGAAGGTGCTGGTGCCCATGTAGTGAAAGATGGGCTTGCCGTCGATCGAGAAGCGCGAGGTGGCGTCCGGCATCAAGCCCTTGCCCTGCGTGCCGCGGATCAGCTGGCAGAGGTTGGTCTTGCGGCTGAGGCAAAACTTGCACTGGCGGCACTCGGGCGTGTAGAGCGGGATCACGTGGTCGCCCTTTTTGAGCGAGGTCACGCCCGGGCCCACGTCCACCACGATGCCCGCGCCTTCGTGGCCCAAGATGGCCGGGAAGATGCCTTCCGGGTCGGCGCCGCTGAGCGTGTAGTAGTCGGTGTGGCAGATGCCGGTGGCCTTGATCTCGACCAGCACCTCACCGAACTTCGGCCCCTGCAGGTCCACGGTTTCGATGGTCAGCGGCTGACCGGCTTGCCAGGCGACGGCGGCTTGGGTTTTCATGGGTGTGGTTTCTCTTGGAATGCAACAAGGACGGGGCAGTTTGAACCGCCAACCGACGCACTGTAGGCGCCCACCTGCCCGGCTGAAACCCGTTGCGGTCGATGCCATGCAGATTGGCCGGCCGGAGCGCCAAGTTGGCCGCCTCGCATGCTCAGCCCGGGCCGGGCGTGCCCTGGGCTTGAATCTCAGTTGAACCGGAGTTGAACCTCAGTTGAACCTGATAGGCTCGCCCGATGCCCCTGAATTCGTCCCCTCGGCCGGCCGTGCCGCCGGCCGCGGCGGTGTTGTTGCTGACGCTGCTGCTCGGCATCCAGCCCGTCACCACCGACCTCTATTTGCCCGCCCTGCCCACGCTCGCCAGCGAGTTGGGCGCCAGCATGTCGGCCACGCAGTTGACGCTGTCGGCCTTGATCCTCTCCTTCGGCCTGTGCCAATTGGTGGCCGGCCCGCTGGCCGACCGTTTTGGCCGCCGGCCGGTGCTGCAGGTGGGCCTGCTGGTGTACACGCTGGCCAGTGTGTGGGCGGCGCTCTCGCCCAGCATCGATGCGCTGGTGGCTGCGCGCGTGCTGCAGGGCACGGGCATGGCGGCGGTGGTGACGTGTGGCCGCGCCATCGTGCGCGACCTGTTTGCGCCGGCCGAGGGCGCCAAGGTGATGTCGCGCGCGCTCGGCGGCCTGGGCGTGATCGCCATGCTCAGCCCGCTGCTCGGCGGCGTGCTGGTGCAGTGGGTGAACTGGCACGCGGCGCTGGCGGTGTTGGCCGTGTTTGGTGTGGGCAGCTTGGCCTTTGTGAGCCGCCACTATGGCGAAACCGCACCGCGCCTGAACCCCGCCGCCACCCAGCTCGCCCCCATGTTGGCCAACTGGCGCGCGGTGGCCCAGCACCGCACGTTTCAAGCCTGGGCGCTGCTGCTGGTGTGCACGTACAGCGGCTTGTTCGTCATCCTCGCCGCGTCGTCGTTTGCCTACATTCAGGTGCTGGGGTTGACGCGGGTGGGCTACGGCTTGGTGATGGCGGCCAACTCGCTGGCCTACATCGGCGGCACGTTTTTGTGCCGGCGGCTGATGCTGCGCTTTGGCGTGCGCGGCGCGGTCAAACGCGGGGCGCTGTTGTCGCTCGCGGGCGGGCTGGGCATGTTGGGCGTGGCGCTGGCCGGCACCACACACTGGTGGGCGCTGCTGCTGCCGCAGATGGTGTTTGCGGTGGGACATGGTGTGCACCAGCCCTGTGGCCAGAGCGGCGCCGTCGGCCCCTTCCCCGACAAAGCGGGCGCGGCGGCCTCGCTCTCGGGCTTCGGCATGATGGTGGGTGCCTTTGTGGCCGGCTGGGTGCTGGGCCGCACGCTGGGCGGCACGCTGCTGCCCATGACCCTGGGCGTGGCGGGCTGCGCCTGTGCGCTATCGCTGGTGGCCTGGACGCTGGTGCAGCGCCACGGCGATGCGCCGCAACCAGCATGACAAGCACCATCCCCGCGCCCGCCCTCACCCGCCTGTGCCTGTGCCTGGCCGGCCCCACCGCCAGCGGCAAAACCGCGGCCGCGCTGGCCATCGCCGAGGCGCTGAAAACCACCTGGCCGGTCGAGGTCATCAGCGTCGATTCGGCGCTGGTGTTTCGCGGCATGGACATCGGCACCGCCAAGCCCAGCGCCGCCGAGTTGGCCCAGGTGCCGCACCACCTGATCGACCTCATCGACCCCACCGCCGCCTACTCGGCCGCACAGTTTGTGAACGACGCGACGCGGCTGATTGGCGAGATCCGCGCGCGCGGCCACCTGCCGCTGTTGGTGGGCGGCACGATGCTGTACTTCAAGGCGCTGTTCGATGGCATCGACGCCATGCCCGCGAGTGATGCAGCCACGCGCAGCGCGCTCGACGCCGAAGCCGCCGAGCGCGGCTGGCCGGCGCTGCATGCCGAGCTGGCCACCGTCGACCCCGTCACCGCCGCGCGCTTGGCGCCGCTGGACGCGCAGCGCATTCAGCGCGCGTTGGAGGTCTACCGCCTCAGCGGCCAGCCGCTGTCGAGCTTCCACACCGGCCGGGCAGATCGGCCGGCGCCGCCGCCCCTGCTGTCGCTGGAGCCCGCGGACCGCGCCTGGCTGCACCAACGCATTGCGCAGCGTTTTGCGCTCATGGAGGCGGCCGGTTTGAAGACCGAAGTGGCCACACTGCGCGCCCGCGGTGACCTGAGCCTGGGCACCACCAGCATGCGCTGCGTGGGCTACCGGCAACTGTGGGAGGCGATGGATGCGCAAGACGCTGGTCGGGCCGACCCGGCGGTGCTGGCTTGGCAAGAGCGCGGCATCGCCGCCACGCGCCAGCTCGCCAAGCGTCAGATCACCTGGCTGCGCAGCATGCCCTGGCGGAAAGTGATCGCCTGCGACGCGCCTGATGCGCAAGCGCAAACCGTGGCCGCCGCACTCGCCCTGCTGCCCACGCTGGAGCGCACGCCATGACAACCGGCCACACCCTCATCGCCCCAACCGCGACCACCGCCACCGCCCCGCTGCTGCAGGTGCACCAGTTGGCCAAGTGCTATGGCGACGCCACGGTGTTCGCGCAAGTCGATCTGGCGCTGCGCGCGGGCGAGTTCGTGGCCATCATTGGCGAGTCGGGCGTGGGCAAATCCACACTGCTCAATTGCCTGGCCGGGCTCGACACCGTGCAAGACGGGCGCGTGCTGCTCGCGGGCCAAGACGTGCACCACCTGCCCGAGCCCACGCTGGCCGCGTTTCGGCGCGACACGCTGGGCTTTGTGTTCCAGGCCTTCCACGTGCTGCCGCACCTGAGCGTGGCGCAAAACGTGGCGCTGCCGCTGCTGCTGCAAGGCCGGCCCAACGACACCCGCGTGGCCGAGGTGCTGGCCGCCGTGGGGCTGAGTGGCTTGGCCGAGCGCGCACCCCAGACCCTGTCCGGCGGGCAGTTGCAGCGGGTGGCCATTGCGCGCGCGCTGGTGCACCGGCCGGCCTTGATCTTGGCCGACGAGCCCACCGGCAACCTCGACCCGGCCACCGCCGAGAAGGTGATGGACCTGCTGGTGGCGCAGGTGCGCTCGCAGGGCGCGGGCTGCGTGTTGGTGACCCACTCGCACAGCGCCGCGGCGCGCGCCGACCGGGTGTTGACGCTGACCGCCAGCGGCATCGTCGAAGGCGACCGCAGCGCGGGTTGAAGCGGGGCCGAGCAGGACCGCCACCCTTCACCCCATCCCCGCCATTCACGCCACCAGTTCGCCGTTGGCGCCGCAGCATCGTGGCCCGGTCGCAGGCCGCTGGCAATGCGGCGCACCGCGCCAGATACTCGCGGCCAGCCCCAGCCCAGCCCCAGCAGCAATCACCCGCGCCGCACCATGCCACCCCACACACTCCTGCCACTCTCCCCCGTCATCAGCATTCACCTCGCGCTGGCGCTGGCCGCGCTGGTGCTGGGCCCCGCCGCGCTGTGGGCGCGCAAGGGCTCGCGCCCGCACCGCGCGGCCGGTTATGCCTGGGTCACGGTGATGCTGGGCGCAGCCCTCAGCAGCCTGTTCATCCGCGATTTCCACCTGCCCAATCTGTGGGGCTACACCCCCATCCACCTGCTGACACTGCTCACCTTCAGCGGCATCGGCAGCGGCCTGTGGGCGGTGGTACACGGGCGCATCGACACCCACCAGCGCGCCATGCGCGGCACCTACATTGGCGGTTGCCTGGGCGCCGGCGCGTTTGCGCTGGCACCGGGCCGGCGGCTGGGCGATCTGCTGTGGCACCAGTGGCTGGGCTGGCTGTGATGGCCCGCCACGACACCGACCACCCCCCGGCACCAGCCCCACCACAGACAAGGCCCCGGCCCGCCACACAATGACCGCCATGCCCAGCGACCCGCGCCGCGCCACCTTCACCGCCGACCTGGCCCTGCTGCGCGCGCAGTGGCCCATGCTGCTGCGCCACGGCGCCATCGTGCTCGGCTTCAACAGCCTGCTGGCCGTGGCCAGCCAGGTGGCCAATGGCGGCGCGTGGGCCCGCTGGGACATCCACCTCGTCTACGCCCAGGCCATTGGCCTGTCGATTTGGCTGTGCATTGATGTGGGCCGCTACCTGGTGGGCGGCACCGCGCAGGCCACCGGCTGGCCCAGCGGATGGCGCGGCTGGGCGCTGCCCGTGGTGGGCACCTTGCTGGGCTTTGCCATCGGTACGCTGATCGGCCAGGCCTACGCCGGCGAGCGCGCGCCACATTGGACGGCCAGCCAACAGCAACTCGCTGCCTCGCTGCTGATGACGGCCGGCGTGAGTGCCGCCATCACCTTTTTCTTTTACGCGCGCGGCCGCGACCAGGCCCGGCTGCGCCACATCGCCGAGGCCGAACGCCAGGCGGCTGAGGCGCGCCTCAAGCTGCTCGAAACGCAGATCGAGCCGCACATGCTGTTCAACACCCTGGCCAATCTGAGGGTGCTGATTGCGATGGACCCGGCCCGCGCGCAGCACATGCTCGACCGCTTGATCGACTACCTGCGCGCCACCCTCGGTGGCAGCCGCACCAGCAGCCACGCCCTGAGCGCCGAGTTCGCGCGGCTGGCCGACTACCTGGCGCTGATGCAGGTGCGCATGGGCGATCGGCTGCAGGTGCAGTTCGACCTGCCTGAGGCCTTGGCCGCGCGGCTGGTGCCGCCGATGCTGTTGCAGCCGCTGGTGGAGAACGCCATCCAGCACGGGCTGGAGCCGCACAAGGGCGGCGGGCTGTTGCAGGTATTGGCCCGGCTGGATGGCGCTGATCTGCTGCTGAGCGTGGCCGACAACGGGCGCGGGCTGGACGACGCGCCAGCGCACACCGACCACGCCAATCGCAACGCAGGCAGCATGGGCACCGGTTTCGGCCTCGCCCAAGTGCGCGAGCGCCTGCACACGCTGTATGGCGACGCCGCGCAACTCACGCTCGCGCCACGCGACGGCGGCGGCACCCTGGTGCAAGTGCGCCTGCCCCGCGCGATGCGGGCCGCGCCCCTCGGCAGCACCGCGCCAGGCCGGCCCTGCAAGGCGTCGCCACGCGCAGCTGAACCCGACGCTGAATGCGGCGCCACGCCCAACGCCCACGTTGGCCGTGCGGGGCCGGCAGCGGGCTGAGCACCGAGCGATGACACACCCCACACCCCACCCCGCGCAGCAGCCCAACGCCGCACGCGCGCTGATCGCCGAAGACGAACCCCTGTTGGCACTGGCCCTGGCCGCAGAACTGCACCGCGCTTGGCCCCACTTGCAGTTGCTGGCCACCGCCCGCGATGGCGACGAAGCGATCGCGCTGACCCTGCAACACCAGCCCGACGTGCTCTTCCTCGACATCCGCATGCCCGGCTGCAGCGGGCTCGACGCTGCACAAGCCATCGTCGAAGACTGGCCCGACGACACCGCCCTGCCGCTGATCGTCTTCGTCACCGCCTACGACCAGCACGCCCTGCAAGCCTTCGAGCGCCACGCGGTCGATTACCTGCTCAAGCCGGTGCAGCCGGCCCGGCTGGCGGCCTGCTGCGCGCGGCTGCAGGGCTTGTTGCACCGGCAGTTTGGTGACCCGGCCGATGACATCGCAGCGCCCCGCCAGGGGCCGCCGCTGCCGTCACGCCCCACCGATGCCTCCTCGCCCGCCAGCGCGGGCCCGACACCCGGCACGCCGGGCGAGTTGCTGCTGAGCCAATTGCGCGCGCTGCTCGGCACCGCGGTGGGCGGGGCCGGCATGGCGATGGCGCCCCACCATCTCGCGGGCGCAACGGCCGCACCTGCCCTGCAAGTGATCCAAGCCGCGATGGGCAACCAGGTGCATCTGATCCCCATCGACGAGGTGCTGTATTTCGAAGCCGCCGACAAATACCTGCGCGTCGTCACCGCCACGCGCGAGCACCTGATCCGCCTCTCCCTGCGCGAGCTCGTGCCGCAGCTCGACGCGCAGCGCTTTTGGCAAGTGCACCGCGGCACCGTGGTGCAGATCCGCGAAGTGGCCCAAGCCCTGCGCGACGAGAGCGGCAAGGTGACGCTGACCCTGCGCCAGCGGCCCGACAAGCTGGCCGTGAGCCGCATTTACGCGCCGCGCTTCAAGGGCATGTGAGACCGCGAGCGCCCTGAGCACACGCAGTGCCCGGCGGCCGGCCTCCGTTGGCGCGGCCAGCCAGCAGCCCATCGACGCCTGATGCCGCCGGTCGCAAGGCCCTGGGCCGACACCCCCGCCCGAGAGACGATGGCGTCATCGACATCGCCATTCGGCACCAGGAACAAGCATGGCCCACCCCACCGATCCAGCAACCCACCCAGGCGCCGACACCCACACGGGCGCCGGAGGCGGCACAACCCGCGCAGACTTCCCCGCCGACGACGCCGCGCTGCGCCGCCAAGCCCGCCGCAACGTGGGCCTGCAACTCGGCTTCAGCATCCATGCGCTGGTGTTTGTGGCCGTGCATGCTGGGCTGTTCTTGCAACAGGCGCTCGCCAGCACACCCAGCCACCGGCCTTGGCCGCTGTGGGGTTGGGCGCTGGGCTTGAGCATCCACGGCGTGGTGACGCTGTGCAGCGTGCGCGGCGGCGGGCTGCGCGAGCGGCTGGTGGCGGCAGAACTGGCACGGCTGCGGCAGCGGATGGGCTGAACGCCACCGTTGAATCTGCCCCACCACGCCACGGAGCGCCCGCAAAAAAAAAGGGCGGCCGAAGCCGCCCTGCGTTGAACCGGGGTGGGGCCTGCGGCGGTGCGCGCACCGTCATGCAGGCCCGCGGTTGGACTCAGTACAGGCTGCTCCAGGCGGACGTCACCGTCGCGCCCGAGTCGGCCGTGCCATCGGCATTCAGGTCGGCGCTGATGCTGGCCTCGATTGAGCTGAGCGCCTTCACTGTGACGCTGTTGCCGCTGGCAGCGGTGGCCTTGGCCTGACCCACGTAGGGGTAGTTGGCGCTGTAGCCATAGAAGGCGAACGGTGTTGCCGTGCTCACCGTGTAGATCACATTGCTGAGCTTGGTGGACGACACATCGCCACTGACCGTCACCGTGTACTCAAAGGGGGTGTAGTTGATCACGCCGCTGTAGCCGCTCAGGGTGGCGCCCGCGCTGCCGGACGCGTCGGTGTCGGTGTGCGTCCAGGTGTCGATGGTCAACTGGTCGCGGCCTAGGTGGTAAGCCGTGCGCGAGCTCTGGTACCGGGCTTTGCCGTTGATCTGGGTGTACGAACCATCGCTGTACACCACCTTGTAGTTGGTCACCGAGAGATTGACGTCCACGGTGTAAGCGCTGCTGCTCTCGGAGACCGTGCCCGTGGTGGTGGCGTTGAGCGTGAAGGCGATGGCGCCGCTGGAGGTGTCGCCGTCGCGCAGGCAATTGGTGTCGATGATCGTCACGATGTCACCGGCATCTCGCAGCCCATTGCCGTTGACGTCATTGACCGATACGGAGGAGCTGCCGCTGCTGCACGTGACCGGATTGCTGCTGGTGGTGAGGGCTTGCGCCCGCTCCAAGCTGCTGGCGCGCTGCAGCGTGCCCAACACCAGCGAGGTCGCCGTGACACGGGGGACCGATGCACTGGAGAGTTGCGCCACCAGGTCATCCGGCAGGACGACCAAGCTCAACACCATGTCGGCACTGCCGGCCGCCAATGCACCCACATCCTTGAAATTGGCCGAGGTGATGTCCGTGGCCGAGGCCGTGGTGGTGGTACCCGTGGTCGTGCCCGTGGTGGTGCCCGTGGTGTCAGTTGTCCCCGCGGTGTCCGTGATGTCCGTGGTGGTCGTTGTCGTCGTGGTCGTGGTGGTGGTCGTGCCGTTCGTCTCCGTGGTGGTGGTGACGGTCGTACCCGCCGTGTCCGTGGTGCCCGTTGTGCCGGTGGTGCCGGTGGTGCCCGTCGTGGTGGTGCCGGTCGTTGCCGTGGTACCGGTGGCAGGGGTGTCATCCCCACCGCCGCCGCAGGCGGTCAGCACGGCGCAGGCCAGGGCGATGAGGGACAGCTTGCAGGCGGGGTGGTTCATGAGGTGTTCCAGGAGAGGTCGTGGTGGAATGACAATGGGCGCTGAGCGCGCCGCGAGGGCCATTCTTCGGATACGTCCCACTTCACCCAGCCCCCTCCTGGGGGCCTTGCTGAAAGGGCGCATCCCTGCTGAGCCCTACAATCCGCTGCATTCTTCGGCCGCCCCTCGAACGCCGACAACCCTTTGAATTTAAAGCGCTTTTTTCATGAGCGACGCCAAGCACACCGCCCTCGACTCCGACCACAAGCCGAGCAACTTTCTGCGACAGGTGATCGAACGCGACCTGTTGTCGGGCGTCCACGCCGGCCGCACATTTGGGGGTTCGCCGGGTGATGCCGCCCACCACCAAGCCGGTCAGCCGGACCCGGCCAAGGTGCGCCTGCGTTTTCCGCCCGAGCCCAATGGCTATTTGCACGTGGGCCATGCCAAGAGCATTTGCCTGAACTTTGGGCTGGCGCGCGACTACGGTGGCGTGTGCCACCTGCGTTTTGACGACACCAACCCGGAGAAAGAAGAGCAGGAGTACGTGGACGCCATCGAGGAGATGGTGGGCTGGCTGGGTTGGAGCTGGGAGGCGTTTGGCACCCCCCACAAGTACTACGCCAGCAACTACTTCGACTTCATGTACCGCGCGGCCGAGACGCTGATCGAGCGCGGCCTGGCCTATGTGGACGAGCAGACGCCCGAGGCCATGCGCGCCAACCGGGGCGACTTCAACACGCCCGGCACCAACAGCCCGTTCCGCGACGGCTCGCCCGAGCAGCACCTGGCGCGCTTTCGCGAGATGCGCGACGGCCAGCACGCGGACGGTGCGATGGTGTTGCGGGCCAAGATCGACATGGCCTCGCCCAACATCAACATGCGCGACCCGGCGCTCTACCGCATCCGCCGCGCCACCCACCACAACACGGGCGACCAGTGGTGCATCTACCCGATGTACACCTTCGCGCACCCGATCGAAGACGCGCTGGAGCGCATCACGCACTCGATCTGCACGCTGGAGTTTGAAGACCAGCGCCCGTTCTACGACTGGCTGCTGGAGCGCTTGGCCGAAGCGGGTTTGCTGCAGCACCCGCTGCCCAAACAGTACGAGTTTGGCCGCCTGAACCTCAGCTATGTGATCACCAGCAAGCGCAAGCTCAAGCAACTGGTGGACGAGCAACACGTGGCTGGCTGGGACGACCCGCGCCTGCCCACGCTGGCCGGCATGCGCCGCCGCGGCTACACGCCCGCGAGCATCCGCAAGGTGGCCGACGACTCGGGCGCCAGCAAGAGCAACATCTGGCTCGACTACGCGGTGCTCGACATCGCGTTGCGCAGCGACCTGGAAGAAAAAGCCGCGCGTGCGATGGCCGTGATCAACCCCATTCCCCTCAAGCTCAGCAACTGGGCCGAAGTGTTTGGCAGCGATGACTTCCGCGAGCCCTGCAGCGCGCCCGCCCACCCGCACCTGCCCGAACTGGGCCAACGCAGCTTCAGTCTCGGCCCCACGCTGTGGATCGAGGCCGACGACTTTGCCGAAGTGCCGAGCAAGGGCTTCTTCCGCCTGTTCCCGGGCAACAAGGTGCGCCTGAAATACGGCGTGGTGGTGGAATGCACCGGCTGCGAAAAAGACGCGGACGGCAACATCACGGCCGTGACGGCCACCGTGATTCCCGACACCAAGAGCGGCACGCCGGGGGCGGATGCCATCAAGGTCAAGGGCGTGATCACCTGGGTGGGCATGCACGACGCGATTCCCACCGAGCTGCGCTTGTTCGACCGCCTGTTCACCGAGGCCCAGCCCGATGCCGGCGGCCGCGATTTCTTGACCGTGTTGAACCCGAACAGCAAGCGCGTGGTGCAGGGTTATGTGGAGCCCTCGCTGGCCCATGCCGCCGCAGGCACCTCGGTGCAGTTTGAGCGCCACGGCTACTTTGTGACCGACCGCATCGACCACCAGCCCGGCGCCCCAGTGTTCAACCGCACCGCCACGCTCAAGGACAACTGGAGCAAGTGAGCGAGGCCTGTGCATGGCGCTGGCCCCACAGCCTGCGTCACTCGCCACACAGCGGCCTGCGGGTCGCTTTTTTTTGGGTGATTTGCTCAGCTGCCATCGGCACAATGGCCACTGAGCGCCCACCCAAACCGCGCACGGAGACCAGCCCATGACAACGACAACCACGACGACACCCCAGCGGCGCCTGCGTGCCCTGCCCCTGCTCGCGCTGAGCAGCGCCCTGCTGCTGGCTGGCTGCGGCAGCACCATGGTCAACCCCGCCACGGGCCGCGCCGAGCGCACGGTGATGAGCGAGAGCGCCGAGATTGCCGAAGGCCAGAAGGGCCACGCGCAGGTGCTCAAGGAATACGGCGCCTACCCCGACAAGGCCGTGCAGGCCTACGTGAACGAGCTGGGCCAGCGCCTGGCCAAGCAGTCCGAGCGCAGCCAACTCACCTGGACCTTCACCGTGCTCGACAGCCCGGAGATCAACGCCTTCGCGCTGCCCGGCGGCTTTGTGTATGTGACGCGCGGCATCATGGCTTACATGGAAAGCGAGGCCGACCTGGCCGGCGTGATGGGTCACGAGATTGGCCACGTCACCGCGCGCCATGGCGCGCAGCGCGCCACCAAGCAGCAAAACGCCGGCCTGGGTGTGCTGGCGGCCAGCGTGTTTGGCGCGGTGCTGGAGGCGCGTGGCGTGGCCGGCGCGGGGCAGTTGGCCAACCAGGTGTCGCAGTCGGTGGCGGCGGGTTTGATTGCGTCGTACGGGCGCGACCAAGAACTGCAAGCCGACCAACTCGGCGCCGAATACCTGGTGCGCAGCCGCTTTGATCCGGCCAACATGGTGGACGTGATCAAGGTGCTGAAAAACCAAGAGCAGTTCGCGGCCGACACCGCGCGCGCCGAGGGCAAAACCGTCAACAGCGGCAACAACTGGCTGGCCTCGCACCCCAGCAACGACCGTCGCTTGCAAGACATCCAGAACATCGCCAGCAACTACCCGCCCGCCAGCTACAGCGATGAGGGCCGCGCGCGTTACCTCAAGGTGGTGGAGAACCTGGCCTATGGCGAAAGCGCCTCACAAGGCCTGACCCGCGGCCAAAGTTTTTACCACGAGGGCCTGGGCATCGCGATGACCGCGCCCGCGGGCTGGAAGATCGTCAACGAGGCCGACTCACTCACGCTGGTGAACGGCACCGGCGACGCCGGCGTGGTGATGCAAACCGTGCCCGCGCAAGCCGGCAACACGCCCGAAGAGATGATCAAGGCGCTGCTCAAGCCCACCGGCGGCCGCATCGAGCGCACCACGCTCAGCGGCCTGCAAGCGGCGCGTTTTGAAGGCACGGTGGCCGATGCCCAAGGCCAGGCCAAGCAGGTGCGCGCCACACTGGTGAACGGCCCGAATGGCCAGAGCTATCTGCTGCTGCCGCAAGCGCGCGACGCCGCCACGCTGCAGCGCAACCGCCCCGCGCTGCAAGACGCAGAAGCCTCATTCCGCGCCATGACACCGGCCGACCGCGCCGCGGCCAAGCCCTGGCTGATCCGCAGCGTGGCCTACCCGCGCGGCGGTTATGCGCAGCTGGCCACGCAATCGCCGATGCAAGGCGCGCGCACCGAGGCACTGCTGCGCCTGCTCAACGGCGCGGTGAATGGGCAAGACCCGGCGCCGGGACAGCGGGTGAAGGTGATCGTCGCCGCGCCGTGAGCTTGCCGCTCAGCGCTGCTCAGCCCGGGATGTCGGGCTCCACCAAGTTGGCGAGTTGCACCAGCGACTCCTGCCAGCCCAGGTAGCACATCTCCAACGGGATCACGTCCGGGATGCCTGCTTGGCTGACGCTCAATTCGGTGCCACACAGCACCGGCTTGAGCGTCACCGTCACCTCCATCTGGCCAGGCAAGTTCGGGTCGTCAAAGCGGTCGGTGTAGCGGATGCGCTCGTGCGGCACGAGTTCGAGGTACGCGCCGCCAAACGAGAGTTCGCTGCCCGAGCCGAAGTTGCTGAACGACATGCGAAAGCCGCCACCCACCCGCGCTTCGAGGTGCTGCACCTGGCAGGTGAAGCCAAAGGGCGGCAGCCATTTGGCGAGCGCGCCCGCGTCGAGAAACGCGCGGTAGATTTTCTCGGGCGGGCAGCGCAGCACACGGTGCAGGTGAACGGTGCGATCGGTCATGGCAGTCTCCTTGGGGGTGAGCGGTGGCCGCCTCGGTGAACCTCGGGCAGCGCATGGATTCTGCCGTGTGGATGGACGGGTGAACGGGCCCATCGTGCCGCCGCTCACCCACCCCGACAATCGCCGCATGCCCAACACCGCCTTGCCCCGGCACCACCTCCTCCCCGCTGAAGCGCATGCGGTGCCCGCGCCGTTTCGCAGCTTTGCGGTGCGCAGCGATGAAGCGCAGCATGCGCATGTGGCGCGGGCACCGTGTGGCCGCGTGCATGTGCTCGACACGCCGTTTCTGAATGACGCCGCGCTGGCGCAGCTGGCCGCTGAAGGCCGCTCGCGCGTGCAACTCAGCGGCTGTGGCGACGTGGCGCACGCACGCACCTCGGCCGCGGAACTGGCGCAGGCCGCGCCCGTGGTGTCGCACGTGCTGGCGCACTTGGCCCAGGTTCTGCAGCGCACAGGCGTGATGGGTGACGCCACCGCGAGCTACGCCAGCAGCCTGAATGCGCGCATCGACTACCTCGGCACCTGGGGCTCGGGCTTTCACAACGACGTGGCGCGGCACTTCTCGCGCTGCTTGTTTTGGCTGCTGGTGCTGGATGCCGCCGACGCAAACTTCGTGCAGCCGCACGCGGGCGTGGTGTGGCCGCTCAGGCCGGGCCAGCTGCTGGTGTTTGACCCGGTGATGGCCCATGGCCTGTGTCGGCCCCAAGACGGCCGGCAGGCCATCGAAGCGTCGTTCGACACAGGCCGCCATGATCAGCAGATCTTCTTGACCGGCGAGCTGCGCCTGAGCGATGCGCAATGGGCCGCGCTGGGCTCACCGTGGCTGCCGGTGGCGCAGCACGAAGCGCGCGGCGCGCTCGACCTGCTGCTGGCCGAGTTTGACGAACAAAGCGGCGCCATCAAGCGCCCGCGCGAGTTGCTGCGCGGCATGCATCGCAGCGTTTGCCATGTGGACAGGGACATCAGCGACGACGCCTGATGCGCCTTCGCGTGCAATCATTTCCAACGTGCAGCCTGCAGCAGGCGCCTGTTTCGCGCCATGAGGTTCGTCTCATCCCGCGGCTGGCGCTCGGAGCACTGAGCCGCATTCGCTTTGCTCCGTGTCCTCCGCCGGCCTGCGGCCGGCTCCCCCTTTACCTGCGCAAAGCGAATGCGGCTCAGCGCTCCCTGATCCGTTGATGGCATGCCCTGGCCCGTCGCCGCCCTTGCGCCGCGCTCCAAAGTGGATGCCTGTGAACGCCAAGGCGCATCAGGCCATCAAGCCGATGTTCCGGTCAAACGCGGTGATGTGCGGGAACACCGTCTCCACCGTGGCCGCGTCGGCGCCAAACCAGCGGGCCAGATCGGCGCCGAGTTGATCGACGGCGGTGCTGGGCACCCACACGCCCTGCCCCACGTCGTCGGCGCCGCCGACCACCAGTTCAGGGAAGCGACCGATGAGCTTGCCGCCTTGCGCCGTGCCCTGCAGGCCGCCGCCCACCACCAGGTGGTGGCTGCCCCAAGCATGATCGGTGCCTTGGCCGTTGGAGGCGAAAGTGCGGCCGAAGTCAGAGCCGGTGAACAGCGTGACGCTCTCGGCCAGGCCGAGCTCCACCATGGCGGCCTGAAAGGCCGTGACCGCGTCGTTGATCTCGCTGAAGTTCTGCTGCTGGCGCTGAAGTTGGTCGTCGCCGTGGGTGTCAAACCCGCCGATGGCGCTGAAGAAACACTGGCGCCGCAGGCCCAAGCTGCCGCGCGCCGCAATCAGGCGCGCCACCATTTGCAGTTGCCGGCCCAGGTCGGTTTGCGGGAACACCGTGTGCAGCGTTTGCGCATTGAGCGCGGCGGTGAGCACGCGCTGGTTCTCGATGCTGCGGCCCATGATGCTGAGCCAGGTGGCCTCAAACGGGTCGCTGCGGGTTTCTTGCAGCAGGCTGGCGATGGCGGCCGAGCGCGGGTCGCTGCCGGCGGGGTCGTAGAAGTCAAAACCGAAGTTGCCACTGGACGAGACGCGGTAGGGCACCAGGCCTTGGTCGCCCGCCTCCCACACATTGCCGCCGCTGACGCTGATGGCGCTGTAGCCGCGGTTGGCGGTGCCGCCGGGCACCTCGCGCTCCAGCGTGCGCCCGCCCCAGCCGGTGCGCGCAGGTGCGTCGGCGATGCCGCTTTGCCAGGCACCTTGTTGGTCGGAATGTGAAAACAGATTGCTGGGCAAGGCCACCGCGCGCGCCTCGAACTGCGCCTTGCTGGTGGGCACCACCAGCGGGCCCACATTGGCCACCACCGAGGCTTTGCCGCTGTTGACCAGCGCCTGCAGGCCGGGCATGGCGGGGTGCAGGCCATACCGTTCGCTGCTGCTGCCCTGGTTGCTGAAGTTCAGCGGCAGCAAGGCGTTGCGGTCGAGCGCGAGGTTGGGCCGGGCGCGTTGGTATTGCGCGTAGCGGGTGGCATCGGTGGGCACGACGAGGTTGTTGCCGTCGTTGCCACCGAACATGAACAGGCACACCAGCGCGCGGTAGTCACTGCTGGTCGTCGCCGTGCTGGCGTTGACGGTTTGCGCCAGGGCCTGCATCTGCGACCAGGGCCCGAGCGCGGCGCCCAGACCGGCCGCAGCCGTGTGTTGCAGAAAGCGGCGGCGCGACGGCATGCGCGCGGGCGTGGGCGTGGGAGAGGTCATGGCGCGGCTCACTTCTGGATCACGTGGTCGGGCGAGAGCGCGGTCAGCAGCATCGCGGCTTGCACCCGGTCGAGCGTGTCGTTCTCGGAGATGGCGGCCAACAGGGTGGTCATGCGGCTGCGCGTGCTGGCGCTCATTTGCAGGTTGAAAAACAGCAGATCGAGCCGGTCGATCAGCGCGGGGATGTCGGTGGCCAGCGCACGCAGCGGCGCCCAGTTGAACTCCAGCCGCGAGGGGCCCCAGCCATAGCCGCCGTTGTAGAACAGCGAGGAGAAGAAGTTGAGCGAGCCAGCGAGCGAGGTTTCGCTGGTGATTTGGAACTCGGGCGCCACCATGCCGGCCGTGGCCAGTGGCCCGGCCGGACGGTAGTTGGGCGAGTAGAAATTGAACACCGAGGGCGCGAGCAGCGGGCTTTGGCCGAGGCCGTCGTCGGCGCTGTCGAGGTAGTGGATGTTGTTACGCCCGTTTTCACTTTTGGCACCCAGTGCGCGCAGCACATGGGCAAAGCGCAACACGGGCTCCCGGGCTTTGCCAAAACGGGGCTGGCTGGCCGCGGTGTCGCCACGCGCTTCGGCGTCGAGCAGGATGGCGTGCACCACCGCCTTGAGATCACCGCGCACGCCGCTGCCGTTGTCGTTGAACACGCCCGCCACACGGGCGATGTAGGCCGCGCTCGGGTTGCTGGTGACCAGGCGCTGAATGAGCTGGCGACCGATGAAGGGGCCGACATTGGGATGGTTGAAGATGTTGTCGAGTGCGGCCTGCATGTCGCTCTGCGGCGTGCCGCCTGCGGGCAGGGTGACGCCGTCGAGCAGCAGCTTGGGGCCGGTGGCGTGGAACTGCGCCCAGGGCTGCATGGGGCGTGTCCACAAGCGCTCGTCGTTCTCGTCGGCACCGTGGAAGTTGTCGGCGTTGGCGTTGTTGACGCCGCCAAAGCTCCAGCCGCTGAAGGCCTGGGCAAAGCCCTTCACCACGTCTTCGCCATAGGTGGCCGTGCCCTGGCTGCTGCCGTCCGCATTGAGCTTGACCAGGCCGATGGAGAACAGCTGCAGCACCTCGCGGGCGTAGTTTTCGTTGGGATGGGTGCCGGCGTCGGGGTCTTCTTTTTCGGAGCCCTGCAGGTTGAGGTAGTAGCCCATCGCGGGGTGCAGGGTCACATCCTCCAGCAGCTGCCGGTAGTTGCCGAGCGCGTTGCGGTTGAGCATGTCCAGGTAGCTGCTCATCGCGTGCGGGCGGATGTCGGGCGCGATGTTGGAGATGACGAAGATTTGCAGCAGCGCCCAACTCACGCGGGCGCGCAGCGGATCACTGCCGGTGAGCCACTGCTGCCACACGGCCTCGTAGCTCATCTCTTCGGTCACGCGTTTGTCGGTTTCGCGGCTGCGCTGGTTTTCGATGTAGCTGAGGTGCAGCAGCGTGGGCTCTTGGGCTTGTGCCCACAGCCAGCGCTCAAAGCCTTGGCTGCGCAGCGCCTCCACCTCGTCGACCGAGCGCGGGCCGAAGCTGGCTTGGGTGAGGAAACGGGCAGCGTCGCGCAGGCTGGGTGGGGTGCTGGGTGCGGCGGGTGCGGTGCCACCTGCACCGGCCAGGTGTTGTGCGGTAGCGGGCCAGGCGGTGGTGGCGTCGGCAGCGGCGCCGCCGCCGCCCCCTCCGCAAGCAGCCAACAACGCGCTGGCGCCCAAGGCCAACGCGGTGGTGCTGGCTGTCAAGGCGACGGGGGCGAACGCAGCGGATTCGGTGGGCGAGGCATCCCCGCCCGACACCGCCGCCCGCGTGGTGATTTCACTCATGTGCAGACTCTCCCTGGGGTAAACCGCAGTGTGCGGTGGCGAGCCGAGGGGGGCTGCTTCCGGATGTAACGGCCGACGGACTTTTCTGTCAGAGGGTGTGAACCATTCCGACCCGCTCGGGCGTGTCGGATTTGTTCGCACCGTCTCAGTGCAAATCAGAGGGCTGCACCGCCGGCACCGAATACTCGTGGCCCACAGTGGCTCGGGCGTAGAGGTAGTTTTCGCGCGCACGCTCGCTCAGCCCATCCAGCGCCACGCGGCCTCGCGCGTCGCACGGAAACACCAGCGACCGCCCGGGGTCGAACAGCGACTGGAAGCGCAGCTCGTGGTCGGCGGGAAACATGCTGTCTGGGGCCGACGAGGAACAGCTGGCGGCAAAGGGGTGGCTCATCACAATCTCCGTGGCCCGAGGGACCGGTCTCATGGGCTCAAACATAGATGCGCGGCGCGGCGCTGTCCTTGGGCGGGCGCCGCTCCAAGCCGTCAGTGCGGCGCTGGGCGCGGTGTAGGAAGTCGGCTGACAAGGCGCGACGCCAAGCGCCGGTGGCCCGCCGACAATCGTGCATGACCTCGCCCCACCCGCCCCTGACGCTGTTGCACATCGACGAGCACCTGGTCGCCATCGACAAACCGCCCGGCCTGCTGGTGCACCGCAGCCGCCTGGCGGCCGATGTCGAGGTGTTTGCGCTGCAACTGCTGCGCGACCAAATTGGCTCGGCGGTGACGCCGGTACACCGGCTGGACCGCGGAACCTCGGGCGTGCTGGTGTTTGCACGCACGCCCAACGCCGCCAGCGCGCTGGGGCTGGCGTTTGAAACCGGCCGGGTCGACAAACACTACCTGGCGCTGGTGCGCGGCTGGCCTGAGGGCGCCGGGGTGATCGACCACCCGCTGGCGCGCGACCCGGAGCTGCCCTCCACCGGGCAAACGCTGCTGCCCTCGCGCACGCGCTGGACCCGCCTGGCCCAGGCCGAGTGGCCGGTGGTGTCGGATGCGCGGTTTGCCAGCAGCCGCTTTGCGCTGGTGCACGCCCAGCCCGAGACCGGCCGGCGGCACCAGATCCGCCGCCACTTCAAGCACATCGCCCACCCGCTGGTGGGAGACGCCACCCATGGCAAAGGCCCGCTGAACCGCACGATGGCTGAGTTCTTGGGCCTGCAGCGCCTGTGGCTGCATGCCCTTCAAACCACCCTGCCCCACCCGGTGACCGGCGAGTTGCTGACCTTGCGGGCCGAGCCCGGTGCCGAGTGGGGTGCACTGCGTGCGCGGACCGGCTGGATGAATGCTGAATCAACGCCTGCCACAGTTTGGCCTTGACGCAGACCAAAAATGCGGGTTTTTCCTGAGCAACAGCAGGCTGTCCACAGCCGAAAAGTTACCCCGGTTTTCTGTGGATAACCTCGGGGGTAAGCTCTTGAAGAAGCTCGCCAAGCCGCGCCAACGCTGGCGCTGCAACGGATTGCCTCAGAAACAGGCAGTGCACAACTTGAGTGCAAAAGTAGCGCTTCGAAGGGGATTGACGGGCGCGCCAAAGCGCGTCCACAACTGGCCCGGGCCGTCGCTCAGGCCACACCGCTCAGAAGCGGCTCTTGGGCTTGCGCTTGTCGAACTCGGCCAGTTGGGCCTTCAACTGAATCAGCAACACGCGCGCGTTTTCTTCGGTCAACGTGAGGTGACTGGACGGCGCCCGGCCCTCGTCGTCGGCATGCTGGTTGGACTGCGGCTGCACCAGCGCGTCCATCTGGATGCGCACCAGGCCATGGGCGTTCGACATGGACTTGATGCGTTGGAGTTCGATCGAATAGGTCTTCACAAGCGGGGCGCCACGAGGGCGTTCTAGAGGGAAAGCGGGTGAGCGTAGCGCAAGCGGGGCCGGCAGGCCATGCCCGGCGACAAGCGGCGGGCGCAGGCCGCACAATCACGCGTGGGCGGCGCCTCGGGCGACCGCCCTTTCAGCCCGTTCCAAGCCGTCTCTGACACCCCGATTTCTGCTTTTCTCCGTGCACACCATGAGCCACCGCGTTCTCACCGGCATCACCACCAGCGGCACACCGCACCTGGGCAATTACGTGGGCGCCATCCGCCCGGCCATCGTCGCCAGCCAGGCGCCGGGCGTGGAGAGCTTCTTCTTTTTGGCCGATTACCACGCGCTGATCAAGTGCGATGACCCGGCGCGCATCGAGCGCTCGCGGCTGGAGATTGCCGCCACCTGGTTGGCCGGCGGCCTGGATGCCGAGCGGGTGGTGTTTTACCGCCAGAGCGATGTGCCGGAGATCCCCGAGCTCACTTGGCTGCTGACCTGCGTGACGGCCAAGGGCCAGATGAACCGCGCCCACGCCTACAAGGCCGCGCACGACGCCAATGTGGCCGCGGGCGAGGAGCCAGACGCAGGCATCACCATGGGTCTGTTCAGCTACCCCATCCTGATGGCGGCGGACATCTTGATGTTCAACGCCCACCGCGTGCCGGTGGGGCGCGACCAGATTCAGCACATCGAAATGGCGCGCGATGTGGCGCAGCGCTTCAACCACTTGTTTGGCCAAGGCCGCGATCTGTTTGTGCTGCCCGAGGCGCAGATTGAAGAACACGTGGCCACCTTGCCCGGCCTGGACGGCCGCAAGATGAGCAAGAGCTACGACAACACGATTCCGCTGTTTGAAGGCGGCGCCAAAGCGCTGAAAGACGCGGTGGCGCGCATCGTCACCGACTCGCGCGCACCCGGTGAGGCCAAGGAGCCCGAAGGCTCGCACCTGGTGATGATCCACGACGCTTTTGCCACCTCCGTGCAGCGCGAGGCCTTCCACGCCGACCTGCGCGCCGGCCTGGCCTGGGGCGAGGCCAAGCAGCGGCTGTGCGGGCTGATCGAAGCACACATTGGCCCCAAGCGCGCGGCCTATGCCGAGCTGATGGCACACCCCGAACGCATTGAAGAGATTCTGCAAGCCGGCGCCAGCAAGGCGCGTGCGCGCGCCACACCGTTCTTGGCCGAGATCCGCCAGGCCGTGGGCCTGCGCCGCATGGTGGCGGTGGTCGCGCCGGCGGCCGCCCCAACCACCGCGGCCAAGGCGCAGCTGCCGGTGTTCAAACAATACCGCGAGGCCGACGGCCAGTTCTACTTCAAGCTGGCGGCGCACGACGGCACGCTGCTCTTGCAAAGCCTGGCCTTTGCCAGCGGGCGCGATGCCGGCCAGTGGGTGAGCAAGCTCAAGACCGATGGCGCCGCGGCGCTGGCCGATGCACCGGTGTCACGGGCTGAAGGCGTGAGCCCCTCCGATGTGCAAGCCGCCTTGGCGCTGTTTCAGGCCGGCTGATCCTCGGCTCGGCCTTCCGGGCCGACCCGCCGCAACAGCTTGCGCACCGCCAGGTAGTTGCGGCGCTGTGACGCGTCGGCCGCCTTGAGCAGCTTGCGCAGGCTCTTTTTCGGGTCGGTCATCAAGTAGGCGTGGATCTCGTCTTCCAGGATGGCCGCGTCGTCGGGGTAATCGGCCTTCAGCAAGGCGCGCACGATGAGGCGGCGTGTGCCGCCCTGCAACAGCGTCAAGGCCTGCTCGCACTGCGCCCGGTAGGCCGGGTCAACCGCCCAACGGGCATGGGCGACCTCGTGGGCCACGGTGGCGGTGTCGGTGTCTTCGCTGGTGGCAATCAGGTAGCGTGCGTCCTGCTGCTGCACCACGGCCAACACCACCTGCTCGCGCTCGGTCAGCCCGTGGGGCCGAAACAGGCGTTCGAAGGCGTCGATGGCCGCGCGTGGCACGTTGAAGCCGTCCCACCAGCGGAAGTAGCGCACATCACCGTCGTCGTCGGCATAGACGTCCAGGAAGGTCGCCACCGAAAAATACTGGCCTTGGATCGCCGCGTGCGGGCTCTCATAAAACTCCTCCACGCGAAACATCGAGGTGGTCAGGGCCTTCATGGTGGGGAACACCAGGTGAATGACCCCCGGCACGGGGGTGAGGATGCGCACGGTCATGCGGGGCAGTGTGCCTGCATCCCCACTTTGAGCCCAGCTGCGGGGTGATCAGCCGCCTTCCAGTCGGTGGGCCGATGCGTAAGCGGTTGTGTCGCGCCCTGCCCTCGTCCACAAGCCGTCGACGTGCCCGCCCTGCCGGCGCGATGACACCACACCGGATCACCACAGCCCCTCGTGCCGGGTGCCGCCAAGCCTGACAGCTTCCACCCCCATCGCGGCGCGTCGAGCCGCACAAGCACCCGGCCTCACCCCTGCCAGATATTCGGTATCCGTTTGGCGCACATTGTGGCCGATGCCGCAGATTGTCCGGTCATGAAGCGTCATGTTTTCACGCCAACGCTTGTTTTGCCGCGCGGCGACGTGAGATTCCATGAGAATCAGCCAAGCCCAAATAAAATCATCCCCCTGGCCCGCGGTTGATATTCTTTGACATCCAACCCATCCGACATCACAAAAACCAGACTGAAAGGCCAGCCACTGCTGCTGGTCAGGCAGCGACCTCCGCAATAACCCCGATCCTTGAAACGGCGGGAATTCGGCCGCACAACAACTGTTACATCCAGCTGCAAAGTCCCCATGCCCGCGGGTAAATACACCCCGAAGATCGGGGGGAGAGGCATGCCGCCAGACCCCGAACGGGTGTTCTGGCGCAGCGCTGAACCACGCCCTGCAGCATCACCACGAATATCTTTCAAAATACTTTCAAAACCGCCGGAAGCGGCACGCCGATAACCCGCCTCATCGCCATGTACGGATTTCCAGAAATCATGCCGGCGACGGGCGGAATATTCAGAATTCCAGGTCAAACAGCGGCACACCGAGGATTCAACACACCCGGTTATCCCCAACCTGATGCCGCTCGCATGGAGGCAGTTGGCTTCAGCGGGTGGTTATGAAAACGCGCTTCGACATCTCGCTTCTGCACTTTGGCACGCCGCTGCCACTGAGCAGCCAGACCTCTCATCCCATCCGCAGCCCACACAACAACATCGGGGCCGGTTGGCATCTCTTTATTGATCACATTCACGCCGCCTGAGGGAGGCCATGGAAACCATGCGCATGTTGAACCGGTCCACACGCTCCGCCGCCTGCACCGCCCAGCCCCCGGGTACCGAACGGGCGCGGCCTCATGCCCTCCGGGCCGCCCACGTTGACCGTGGATCGGAGCGCCGCTGGCAGCGCCGACTCAGCGCGTGGGCGGTCACGGCCGCGTGCGCGTGGCTGGCCGGTTGCGCCACACCGATCACACCCTTCACGCCCGAGGAGGCGCAAGCTCGCCAGCAAAACCTGAGCGCGCGGGTGGCCGCCGACCAAGAACCGGTGCATGGCCCCGTGGATTTGTACGAGGCGATGGCTCGCGCCATCAAATACAACCTCGACTACCGCGTGGAGTCGATGGAGCACGCCGTTCGTGTGGCCGACCTCGATTTCAAGCGCCACGACATGCTGCCCAAGCTCGTGGCGCAGCTCGACCACAATCGCCGCAGCAACGACTCCGGGGGCACCAGCCGGTCGCTGTTGACGGGGCGCGAATCACTGGAACCGTCGACCTCCACCGAACGCGGCGTGACCGGCGCCGACTTGACGCTGAGCTGGGACGTGCTGGACTTCGGCCTCTCCTATGTGCGCGCCCAGCAGGCGGCCGACGACATCCTGATGGCGCAGGAACGCAAGCGCAAGGTGGTGAACCGCATCACCGAGGACGTGCGCACGGCTTACTGGCGTGCCGTCAGCGCCGAACGCGTGGTCAGCAAAATGACGCTGCTGGAACAGGCCACTGAATCGGCCATGGCCATGGCGCAGGAGCAGGAGAGCTCGGGCAAGACGGCCCCCCTGGCCGCTCTGAGCTACCAGCGCGAGCTGCTGACCATCCGCCGCGAAATGCAGGGGCTGGAGCGCGAGCTGGGCGTGGCCAAGCAACAGCTGGCCGCGCTGATCAACCTGCCCGTGGGCAGCGACTACACCCTGGTGATGCCCGCTCGCACGCTGACCTGGGAACGCATGACGCTGAGCAACGAGGAGATGATTCGCCAAGCCGTGCTCAACCGCCCTGAATTGCGCGAAATTGCCTACCAAGTTCGCAGCCTGGGCCTGGAGCAGCAAGCGGCATGGATGCGCAGCCTGCCCAACCTGAAAGCCTTCATCGGCATCAACTGGAACTCCAACGACTACCTCTACAACAACCATTGGTTGGGCATGGGCGCGCAGTCGAGCTGGAACCTGATCAACCTGTTCCGCCTGCCGCTGGACAAAGCGCGTGTGACGGCACAGCAAAACCTGCTGGACCAGCGCTCGCTCGCGCTGACCATGGCCGTGGCCACACAGGTGCAGGTGAGCCGCGCGCGCTATGAGCAACGCCTGCGTGAGCTGACCACGGCGCGGCAGTTTCACCACGTGCAAGAGCGCATCATGGTGCAGACCAAGGCAGGCTACGCGGCAGACCGCATCAGCCGCCAGACCCTGGTGCGCGAGCAGATGAACACGCTGATGGCCGAGATTCGCCATGACATGGCAATGGCCGACTTGCAAAACGCGTTTGCCAATGTCTATGCCTCCATGGGCGTGGATGCCTTCGATGAGTCAATGAGCAGTCAAGACGACGTGGCCGCACTCTCGGGCAAGCTCAAAACGTTGTGGGCATCGCGGCAAGACGCGCTGGCCGGAGCCGCGCCATGACGCTCCTTCTGCTGCGCAAGCTCGTGGCCGCCGCAGTGGGGGCGCTGCTGGCGGCGGGGCCCGGAGCGAGCGCGCTGGCCCAAACCAGCACGGGGCCGGTCACCGCGCGCGGCGTGCTGCGCGCGTCGCAAGAGGCGGTGATGTCCAGCGCGATATCCGCCCGCGTTCAAGCCATGCCCTACCGTGAGGGCGACCGTTTTGCCCAGGGTGCCGCCCTGGTGAGCTTTGACTGCGCCACCCAACGCGCTGAATTGCAGGCCGCGCAAGCCGGTCAGGCGGCCGAAGCGCGCAACGTGCAAATGCAAACCGAACTGCTGCGGGTGCAGGCCACCGGCCAGGTTGATCTGGACCTGGCCACCGAGCACGAACGCGAACGTGCCGCACGCGCGCTGGCCATCAAACAGTCGATGCGCAGCTGCCAGGTGCTGGCGCCCTTTGCCGGGCGCGTGGTTGAAACCTACACCCGCCTGCACGAAAGCCCGGGCGCCAACGACAAGCTGCTGCGCATCGTCAGCGACGGCCCGCTGGAGCTGCACGCGGTCGTGCCCTCGCGGTGGCTGATGTGGTTGAAGCCGGGAGCGGGCTTCAACCTCAGGATCGATGAAACCGGCGATGTGGTGGCCGCCGTGGTGCAGCGTGTCAGTGCGGCGGTCGACCCGGTGAGCCAAACCGTCAAGTTGATTGCGGCCATCCCGAAGCGACCCGCCCTGGTGCTGCCGGGCATGAGCGGCACCGTGGTCTGGGCCGAGCCCAGCGATGGCAAACCCGCGCCCGCCTCGCTGTCGCCGGTCACGAAGAGCGCGTCGGCGCCGCTGAGCCCGCCCTCGGCCTCGGCAACCGCTCGTCGCTGAGCCCGGCTCCCGCCCCCCGCTGGCGCCATCGCCCCTGCCAGACATGCCAACCACGCACCCGACCACTCCGCCAGCCCCCGCGCCCGTGGCAGCCGCGGGTAGGGCGGCGCCCACGGCTGTGCCGACCAACGAACCGCGCACCAGCGCTGCCGCGGCGCCCGCCCCTGCACCTGCGGCAGGCGTCAGCAGCGTGGCCGAGTTGATCCGCCTGGAGGGCGAAATCCGCAACCTGACGCAGGTCGATGACCTGTGGCTGCACTTCGTCAACGAGGCTGGCGCGGTCTTGCCCTGCGCGCAGGCCTTGGTGTTTTGCGCACGCACTCACCGTGCCGGCCAACGTTGGCAAGGTCGCCTTGAACATGCCGCCGCGGTGAACGCTGTGGCCAGCGACGGCCCGATGGCCCGCTGGCTGGAAGCCCTGGCCGCCGCGGCCCACGCGGCCTCCGGTGAGGCCGCGGCGTATGCCTTTGACGTGCAGGCCCTGGGGGACACCAGCGACCCCAGCGCGCAGCAAATGCCGCTGCGCCAAGGGTTGTGGCTGCCCCTGCCCGACCACCGCGGTCAGCCCCTGCGCGCCGCCCTCTTGCTTGGGCAGGTGCCCTGGGAGGGTCACGCGGTGGTGATCGCCCGCCGTCTGGCCGCCGCTTACGCCCATGCGGCACTGGCCATCCGGGGCCGCCAGTCGGCGTCGACCTGGGCAGAACGCTGGCCCGTGGCCCGCTGGCGGGTGGCTGCAGCGGTGGCTGGCATCGTGCTCGCCGCATTGGTGCTGGTGCGCGTGCCGCTGGCCACCTTGGCACCGGTGGAAGTGGTGCCGGCGCAACCCTTTGTGGTGGCTGCGGCCGCAGCAGGCGTGGTCGAGCGGGTGCTGGTGGAGCCGGGCGCCCGTGTGCGGGCGGGCACACCGCTGGTGCAACTGGTGGACACCACCTTGCGCAACGACTTTGAGGTGGCCGCCCAGCGTCTGGCCGTGGCCCAGGCACGCACGCTGCGCGTGCAGCAGGCGGCGGTAGACGATGCCGCCATCAAGCACGAACTGGCGATGGCGCAGACAGAACAAGCCGTGGCCCAGGCCGAGCTGGACTTCGCCAGCGACATGCGGGCCACCTCGGTGCTGAAGGCCGCCATTGATGGGGTTGCGCTGTTCAGCGATCCGCGCGATTGGATGGGCCGCCCGGTGGCCGTGGGAGAAGCGATCTTGCGCGTGGCCGACCCGACGCGCACCGAATTTCATGTGCGCGTGCCGGTGGCCGACGCCAGCAATGTGCGGGTGGGGCTGCCGGTGGAGGTCTACCTCGACGCCGAGCCGCTCACGCCCCGCCGTGCGGTGGTGGTGCGCGCCGCCTACAAGGCCGAGGCCGATGCGGCGGGCGTCGCGTCGTTTCTCGTCACCGCCCATCTGACCGACGCCAACCACGACGTGCCCCGGCTGGGCCTGCGCGGCACGGCCCAAATTCTGGGCGACGACGTGACGCTGTTTTTCTACCTCTTCCGCCGCCCGCTGACCACGCTGCGGCAGACCCTGGGTGTGTGAGACCGCAGGCATGGACGAGCTCACCCCCACCGACCTGGCGTTGCCGGCGCTGCGCGAAGACCTGCAATTGCACCGCGGCGTGGCCAACCGCGATGGCCAAGCCACCTGGACCATCCAAGACCCCATCGCACAGCGCTTTTACGAGGTCGACGACACGCTGGTGAAGATGCTCTCGCTGTGGCACTGCGGCTGCGTGTCGGGGGTGGACGCGCTGCTGCGCGCGCAGGGCATCTCGCCACCGGACGCCACGCAGTGGATGCAGATGCTGGGCTTTCTAGAGCAACACGGCCTGTTGCGCCCGACGCCGGGAAAAACCTTCGGCCGCGCACGTGCCGCCCGTCCCCAGCTGCGCTGGTGGCAACGTCTGATGCATGGCTACCTGTTCATCAAAGTGCCCCTGGCCCACCCCGATGCTTTTTTGCGGCGCACGCTGGCAGGGGTGCAGATTTTTTTCACACGCACTTGGCTCCTGGCCTGCGTGCTGAGTGGCCTGCTCGGCCTGTACCTCGTCTCGCGGCAGTGGGAGCACTTTCTGGCCACCTTTGCCGACCTGAAATCTCCCGCCGGCGTGGCGCTTTTTGGCTGCAGCTTGGCGGCGGTGAAGGCCATGCACGAACTCGGTCACGGCTACACCGCAGTGCGCCATGGCGTGCGGGTGACGTCGATGGGAGTGGCCCTCATGGTGATGGTGCCCGTGCTCTACACCGACACCACCGACGCCTGGCGGGTGGCATCGCGCCGGGCCCGGCTGGCCATCGACTTGGCCGGCATTGCGGTGGAGTTGATGTTGGCCGTGGCGGCCACGCTGGCCTGGGTGCTGCTGCCCGACGGCCTGGCCCGCTACATCGCATTTGCGCTCGCCACATCGGGCTGGACCATGAGCTTGGTCGTCAACCTCAACCCGTTGATGCGCTTTGACGGTTACTACGTGTTCAGCGATTGGCTCAACCTGCCCAATTTGCAAGAGCGCAGTTTTGCCATGGGCCGCTGGTGGCTGCGGCGCAGCTTGTGGGGCTGGTTGGCCGACGCCCCCGAAGCCATCAGCGCGCGCAGGCGTGGCTTGTTGATCGGCTACGCCATCGCCATCTGGGTCTACCGCCTGACCCTCTACCTCGGCATCGCCTTGCTGGTGTATCACTTCTTTTTCAAGGCCCTGGGCATCGTGATGTTCGGGATCGAGGTGATGTGGTTTGTGGCGCTGCCGATCTGGCGTGAGTTGCGCGCGTGGCAACAACGACGCGGCCAGTTCAGCGAACGCGCACGTTGGACCGTGGGCGGGCTCGTGGCGCTCCTGCTGGGCCTGGTCGTGCCCTGGCCCGGCACCCTGCACGTGCCCGCCGTGGTGGCCGCCGAAGACCTGGTGCCCGCCTACGCACCGCGGCCCGCGCAGGTGCAGACCCTGGCCGTGCGCGTGGGCGAACGCGTGCGCGCCGGGCAAACCTTGCTGGTGCTCGATGCGCCCGAGCTGGCGTCGGCGCTGACACGCGCTGTCGAACGCGCCGCCGTGCTTGACGAACGCGTGGCGCGCGCGAGCGCCGATGCCCAAGACCGCGCCGATGCGCTGGTGCTGCACCGCGAGTTGCTGCTGGAGCGCGAGCGCATTGCCGGACTGACGCGCGACCAGGCTCGGCTCACCGTGCGCGCCCCCATCGACGGCCAAGTGGTGCAACTCGCCCAAGAGTTGCATCCCGGGCGCTGGGTCGACGCCCGCATGAACTTGGCGTGGATCGCCGGCCCGGAAAAATTGTCAGCCCGCGGCTACATCGCCGCCGATGACGCCCTGAGGCTGGACCCGACGAAGCCGGGCGCCTTTCGCGACGAGAACCTGTCCGGCGGCGAATTGCCCGTCAAGGTGCAGCGCACGGCCAGTGCGGCCACCCGTGCGATGGACCTGTGGCTGTTGGCCTCGTCCTACGGAGGCCCCATTGCCACCCGCGAATCGCGCGACCGCCCACAAGCAGAACAGGCGCTGGTCGAGATCAAAGCCGAGGTCAGCGCAACGCCATCGTCCTGGCCCTTGCATGAAGTGCGCGGCGAGTTGTTGCTGCCCGCCCATCCCAGCAGCCTCGCGGCACGCGCTTGGCGACGCGTGGTGCAGGTCTGGAACCGCGAGCGCGCGGCATGAGCGCGACGACTGAACTTGGCGCTGGGATTTAGCGCTCGGATCTAGCGCTGGAACCCAGCGCGGGAACGCAGCGACCGGTGGTCAAACGCGTTCGTGGCGAATTCATTTTTCGAGCTGTGTGGCTCGACCGGGCATGGCGCTCACCTCGCGCCATGCGGTGTTCATTTCTGCGGTGCCGTGGGTGCCATTTTTTATCGGGGTAGTGTCATGAAGCGTCCTCTGTCTCTCTCGCTCGCCAAGTCCAAGTCCAGCGCCAACGCCAACGCCGCGTCGGCCAACGCACCCCACCCCAAGGACAAACGCCGCACCGCGCCCCACATCCAAGCCCTGGAACCCCGAGTTCTGCTGGATGCGGCGATGGCGGCGACCCTGCACGAGCACCTGGCACAGCCTGAGCTCGGCGCCGATGCTGCGGCAGTGACCTGGAGTCACAACCAACTGATCGACGCGCTCACCCAGGCCGTGGCCCCCACGGGCGCCGAGGCGAGCGACAACACCGCGATCACCCGCCCGGCCAGCAGCACGCGCCATGAAATCGCCTTTGTCGATGGCTCGGTGGCCGACCTCAGCGCCCTGCTGGCGGCCCTCGATCCGAGCATCGACGTGGTGCTGCTGGACCCGAACCGCGACGGGGTCGAACAGATCGCTGCAGCCCTGCAAGGGCGCAGCAACCTCGATGCCATCCACATTCTTTCGCACGGCGCACAAGGACAACTGTTCTTGGGCAATGTGGTGTTGGACGCGACCACGATGCAAGGGGAGCATCTCGATGAACTGACGGCCATCGGCCACGCCCTCTCGGTGGATGGCGACATCTTGGTCTACGGCTGCGACTTCACCAGCGGTGACGCCGGCCTGAAGGCAGCCATGCTGCTGGGCGGCATCACCGGTGCGGACGTGGCCGCATCCCGCGACCTCACGGGCGATGCCTTGCACGGGGGCAATTGGGACCTGGAAGAGCGCATCGGTAGCATCGAGGCACGAACCCTGGTTGTCACAAGCTGGCAGGGCGAGCTGGCGACTCCGGTCAACACTGTGCCGGCGGCACAGACCACGCCTGAGGACACCAACCTCGTTCTGAGCACTGCGCTGGGCAATGCCATCCAGGTGTACGACGCCGATGGCACGTCGTTGACCGTCAGGCTCTGGGCGGAACACGGCACCTTGACGCTGTCCACCACGGCGGGCCTGACCCTGTTGCGCGGAGACGGCACCAACGACGAGATCATGATTTTCTCGGGCAACCAGGCCGACCTGAACGCGGCACTCAACGGCCTGATTTACACCCCCACCTTCGACACCGTGGGTCAGGGCGCCATCAACATCCGCACCAGCGACGGCACCACGACTGACCAAGACCGCTTCACGGTCAACATCACCGCCTTGGACGACACCAACCCGGATGCGGTCACCACAGCGACCAGCACCCCGGTGACCATCAATGTGCTGGCCAACGACAGCTTCAAAAGCACCGCCTACACCTTGAGCACCAGTTCGCCCGCGCACGGCACTGCGTCCGTCAATGCGGCAGGCAACGTCGTCTACACACCCACCACCGGCTACACGGGCACCGACACCTTCACCTACACCGTGGCCACGGTGGACTCCGGCTTCAACTACAAGTGGTGGCCATACAACCCCATTGAATCGGACACCTTTTCCGTCGCGTTCCCAAGTGGGTTTCCAAGCACGCCCACCAGCGGCGGCTGGACGCCCGGCATCAGCGCCCTGGATGGCGTGCTGGCAGCCAGCGATCAAGGTGACAACACTGACAACGCCGCCACCATCCAATGGCAGGGCGTATTCGTCGTGCGCACGGGGGGCAGCTACACCTTCACACTGAACGCTGACAACGTCGCTCGCTTGTTTGTCGACGGCTCCGTCGTGGGCACGGTGGGCTACAACTCCACCGCAGCGACCAGCGACTTCGCGGTCGCGCTGGGTGCCGGAAACCACACCTTCGTGGTGCAGTACGGCGACACCAATGCGAATGAAAAAATTGACTTGTTCTACAAGGGCGCTGATACCGGCAACACGGCGGTCAACGTCAACACCGACAAGCGTTGGGGCAGCAGCATCACCACCGAAACCGAGACGGTGACGGTCTACATCGGCGTGCCCATTGCCGTGAACGACAGCGCCACCACGAACGAAGACACGGCCATCGTCAGCGCCAATCTCGCCAGCAACGACGTACCGTCGCCCGACGGCGGCAATGTGTGGTCGCTGGTGACGGCGCCCAGCCACGGCACCGCCGTGGTCAACGCCGCCGGCACCTACACCTACACGCCCGCAGCCAACTGGAACGGCAGCGACAGCTTCACCTACAAGATCACCGACACCAACGGCGACACTTCCACCGCCACCGTCAGCCTCACCGTCGCGCCGGTGAACGACGCCCCTGTGGATGGCAATGAAACCAACACCGTCATTGAAGACACCCCCCTCAACGTCGCGGCCGGCACCCCAGGCAGTCTGCTGCTCAACGCCACCGACGTTGACGGCGACACGCTCACCATCACCGGCTACTCGGTGAGCAGCTTGACCGGCATCGGCAGCCTCAGCATCTACGCCGACGGCAGCTACAGCTTCACCCCGGCGCTCAACTACACCGGTGCCATTCCGCTCATCACCTACACCATCAGCGACGGCAAAGGCGGCACGGACACTTCCACGCTTGCGCTGAGCATGTCGCCGGTCAACGACGCACCCACCAGCGTGGCGCCCGCCAGCGCATCGACAACCGAAGACGCCACCCTCAACTTCACTGCCGGCAACACCTTGTCGGTGGCCGATGTCGATAGCACGCCGCTCACCG
>JBEAOO010000071.1:0-6505 GCA_041164825.1 Pseudomonadota bacterium | reverse complement strand
CCGCCACCAGCGCCTCGATGCTGCTCGTCTACAAAGACCAATGAACGCCCGCGCCACGAAGGCAGAGCACACTCCATGACCAAAATCTACGACAACAAAAGCTTCTACGACGGCCTGGTGGCTCACGGCCTGATCCTGCCCACGGGCATCCAGGGCGGCTACGGCCGCGGCGCCGTGTTTGAGGACATCCTCAACCGCTTCAACGCGCTGGTGAGCCGCGTGGCCGCTGACGACGGCGCCGAAGAGTTGATGTTTCCGCCCATCGTGGCGCGCAGCCTGATCGAGAAGGTCGGCTACCTCGGCAACTTCCCGCACCTGATCGGCTCGGTCAACAGCTTCTTCGGCACCGACGCGCAGGCCAAGCCCATGGCCGAAAAGGCCAGCCAAGGCGAGCGCTGGGAAGACGCGCTCGACATCACCGAAGTGATGCTCACGCCCGCCGCCTGCTACCCGGTGTACCCGGTGTTCAGCGGCTTGCTGCCCAAAGGCGGCCGCCTGGTCACGGTGATGAACTGGATCTACCGCCACGAGCCGTCTGAAGAAGCCACGCGCTTGCAATCCTTCCGCATGCGCGAGTTCATCCGCGTGGGCGCGCCGGACGAGGTGGAAGCCTGGCGCGACCAGTGGCTGGAACGCGGCATGACGCTGCTCAAAGGCCTGGGCCTGCCGGTGGCCAGCGACGTGGCCAACGACCCCTTCTTCGGCCGCGCCGGCCGCATGATGGCCGCCAGCCAGCGAGAGCAACGCCTGAAGTTCGAGATTCTGGTGCCCGTGATCTCGGCCGAAAAGCCGACCGCCATCTGCTCGTTCAACTGGCACCAAGAACACTTCACCGGAAAGTTCGGCATTCAGCGCGACGATGGCTCGGTGGCCCACACCGCCTGCCTGGGCTTCGGCCTGGAGCGGGTCACGCTGGCGCTCATCCAAGCCCACGGTTTTGATCCCCTGACTTGGCCTGCCGACGTGCGCGCCCAACTCTGGCCGTGAGCGCGCCGCTGCTCGCTCGCGTGCGCGTTACTGCGCTGCCGCCGCTCGACGCCACGGCCTACGCCCGTCACGCCCTGCATGGCGAGGGCGTGGTCTGGAGCGAAAAAAACTGCTATGTCGACCTCTGGATTGAGCTGCTCCATGCCCTGGGCCACCCGCCCGAGGCGATGCTGCCGTTTGTCATCGGTGCTGATTTTGAAGGCGACCAGTGGGCCTTCTTCAAGCCCAGCCACGACGAGTTGCGCGACCTGTACGGCGTGGAAGTGCAAGAGCTGACCGTGTGGCGACCGCTGCTCGACCACGCCATCGAACACCTCGCTGCCGGCAAGCTGATTGCCACCGAGGCCGACGCCTGGTGGCTACCCGACACCGAGGGCACCGACTACCGCCAAAAACGCAGCAAAACCACCATCGTGCTGGCCGACATCGATGTGGCCGCGCAGCGCCTGGGCTATTTCCACAACGCCGGCTACTACACGCTGCAAGGCGAAGACTTTGTGCAAACCTTTGGCCTGGCACCCGGCCCGCACCCGGCCGGCCTGCCGCTGTTTGCCGAGCTGATTCGCCAGCATCCGCAGGAGGCTTTGTCGGCCGGCGCACTGCGCGAGGCCAGCCGCCAGCTTTGGCGCAAACACCTGCGGCGCGTGCCCTCCGGCAACCCGGTGGCGCGTTTTGCCGAGCGCTTTGCCGCTGACCTGCCGATGCTGCAAGCGCGCGGCATGGACCACTACCACGCCTGGGCCTTTGGCACCGTGCGGCAGCTGGGCGCGGCCTGCGAGCTGGCGGCCGCCAACCTGCGCTGGCTCGGTGCCGAAGCCGGTGCGCCCGACTGCCCAGCAGCCGAAGCCGCGTTCCAACGCATCGCCCTCGACGCCAAAACCCTGATTCTCAAAGGCGCCCGCGCCGTGGCCTCGCGCAAAGCGTTTGATCCGGTGGTGCAACTCGCGCCAACGACCGCGGCGTGGTCGGCGGCTGTGGCTGCTTTGAGCGAGCGGTACGGTCGTTGAACAGCGCGGTGCTTAAAACACAAAGGGCTCCCTCGCAGGAGCCCTTTGTCGTGGTGGCCGCGTGCAGATCACGCGGCGGTGAGAACGTCTTCGGTGACGACTCACTTGGTGCTCAGCACCCACTCCACCAGTTGTTTTGCCTCTGCTGCGCTCACTTGGGTGTTGGCGGGCATGGGCACCGGGCCCCACACGCCTGCGCCGCCCTTCATCACCTTTTGGGTCAGCTTGTCGACCGCGTCTTTTTGGCCGGCGTATTTGGCCGCCACGTCCTTGTAGGCCGGGCCGACGAGTTTTTTGTCGACCGCGTGGCAAGCCATGCAGTTTTTCTTCTGCGCCAGGTCGGCATTGGCCAACACGGGGCCTGCGGCCAGGGCCAGCGTCAACACAATCAGCGATTTCATGAGGGCCTTTCAGCGATGTCTCGGGTGGGCTGCAGCGCGAGTGATTGACTGCGCTACAGTGACTTCAACGGCATTCTAGTGACCGCGGTTGACCGCCGCCGAGTGTGGTGCCCCGCTTGTGTGGTGTGGCTCTTGACGGCGGTGGCATGTGGCATCTCAGGAGAAAAACATGGTTGGTGTGGTGATCGGTGTGGTGCTTTTGTTGCTTTGGCTGCTGGACATCGGCCCGATCGGCGCTTGGCCCTGGTGGTTGATCGCCTTGCCATTCGGCGGCGCCATGCTGTGGTGGTGGTGGGCCGACACCTCGGGTTGGACCAAGCGCCGCGAGATGGACAAGATGGACGCCCGCAAGGCCGATCGCCGCGCCAAAAATTTGCAAGCGTTGGGCCTGGGCACCAAAAGCCGGCGCCGCCGCTGAATCGCTTTTGGCGACAGGCACTGCGGAGCGGCCTCTGGGCCGCTCTGCCGCTTTTGCCGCCACAGCTGCCGGGTGACCCGTGTGGCCGGGGGGGGGCGGCCTTGCCGCTTGTTGGGCGGCAGCGGCGACAATGCGCCGCTGCCGCGCTGACCGCGCCCACGCTTTTGAAGCGAAGACCGTTTTTTTGGAGTGACCCCGCATGCTGATGCACCCGCAATTCGACCCAGTGGCGCTGGCCCTGGGCCCGGTGCGCATCCACTGGTACGGCATCACCTACCTGGTGGCTTTTGGCCTGTTTTTGCTGTTGGCCGCCAAGCGCGCCGCGCAGCCGCAATTTGCGCGCCTCGGCTGGACCCGCCAAGACGCTGAAGACCTGCTGTTTTATGGCGTGCTTGGCGTGGTGCTGGGCGGCCGTTTGGGCTATGTGCTGTTCTACAAGTTCAGCTACTACGCGGCGCACCCGCTGGAAATCTTGGCCGTTTGGCAAGGCGGCATGGCCTTCCACGGCGGCCTGCTGGGGGTGCTGGTGGCGATGGCTGTGTTCGCCCGCCAACGCCGGCGCCGCTGGCTGGAGGTGACCGACCTCATAGCGCCCTGCGTGCCCACCGGCCTGGCCGCCGGGCGCATCGGCAACTTCATCAACGGCGAACTCTGGGGCCGCGCGGCCGACCCGAGCCTGCCGTGGGCGATGGTGTTTCCGCAGTCGGGCAGCGACCTGCCGCGCCACCCCTCGCAGCTCTACCAGTTCGCACTGGAGGGCCTGTTGCTGTTTGCGCTGCTCTGGCTTTACGCACGCAAGCCGCGCGCCACAGGGCAAGTCTCTGGCGCCTTCTTGTTCGGCTACGGCTGCTTCCGCTTCATCGCCGAGTATTTCCGCGAGCCCGACAGCTTTTTGGGCCTGCTCGCGCTCAACATGAGCATGGGCCAGTGGTTGTGCGTGCCCATGATTTTGGGTGGCATCGGCCTGTGGACCTGGGCCACACGCCAGGCCGCCCGCTGAACCCTTTTTGACCGAATTGCACCCATGCGCCAAATTTTCTTCGACACAGAAACCACGGGCCTGCGTGCCGAAGGCGGCGACCGCCTGGTCGAAATCGGCTGCGTCGAGATGGTCAGCCGCCGCCTCACCGGCAACAACAAGCACTTCTACATCAACCCCGAACGCGCCAGCGACGAAGAGGCCGTGCGCATCCACGGCCTGACCACCGCCTTCCTGGCCGACAAGCCCAAGTTCGCCGAGGTGGCCGACGAGTTGCTTGAGTACATGGCCGGGGCCGAGCTCATCATTCACAACGCTGTGTTCGACGTCGGCTTCATGAACGAAGAGTTGCGCCGCCTGGGCCGCCCCAAGTTGCCCACCCTGGTGGGCCGCGTGACCGACAGCCTGCTGATGGCGCGCGAGATGTTCCCCGGCAAAGCCAACTCGCTCGATGCGCTGTGCAAGCGCCTGGAGGTCGACAACACCAGCCGGACCTTCCACGGCGCGCTGCTCGACGCCGAGTTGCTGGCCGAGGTCTACATCCGCATGACCCGCGGGCAAAACTCGCTGGTGATCGATGCCGGCGAATCCAGCAGCGCTGGCCGCAGTGGCGGCCCGGTCATCGAAGCAATCGACTTCGCGCAATTCACCTTGGCCGTCACGGCACTGAGCGAGGCCGAAGCCGAGGCCCACGAACGGGTTCTCAAGGAAATTGATAAATCTTCGGGTGGGAAGACAAAGTGGCGAGAACTTGTGACATAATCCGAGGCTTGCCGGGACGCGAAAGCGAAACGACAAACACCGGGTAGCACCGAAGCCAAGACGAAGTTGCTCAAAAGCGCCTCGCACCAGTTTCGGGCGGTTAGCTCAGCGGTAGAGCACTGCCTTCACACGGCAGGGGTCGCAGGTTCAAACCCTGCACCGCCCACCAAGAAAGCCAGAGCCTTGTAGGTCATTGATCTACAAGGCTTTTTGCTTTGTGTCGCGGTCTCCCCGACCGTTCCCGGAACCCCTCGGAAGTGCCTGTTCGGCGGCCCTGTCGGTGTGTTTGCGGCAAGTTTCTGCCACTGGCTCCAGAGTCACTCAACAGTCCCGTTTGTCTTCGACAGCAGGCCGGCTCACACGCCGTTTCGCGGAGGCACGGTCAGCTGACGAGGGGATGCGTTCGGTTGGCGCGCGGTCGAGACGCGAGACAGGCCCAAACTGGGGAAAAAAGAGGCCAATTAATAAACAAACAATTGTTTTATTTCCAATGCTATGCCACACTAGCGCGGCTCACGGGCCAGTGTCAGTCTGTTGTGGTCCTTCGTGGGTGCAGTTTATGCAGCGGAGTCTGACCTGATGGGCGGTGCGGCAGGCCTGGCGCCGCCGGACGAATGCGCACACCGTCGGGCCGCGCAAAAGCGCTCTCATGCCGGGCACTTCCTGAGAGGTTGCGCAACATGCATTTTCAAGTTGGACATTTCCGGACCAAGGTTCGGGCAACAAGGAGCTAAAACACCATGATTCGACTTTCTGGCAAAACGGCGGCGGTAACCGGTGCGGGCCGTGGTCTGGGGGCGGCCATTGCAATCGGCCTGGCAGCCGAAGGGGCGCATGTCCTGGTGGTGGACATGGACAGAGCAGCGGCTGAAGCTGTTGTCGTGCAAATCAAAGCATCTGGCGGTGAGGCTAGCGCCGAGACCCTGGACATCAGCGACCGTGAGGCCGTTTTGGCGTTTGGCCGTCGCGTGGTGGCGCAGCACGGCACGATCGACGTTCTCGTCAACAATGCAGGCATCTCGCCCCGGGTCACGTTGGATGATCCCAATCTGATGCAAATGTGGGACAAGGTCATTGACGTGAACCTCAATGGGCAGTGGGATATCACCGTTGCCCTGTTGCCCGCGCTGAAGCATGCAGGCGCAAGCATTATCTTTGTGGCGTCTATTGCCGCGTTTACCGCGCCGCGGTCGAGCGCTGCATATGGCGCAGCCAAGGCGGGCATCCGTTCGTTGGTCCAGTACTTTGCCCGCGAACTTGGACCGATAGGCGTGCGGGTCAACGCGCTTGCCCCGGGTCGCATGCTGACCGACATGACGTATGACGCAGTCAAGACACCTGCCGGGGCAAAGTTCCTTGAACGCGTTCCGCTGGGGCGCAATGGTGAGGCTCATGAGATCGCGGGCCCTGCGGTGTTTCTTGCTTCCGAGATGTCGTCTTATGTGACAGGGGTGACCATTCCCGTGGACGGCGGCTTCTTGGCGCTGTGATCGGCACAGCGGGCCCGCTCCGGTGTGCCACTTGTCAGTGGCATCGGACGGCAGAGGAAACGCCACCAATCCCCCGCGCGAACCTGTCTTTGCGCAACGAGCGCCTACTGGGCTCGATTGTCTGGCTTGTGGTGTGGCTCTGAGCTGAGCGCATTGAGCATGTGGTTGGTGGCAAAACCGGCGCAATTGGTCACGCCGTCCGCTTGCGAGGTCGGGGTGCTCCATTCGTGCACAGTGGTCACGAGCTCATGGCGTGAGCCTGCCATGGACGAAGGTGCATGGCGCGTGGTGCAAGGCAAGGATGAAGGAAACCGAGCTGGCGCAGGCGCTGCTGGAGGTTTGGCTCAAACGCCATGTGGCCACGAGCGCGTCCGAATCGATTGCCAGCGATGGTGCTCAGGGTGAGCCCGAACTGCCCCGAGCACCCTCCACCCGGCCGGTCAGAGTGCCGTCATGCCGCC
>JBEAOO010000070.1:0-4370 GCA_041164825.1 Pseudomonadota bacterium | reverse complement strand
CCTCGCACCCGAGGAGGCCGCCCGCATCAAGGCCGAAGAAAAGGCGTACTCGCAGCAACTGCAGCACGCGGGCCGATGGCCGCACCTCTGGCGTGTGGTGGGCGAGTACGCCAACTACAGTGTGTTTGACGTGGAGAGCAACGATGCGCTGCACGACACCTTGAGCAAGCTGCCGCTGTTTCCGTACATGAAAATCACCGTCACCGCGCTGGCCAAGCATCCATCGTCCATCGTCTGAGCGGGGCATGACCACGCGCTGCGCAGACGCCTGCGTCAGCGCCCGAGCAGCCGTGTGTCCGAGCGATGGATCACGCTGTGCAAATACGCCCGAACCCGCGGATCGGCGCAAAACGCGACGTTGAAGCGGAACCAGTCGGTGGGCTGCAGATCGGGCATGAACAGGTGGCCCGGGCCGAGCATGATGTCGTGCTCGGCCGCGTCGTGCGCCACCTCGGCGCTGTCGGCCAGCGCCGGGTGGCGCGCCCACAAACACATGCCCGCGCGCGGAATGCCAAAAACCTCAAAGCCCAGCGCGCCCAGCCAGGCCTGGGTGTCGATCTGCGCCTGGCCCAGGCGCTCGCGCAGGGCCTTGAGGTGGCGGCGCCAGCGGGTGTCGGTGACAGCGGCCAACACCAGCCGCTCGTTCAACTCCGACGAGGTCAGCCCGGCCACCATCTTCAGCTGCGCCAAATCACCAATCAGGTCCGGGTGCGCCACCAGGTAACCCACGCGCACATTGGGCGAGAAGGTCTTGGAAAAACTGTTGATGTAGATGACGCGGTTGATCTGGTCGAGGCTGGCCAGCGAGGGTCGCGGATCGGGGTCGAGGTCGCTGTAGAGGTCGTTTTCCACCAACGTGAGGTCGTGCTTTTCGCTGATCTGCAGCAGGCGGTGCAGCTGCGTCAGCGTGGCGGTGGAGCCGCTCGGGCTTTGCAGGCGCGGCTGGGTGAAGAACAGGCGCGGCCGGTGCTCGGCAATCAGCGCCTCCAGTGCCACCAGGTCGTAGCCGGTGGGTGTGCGCGGCACGCCAATCAGCCGCGCGCCCTGCACCCGCAGGATGAACAACAGGTTGGAGTAGCCGGGCGAGTCCACCAGCACCGCGTCGCCCGGGCGCACCAGGCGGCGCACCACCAAATCGAGCGCCTGTGAGCTGCCTTGGGTCAGCAGCACCTGGTCGGGCGAGACCACCACCTCGTGCTCGGTGAGCGCCTCGGCCCGGTGCTGGCGCAGCTCGGGCAGGCCCATGGGGTGGCCGTAGCCGGCGAGGTCGATGTTGTCGCCACTCACCTGGCGCAGCGCGCGCTTCATGCCGTCTTCAAACAACCAATCGCGCGGCAACCAGCCGCAGCCGGGCTTCATCTCCAGCTGGCGGTTCTCAAAAATCTTGCGCAAGTACCAGGCCGAATCAAAGCTGAAATCGTTGACCGCGGCGCCGGCAGCGCGCGGCGCCTCGGCCACCCGGCGCTTCACAAAAAAGCCCTGTTGGGGCCGCGACACCAGGCAGCCCTGGGCCACCAGCCGGTCGTAGGCATCGGCCACGGTGAAGGCGCTCACCTCGTGGCTGGCCGCAAACTGGCGCACCGACGGCACCTTGGCGCCCGGGCGCAGCGTGTGCTCGTCAATCAGGCGGCGAAAGCCATCGACGATCTGGGTGACCAGCGGCACGGGGGAATGCGGTTGCAGGGAAAACATCCGGGGCGGTTCAGGGGGCAAAAACGGGTGATTCAGGGTGAAAGCACAAGCCGCGCCAACGCACAGCAAGGGGCGCCATGGTAATGGCCGATCCTGACCCCGAAGCTGGGGTGTCTCCCGTAGAGTGGCCCCACCCGCAGCCCGCCACCGGAGCACCCCGCCCCATGACTCCCTCACCCGCCACCGATGACCCGCACGAAGCCGCCTTCCACGCCGGGGTGCGCGAGGTGTTTGAAGAAAAAATCGTCTTCAACAAGGTGATTGGCCTGCGCATCGATCAATTGGGCGATGTGGCCGCGCACGGCCACCTGCGCATGCAACCCGAGCTGATCGGCCACTACGCCCACCAGCGCCTGCACGGCGGGGTGATCGGCGCGGCGCTCGATGCCATGGGCGCCGCCGCCGTGATGGCGGCCATGGGCGCGCGCCACCGCGACGAGACCGCCGAGCAGCGCCTGCACCGCTTCGGCAAGCTGGGCACCATCGACCTGCGCATTGATTACCTGCGCCCGGGCGTTGGCGAGCGTTTTGAGCTGCACGCCGAGGTGCTGCGCCTGGGCTCGCGGGTGGCGAGCACGCGCATGTCCTTTCTCAGCGCCGATGGCCAACTGCTGGCCGCCGGCGCGGGCACTTACATCGTCAGTTGACACCGCGACGGCCCGGGTTTGCCCTGTGCAGGGCCGAGGGCCAGTACACCCTGCTGCAAACACCTTGTTTGTGCGCATGGTGGAGCGAGGAAGCGGCACCTACATTGCGTGGCAAGCGTGTGAAAACTCACGCAAGCCCGCCCTGCCCATCGGCCCCGATGGCCCCACCCTCCGCCAGCCCGCCAGGAACACCCGCATGCAGCCCGATTCGCCCGCCAAGCTCGCTCCCGCCGCCGCCCCCGCATCCGCCAACGCCTCTGCCCAGACCAACGCCGAGCTGATGGCCCGCCGCCGCGCCGCCGTGCCGCGCGGCGTGGGCCAGGCCCACGAGGTGTTCGTGGCCCGCGCCGAGAACTCGGAAGTGTGGGATGTGGAAGGCAAGCGCTACATCGACTTCGCGGGTGGCATCGCCGTGCTCAACACCGGCCACCGCCACCCGCGCCTGATGGCCGCCGTGCAAGCCCAGCTCGAGCGCGTCACCCACACCTGCTTCCAGGTGCTGGCCTATGAGCCCTATGTGGAACTGGCCGAGAAGCTCAACGCCAAGGCCCCGGGCGACTTTGCCAAGAAGACGCTGTTCCTGAGCACGGGCTCTGAGGCCGTCGAGAACGCCATCAAGATCGCCCGCTCGTACACCGGCCGCTCGGGGGTGATCGCCTTCCGCGGCGGCTACCACGGCCGCACCCACTACACCCTGGGCCTGACCGGCAAGGTCGCGCCCTACAAGAGCGGCTTCGGCCCCTTCCCGGGCGAGATCTTCCACGCCGCTTTCCCCAATGCGCTGCACGGCGTGACGGTGGACGACGCGATGGCCTCGGTCGAGTCCATCTTCAAGAACGACATCGAAGCCAACCGCGTGGCGGCCATCATCATCGAGCCGGTGCAGGGCGAAGGTGGCTTCCACGTGGCGCCCACCGAGTTGCTGCAGCGCCTGCGCGCGCTGTGTGATGCCCACGGCATCCTGCTGGTGGCCGATGAGGTGCAAACCGGCGCCGGCCGCACGGGCACCTGGCTGGCCATCGAGCACTCGGGCGTGGCGCCCGACCTGATCACCATGGCCAAGTCGATGGCCGGCGGCTTCCCGCTCTCGGCCGTGATCGGCCGCGCCGAGGTGATGGACGCCCCCGGCCCCGGCGGCCTGGGCGGCACCTATGCCGGCAGCCCCATCGCCTGCGCCGCCGCGCTGGCCGTGCTGGAGGTGTTTGAAGAAGAACAGCTGCTGCAACGCAGCGTCGACGTGGGCGCGCGCCTCACCGCCTCGCTGAAGGCGATGGCCGCCCAGCACAGCTGCATCTCTGATGTGCGCGGTGTGGGCGCGATGGTGGCGATGGAGCTGTGCAAAAACGGCGACTTGCACCAGCCCGACGCCGACCTGACCAAGGCGATTGCCACCGAGTGCGCCAAGCGCGGCCTGATCATCCTCAGCTGCGGCACCTACGGCAACGTGATCCGCATCCTGGTGCCGCTGACCGCCAGCGACGCGCTGCTGGACGAAGGCATGGCGATCTTGGCCAGCACCTTGGCCGACCTCAGCGCTGGCGCCAAGGCATGAGCGGCAAAGCCCACTTCCACTGGGACGATCCGTTCCAGCTGAGCGAGCAGCTCACCAGCGACGAGCGCCAGGTGCAGGACGCCGCGCGCGCTTACTGCCAGGCGCAGCTGCTGCCGCGCGTGACCGAGGCCTTCCGCCACGAGCGCACCGATGTCGCCATCTTTCGCGAAATGGGTGAGCTGGGTTTGCTCGGCGCCACCCTCCCTGAGCCATACGGCGGCAGCGGCCTGAACTACGTCTGCTACGGCCTGGTGGCGCGCGAGGTAGAGCGCGTGGACTCGGGCTACCGCAGCATGATGAGCGTGCAAAGCTCGCTGGTGATGGTGCCGATTTTCGAGTTCGGCTCTGAGGCGCAGAGGCAAAAATACCTGCCCAAGCTCGCCAGCGGCGAGTGGATCGGCTGCTTCGGCCTGACTGAGCCGAACCACGGCTCCGACCCGGGCAGCATGGTCACGCGCGCCCGCAAGGTGCCCGGTGGT
>JBEAOO010000069.1:0-15287 GCA_041164825.1 Pseudomonadota bacterium | reverse complement strand
ATCGGCGTTGGGCGGGCTCCGGGGCCGGCGCACCGCCAGTATCGGGGCTGCACCGCCAGGCCAGGGCCCGGATAATCCGCGTCCCTGCCACTGTCCCACCCCGTGCCACCTTGTCCGCCCTCGATTTCGCTCCCGGTCTCGTGCTTCGCGGCGTCGTGCCGCCGCTGGCACTGGAAGACTTCCGCCTGATCGCGTTCGACATGGACTCGACGCTGATCAACATCGAGTGCATTGACGAGATTGCCGATGCGGCGGGCCGCAAGGCCGAGGTGGCGGCCATCACCGAGGCGGCAATGCGCGGTGAGATCACCGATTTCAAAGACAGCCTGCGCCGCCGCGTGGCGCTGCTCAAAGGGGTGAGCGTGGCCGACATGGAGCGCGTCTACACCGAGCGACTGCGCTTGAACCCGGGCGCGGCAAAGCTGGTGCGCGCCTGCCACGACGCGGGTTTGAAGGTGCTGCTGGTATCGGGCGGCTTCACCTTCTTTGCCGACCGCGTGCGCGCCACGCTGGGCATTGATTTTGTGCGCGCCAATGTGCTGGACGTGGCCGAGGGCGGCTTGTTGACTGGCGGCCTGGTGAACCAGGCCTGGGGCGACATCTGCGACGGGCACGAAAAACGCCGCACGGTGCTGGAGCTGGCCTCGCTGCTGGGCATCACGCCCGCGCAGTGCATTGCCATGGGCGACGGTGCCAACGACCTGCCGATGATGGGCGCGGCCGGCCTCTCGGTGGCCTACCACGCCAAGCCCAAGGTGCGCGAGCAGGCGATGGTGTCGATCGAGAGCGGTGGGCTGGACCGGCTGCTGGAGGTGGTGCGGCCCTGAGGCGCCACACCCGCTCCACCTCGGGCGCCCCAGCGGGGCGTTTTTTTCGCCTGAGTGGACAGGTAGCTTGGGCTCAGGGCTTGGCCGCCAGCACCACGATGCCATCCGCATCGGCCACCAGCCAGTCGCCGGGTCGCACGGGCACGCCTTGAATCACCACCCGCACATCACGCTGGCCCTCGGCGCGGCGCTCGGTGGGCAGCGGCATCAGCGCCAGGGCACGAATGCCGATGGCGCTGCTGGCCAGCTCGGCCACGTCGCGCACACAGCCGTCGACCACGATGCCGGCCCAGCCGTTGCGCGCCGCGGCGGCCGCGATGTTGCCGCCCACCAGCGCGCGGCGCAGCGAGCCGCCGCCATCCACCACCAGCACCCGGCCGTGGCCGGTTGACTCCAAGGCCGCTTTGACGGGCGTGTTGTCCTCAAAACACTTCACGGTGATGACCTCGCCGGCAAAGGCCGCCACGCCGCCGTAGGCCTGGAACACGGGGGGCAGCACGCGGAAGGCGCCGGAGGTGTCGCCTTTGTGGGCGTCGCAGAGGTCACAGGTGAGCAGCGGGTTCATGGGTCAGTCCTTCGGGGAGGCAGCAACAGGGGGTTGAACGGCATCGCCCGGGCGCTGCGGCGGCAGCATGGCGCGGTGCTCGCGCGGGGCTTTGAGGATGATGGCGGTGGCCGTGTCGGCGAGCAGGCAAAAGCGCGAGACCACGGCGTCGAGGTGGGCCACATCGACCACGGCGATCTCGAGCGCCCAGCTGTCTTCGCCGGTCACGTTCCAGGCATTGATGACCTCGGGCGTGTGTTGGATCAGCGCTTCCACCCGCGCGAAATCAGCCCGGCCGACGCGGATGAGCGCGCGAATGCCGTAGCCCAGCGCCGCCAGGTTGACGGTGGCGCGGTAGCCGCTGATGACGCCGGCCGCTTCGAGCTTGCGCACACGCTCGGTGGCAGCGGGCTGCGAGAGGTGCACGCGCCGGCCCAGCTCGGCCAGGGTGATGCGCGCATCGGCCTGCAGCTCGGCCAGGATGCGGGTGTCGTAGGCGTCAAAGGGCAAGGCAGCGGGCATGTTGAAGGTCCAACGCGTTTCAAACCCGCATTCTCATGCCGAAGCTGACGCGCAACCTTCATCTGCCCATGGAGCCTGAGAGCGTCTTTTTTTACAGTGTGGCCATGAGCTCGCCATCCACAGCCTCCACCGCCCTGCCCCCGGCCCATGCAGCAGTTGCGCCCCACGTGCCGGCCGCCCACCGCTTGCCGCCGCTGATCCTGGCCTGCCTCGCAGCCACCTGGCTCGTCTGGGGCTCCACCTACCTGGCCATCAAGTTCGCACTGGTGAGCCTGCCGCCGTTTTTGCAAATGGGCAGCCGCTTCTTGGTGGCGGGGCTGATCTTGGGCGCGTGGATGCGCTGGCGCGGCGCCGCCTGGCCCAACGCGCAGCAGTGGCGCCATGCCGCCGTGGTGGGCGCGCTGATGCTGGGCGGTGGCATGGGCGGCACGGCGGTGGCCGAGGTGAGCGTGGGCTCGGGCCTGGTGGTGGCCTTCATCGCGGTGATCCCGTTGATGATTGCGGCGCTCAACAGCTGCTGGGGCATCCGCCCAGCGCGGCTGGAGATGGTGGGCATTGGTGTGGGTCTGCTGGGCGTGTTGATGCTGACGCAAGGCGCGGGCTTTCGCGCCTCGCCCGCGGGGCTCACGGCCATTGCCACGGCCTGCGTGTGCTGGTCGCTCGGCAGCGTGCTGAGCCAGCGCAGCTTGCCGCTGGCACCGGGCGCCATGGGCTTTGCCAGCGAGATGGTGTGTGGTGGCGTGCTGCTGCTGGCGCTGGCCACGGCCACGGGCGAATCCATCGCCTCACCGATTGAAACGTCAGCCTTGCTGGCTTGGGCCTACCTGGTGGTGTTTGGCTCGCTGGTGGCCTTCAATGCCTATATGCACCTGCTGGCCCATGCGCCGGCCGCACTCGCGTCGAGTTACACCTTTGTCAACCCGGTGATCGCCATGGCGCTGGGCGTGGCTGTGGCGGGCGAGGTGGTGAGCGGCTTCGAGTGGGCCTCCGTGGGCGTGGTGCTGGCCGGGGTGGTGCTGTTGGTGCGCGCACGGCGCTGACGATGGTGCATGGCGCACGTTGCCGAGCGGCGGCGCACAAGCACGCGCCGCAACGCGCGCCAGCGCGGCGCATGCTGCACCGCGCCGGGGCCCAAATCGCCCCCATAAACCATGTTGGTGATGGAACATTTCCTGCAACACCGCGGGTACGGGGCCATCCCGGTTGCCATTGCAGGAGTTCTCGCCATGCTCGACAAAGTCCGCACCGACACCACGTTCTCGCACGTCAAACCGCAAGACACCGTCTTCCGCAGCGACGGTCTGCGCGACTTCTTTTTGTACCGTGATTTAGGCATTGAAGCCGCCACGCGCGGCAAGGTGATTGCGCAACTGGTGGTGGCCCACAACGCGCCCGAAAAAGGCACGGGCTGGCACCGCCATGAGGCCGACTTTCACATCGTCATCATGGTGCGCGGCTGGGCCAAGTTCATGTACGAGGACCAAGAAACGCTGGTGAGCGCCGGCGACTGCGTGCACCAGCGCCCGGGCGTGCGCCACTACCTGTTCGACTACTCGCCGGACATGGAATACCTGGAAATCGTCGGCCCAGCCGACTTCAAGACCATCGATGTGGAGCCGGTGTGCGAGGTGCCGGCGTCGAAGGGCTGGGGCTTGTGATCTTGTTGGGCGAGCGAGTGAGGTGAGGCCGGGCGGCGCGCGGCAGGCCGCCCGCCCGCTCACCCGGCGGCCTCGGTGCTCAGAACTCGACTTCGAGCTCCTCGATCGCCTCGTCTTCCAACAAGGCTGCGGCGGTCCATTCCTGCATCTCCGGCAGCGCCAACATGCGCTGGCAGTAGGCCGCGCACACCGGGTCGCTGACGTGCACGTCGTATGTTTTCAGCCGCGTCACCACCGGGGCGTACATCGCATCAGCCATGCCGGGCGTGTCGCCAAACAAGTAGGGCCCGCCGTAGGTGCTGAGGCACTCTTTCCACAACGTCAGCACGTGGTCGATATCGGCTTGGGCCCGGCTCCACACCTTGTACCCGGGGAAGTGGCCCTTGAGGTTCATCGGCAGCGCCGAGCGCAGCGAGGTGAAGCCCGAATGCATTTCGCCGCACACCGCGCGGCAGTGGGCTCGCGCGGCACGGTCGGCCGGCAGCAGGCCCGCATCGGGGCAGACCTCGTTGAGGTACTCGGCCAGGGCCAACGTGTCCCACACCTTGGCACCTTCGTGGCGCAGGCAAGGCACCAGCATGCTGGGAGCCAGCAGCAGCATTTCGGCCTTCACGCTGGGGTCGTCGGGCGGCAGCATCACCTCTTCGAACGTCAAGCCCGCCAAGCGCGCCAGCAGCCAGCCGCGCAGCGACCATGAGGAGTAGTTTTTGCTGCTGATGGTGAGCGTGGTGGCGGTGGTCGGGGTGGTCGTTTTGGACGAGCTCTTGGCGGGGCTCGGTGTCTTGGTGGCCATGGTGGTGCGTCTCCAGCGGTTTGTGACGTACTTCCGCAATTGCTGTGCCAATTGTTGCGCCTGCGTTGCGCCAAGCGCGCGCATGGCCCGCCCTGTCACAGCGCTGTCGACCATGGCCCGTAACTTGCCTGTAATCGATCAACACAGGCATGGTGCACCGCACCCTCAAACGCGATGAATTACGCCGCTTACCAGATGCTGGCCGATGGCCTGGCACCCCTGCAGAACAGCGCTCGCCGCTGGTCTGACGAACTGCGCAAAACCGCGGACTACCTCCCCGCGCAGCCCTTGGCCTCTGCCATGGAGCTGGTTTCGCGCCTGCGGCTCACCCACGAGCGCCCGGCGTTTGGCATCAACAGCGTCAAGGTGCCGGGCCCCGATGGCACCGAGCGCGAGGTGCCCGTGCATGAAGTGCCCAAGCTGGTGCGCGCCTTTGGCACGCTGCTGCACTTCGTGCGCGACGACCTGAGCGATGCCCAAGCCGCCGCCCTGCCCCGCGTGCTGGTGGTGGCGCCGCTCTCGGGCCACTTTGCGACCCTGCTGGCCGACACCGTGCGCACGCTGCTGGCCGACCACGACGTGTTCGTCACCGACTGGCACAACGCCCGCAACGTGCCGCTGAGCGCCGGCCGTTTTGGTCTGGACGAGTATGTGGAGCAGGTGATCGAGTTCATCGCCACCGTGGGCCCCGACACCCACCTGGTGGCCGTGTGCCAGCCCTGCGTGCCCACGCTGGCCGCGGTGGCCCTGATGGCCCAGCGCAACCACATCGCCCAGCCGCGCAGCATGACGCTGATGGCCGGCCCCATCGATTGCCGCATCAACCCCACCTTGGTCAACAAGCTGGCCACCGACAAGCCCATCGCCTGGTTTGAAGAGAAGCTGGTGAACCACGTGCCTTGGCAATTTGAAGGTGCGGGCCGGCGCGTGTACCCGGGCTACATGCAGCTCACGGCGTTCATGAGCATGAACCCGGACCGCCACAAACAAGCCTTTCTCGACCTCTACAAAAACCGCTTGCGCGGCGAGCACGACAAGGCCGACGCCAGCGCGCGCTTTTACGACGAGTACTTCGCCGTCAACGACCTGCCGGCCGAGTTCTACCTGGAGACGGTGGAGAAGGTGTTCCAGACCTACGACCTGGCGCGCCAAGTGCTGGTGGTGAATGGGGAAACCGTGGACACCGGCGCCATCCGCCGCACCGCGCTGTTCACGGTGGAAGGCGAGCGCGATGACATCTGCGCCATCGGCCAAACCGTGGCCGCGCACGACCTCTGCCCCAGCATCCGCCCTTACATGAAAAACCACCACGTGCAGCTGGGCGTGGGCCACTACGGCGTGTTCAGCGGCCGGCGTTGGCAACAGCAAATCTACCCGCGGGTGCGGGAGATGATTCACTCGTTCCACTGACCCGGCGAGGGCGAGCCGCAGCGCCGATCAGGCCGCCGCCACTGCCCGCTTGCGCCGCGCCACCTGCGCGCCCACCAGCGTGGCCGATGCCACCCCAGCCAGCAACGCCAGCGCCGAGCCCAAAAACACCGCGCCCGGCCGCTGCGCATCCATCAACGCGCCAAACACCGGCGCGGCCACGGCAAAGCCCACGTCCAGGCCCGAATACACGGTGCCGTAAACCCGCCCCGTGGCGCCTGGGGGCGCGGCCCGCTTGATCAGCAGATCGCGCGAGGGGCCGGCCAAGCCCACGCCAAAGCCCGCTGCCGCAGCCACGCCAAACGCCAGCCAGCCCGGCAACCAACCGCTGCCCACCAGCGCGAGTGCGGCGGAGGCGGCCAACAAGCACCCCGCAATCAATTTTTCGAGCCGCTCAGCCCGGCCCACCCAGAAGCCGCCAATCACCATGCCGACTGCGCCACACAGCATGAAGCCCGTGACGATGAAAGCGGTGAGCTCCAACTTGAGGCCGTAGAGCGTGTGCAGCGCCGGGCCGGCAAACCCCTGGATGGCACTGAGCGCACAGGTGGTCCAGAAGAAGAAGGAGAAGCACATCCACACCGACGGCAGCTTGAGAAACGCCATCGGGTGTTCGGCCGGTTGCGCACCCACGCGTGCGGCCCCTGGCAGCACCTCGGCCGCACCAGCGCGGTCGTCCAGCGCATCGCGGTTCCACACCAAAATCAACAGCACCGCGAGGGCCCAAGCGCCCGCGGCCAAGGCCGCCAAACGCCACGACCCCAGCGCCTGCGTGAGACCGGTGAGAAACAGCGGCGCCGCCGCCCAGCCCAGGTTGCCCGAGATGCCGTGTACCGAAAACGCATGCCCCAGGCGCTGCGGCGAAACACGCTTGTTGAGGATGGTGAAGTCGGCCGGGTGAAATGGGGCATTGCCCAAACCGGCCAGCGCCGCGGCCACCAGCAGGCCGTCATAACTGCGGGCCGATGCGGTGGCCACGGCCGCCAGCACAAAGCTGCACAGCGCCGCGAACAACACCGGCCGGGCACCCACCTTGTCCACCACAAAACCCGACAGCGCCTGCCCGGTGCCCGAGATGACGAAAAACAGGGTGATCAACAGGCCCAGTTGCGAGTAACTCAAGCCAAATTCCGCAATGAACAGCGGGAACAAGGGGGGCAGCAGCAAGTGGAAAAAGTGCGAACTGCCATGGGCCAGGCCGATGAGGCCGATGGTGCGGGCGTCCTGGCGCAAGGTCGGCTGTGGGGGTTGCTGCATGTGACGTTCACTTACGTTGAATTCGGCCCCGCATCATGCCCAACGGTGCGAATTGATGCGCACATCGGTTCACAATCGGATGCAATAAAACGTGACGCAGCGACCCATGTTGACTGACCTTTTTGAGCGCCAAGCCGCCGACAGCAACCCGGAGTCGCTGGCGGAATTTCCGCCCACTGTGTCGGCCCAAGACACGGGCCCTGGCTGGCTGGAGCCCATCACCCAGCCCCTGCTGCCGCCTCATGCGCGCCCTGCCGGGCCGTTGATGCGCGACCTGCTGATCAACGACACGCCTGCCGACACCCTCTACCGCCACTGGGCCAGCCACAGCGACGACCAAATGGACCGCCAGAGTCTCACGGTGGTCGACCCACTGGGCGTGTGGGCGCCGTCGCTGCTCAAAGCGGTGGCCGACGCCAGCGGCAACCCGTTAGAGCGCATGAGCCTGCGTGACGGCACCAGCCTGCGGGCGATGGCCCGGGTGCAACGCACCAGCGTGTTGCAACGCGACGGCGATGTGCTGCACCTGCAGCACAGCGACGACAGCCGCGGCCACGACCGAGGCGTGCCCGTGGCACTGGCCCTGATGCCCTGCAGCCAGATGAGCAGCATCGTCATCGGCCCCATGGCCCCGCCCGACATCGACGCGCTGCTGGCCGACATCCACCGCGCCGTGCTGTCGCCCGAGTGGCGCTGCACGGCGCTGCAGTTTTTGCTGCCGCACAACGCCGCGTGGATCGCCAACAAGGTGTCCTCCACCGACTGGCCGCAACACCTGCGCGTGCTGATCTGCCAGCAGCTGCTGACCAGCACCTCCGAGGTGTGGAGCGCCCTGCAGTCGGGCTGGGCCGTGGCCCGCACGCTGCCGCGCCGGACGCGCTCCGTGTCCTTCACCCCCGCCTTGGGCGGCTTGGGGAGCCCGCACACGCCAGAGTTGACTTGGGTGCAGCGGCTCGACACCCTGCTGCCGCTGCCCGGTGTGCTGGCCTGCGCGGCCATCGACGCGGCCGATGGCGGGCTGCTGGCACACCGCACCCGCGATGCCGCCGCCACGCCCATGGCCCGCACGGCGCTGCGCCTGGCCACGTGGCTGCGTGCCGAAGGCAGCAGCTCGGTAGGCACCGGCCGCAACGGCGCCGACGACCCGCTCGACGAACTGCTGGCCACCACCGCCACCCAGGTTCAACTGCTGCGCCGCGCGTCGGGTGCCCGCCCCATTTATTGGCTGCTGCTGCTCGACCGCCAAAAGGCCAACGTGGACGACCTGCGCCAGCGTCTGGTCGCACTCTGATCGGCCGGCCGCCCAGGGCGAGCGTGGCGCCTCGGCCACTCGGCTAACATCATCTGCTCTGCGGGTCACGGCCCGTGCTTTCACAGTTCGATGCCATGAGCCAAGTGCAGTTCGATTACGACAAACAAGACGCCGCCGGTGCCACCTGCACCGCCCACGCCTGGGCCAAGGTGCCTGCGCCGCTGACGCTGCCCGAGCGCGCCACCTGGAAGGCCCGCGCCGCCGCGCTGCTCAAGCAACACAACGCCGTGTTGGTGGCCCACTACTACGTCGACGGCGACCTGCAAGACCTGGCGCTGGAGACCGGCGGCATCGTCGCCGACTCACTGGAGATGGCCCGCTTTGGCCGCGACCACACCGCTCAAACCTTGGTGGTGGCGGGCGTGCGCTTCATGGGTGAGAGCGCCAAAATTTTGAGCCCGGGCAAGCGCGTGCTGATGCCCGACCTGGACGCCACCTGCTCGCTCGACCTGGGTTGCCCGGCCGACGATTTCGCCGCCTTTTGCGACGCCCACCCCGACCGCAAAGTGGTGGTCTATGCCAACACCAGTGCGGCCGTGAAGGCCCGCGCCGATTGGATGGTCACCAGCTCCTGCGCGCTGGCCATCGTCAGCCACCTGAAGGCGCAGGGCGAAAAAATCCTGTGGGCGCCCGACCGCCACCTCGGCCGCTACATCCAGCAGAAAACCGGGGCCGACATGCTGATGTGGAACGGCGCCTGCATCGTGCACGACGAGTTCAAGGGCCTGGAGCTCGACCTGCTGCGCCAACAGCACCCTGACGCCATGGTGCTGGTGCACCCCGAATCGCCCGAAGCCGTGGTGGCCCAGGCCGACGTGGTGGGCTCGACCTCGGCCCTGCTCAAGGCGGTGGTTGAGGGCAAGGCGCAGACCTACATCGTCGCCACCGACAACGGCATGATGCACCGCATGCGCCAGCTGGCGCCGGGCAAAACGCTGATCGAAGCACCCACCGCCGGCAACAGCGCCACCTGCAAGAGCTGCGCGCACTGCCCTTGGATGGCGATGAACGCGCTGCAAGGCGTGGTGGCTTGTTTGGAGCAAGGCACGGGCGAGATTGAGGTGGAAGAAGGCATCCGCGCCGAAGCCCAGCACTGCATCCAGCGCATGCTCGATTTCACGGCCGCGCAAACCAAGGCGTTGGCCACCGCCGCCTCCGGCCTGGTGCCGAACATCGGAGCCGCCTGAACCATGTTCGACCGCAACGAAACCCTGGCATCCGCTCGCGAGCGCAATGTGCGCGACGCGCTCTCCGAAGACATCGGCCGCCAAGACTGGACCGCCCTGCTCGTGCCCGACGACCAGCGCGTGCGCGCCCGCGTGCTGGTGCGCGAAGAAGCCGTGCTGTGCGGCCGTGAATGGTTTGACGCCTGCTTCGCCGCTGTCGACAACGAAGTCACCATCGACTGGCACTGCGCAGAAGGTGAGCGCATGGCCGCCAACACGCTGGTCTGCCACATCGAAGGCCGCGCTCGGGCGCTGCTCTCGGCCGAGCGGCCCGGGCTCAATTTTTTGCAGCTGCTGAGCGGCACCGCCACCACCACCCGCCGCCATGTGGACGCGATTGCCGGCGCCTCGCCCAACCCCAAGGGCTGCGCCATCCTCGACACCCGCAAAACCCTGCCCGGCCTGCGCCAAGCGCAGAAGTACGCGGTGCGCGTGGGCGGCGGCCACAACCAGCGCATGGCGCTGTGGCACGGCATCCTGATCAAGGAAAACCACATTGCCTCGGCGGGCGGCATTCCGCAGGTGCTGGCCGCGGCCGAGGCGTTGCATGCCGGCGTGGACATCCAGATTGAGGTCGAAGGCCTGGCGCAATTGGCCCAGGCCATTGAGCATGGCGCGCGCAATGTGATGCTCGACAACTTCGACCTCGCCGGCATGCGCGAGGCCGTGGCGCTGAACGCCGGGCGGGCGGTGCTCGAGGTCTCGGGCGGCGTCAACATGGACACGGTGCGCGACATCGCCAGCACCGGCGTCGACCGCATCTCGATCGGCGCGTTGACCAAGGACGTGCGCGCGACCGACTACTCGATGCGGGTGCTTGAGCGCATCTGAAGGTCTGAACAAAGCCCATTCAGCGCGGCATTTGGGCGCATCAGCGATCTGGCAGGCCGCACACACTCGACGGATCTCCCCGACCTTGTGGCCCGCCATGAACGACGAATTCGAATCCATCCGCAACCACCACGAAGCGGCCGTGATTGCCCGCATCCGTGACCGCCAAACCACGTTTGCCCACCTGGCCGAGCGCGGCTTTTTGCCCGATGTGGCCTGCGTGGCGCTCAACCGCCTGCCAGCGCGCTACATCCGCCATGCGGTGGATTTTTCGTTTTACCTGAGCGACAAAGAGCGCGCGGACACCGAGCGCCTGATTGCCGACGCGGTGGAGTTTGCGTTTGAGTTTGTGCAGGCACGCGTCGCCATGCGCGCCCGCGCCTGATCGATCGGGCGCTTTGCTGCTGCGCGTACCGATCTCGTGCAGGCTTGAGTCCGAACATAGAGCCAATCGCCGGCCAAGGACCTCGGCGCCCAGCATGTTGCCGCGCTTGACCTGAGGTCGCTTGGCGTTCGGAGGATTCCCGTTCGACGATCGGCGCGAGGGCGGCGATGGGCCGGGGCAATGTGCTCCGTGTCCTCCTGGTCCTCCCTTCGGTCGGCCCATTCCCCCTTTACCTGCGCACATCGCCCCGGCCCATCACCGCCCCTGCACCCACTGCGGCATGCGTCGACGTGGCATGCCACCGCTGGTTCAGGGAGCGCAGTGCCGCATTCGCGTTGCGCAGGTAAAGGGGGAGTCGGCCGCAGGCCGGCGGAGGACACGGAGCAAAGCGAATGCGGCACTGCGCTCCGAGCACCTGCCTCGGCGCGCGCAGTCAAACCGAGACCGAGGCCGGAGTCCTCAGCGACACAGTCCTGCGCTGTGCCCCTTACCACGTCCGTCGCGGCGGCTCGTGTCGCGCACCAGCACGGTGGGGAAACTCACGGGCAGTGTCTGCGGGTAGTCGCGGCTGAAGTGCAGGCCGCGGCTTTCGTGGCGCATCAGGGCGGAGCGCACGATCAGCTCGGCGCACTCCACCAGATTGCGCAACTCCAACAAATCTCGCGTGACGCGGAAGTTGGCGTAGTACTCCTCGATCTCGCTGCGCAGCAACTCGATGCGGTGCAGCGCACGCTCCAGCCGCTTGGTGGTGCGCACGATGCCCACGTAGTTCCACATCAACAGGCGCAGCTCGTCCCAGTTGTGCGAGATGACGACCTGTTCGTCGGCGTTCTCCACCTGGCTCTCATCCCACGCCGGCAGCGACGGCGGGTTGACCGCGGCGTGGGCCAAGATGTCGTCGGCCGTGGTCTTGCCCAGCACCACGCATTCGAGCAGCGAGTTGCTGGCCAGGCGGTTGGCGCCGTGCAGGCCGGTATAGGTGGTTTCGCCCACAGCGTAGAGGCCGGGCAAATCGGTGCGGCCCAACAAATCGGTGACCACGCCGCCGCAGGTGTAGTGAGCGGCCGGCACCACCGGAATGGGCTGCTTGGAGATGTCGATGCCCAGGTGCAGACAGCGGGCAAAAATGGTGGGGAAGTGCTCCTTCAAGAAGGCTTCACCCAGGTGCGTGGCGTCGAGCAGCACGTAGTCGAGGCCGTGCTTTTTCATCTCGAAGTCGATCGCCCGGGCCACCACATCGCGCGGCGCCAACTCGGCCCGCTCGTCGTGCGCGGGCATGAAGCGCGTGCCGTCGGGCAACTTGAGCAAGCCGCCCTCGCCGCGCAGCGCTTCGGTGATCAAGAAGCTGCGCTCCTGCGGGTGGTACAGGCAAGTCGGGTGAAACTGGATGAACTCCATGTTGCCGATGCGGCAGCCCGCGCGCCAAGCCATCGCAATGCCGTCGCCGGTAGATGTCTCGGGGTTGCTGGTGTAGCGGTAGACCTTGCCGACACCACCGGTCGACATCACCACCGCTGAGGCCGCGAGCGTCTCGACCTTTTGGGTGTCGATGTCGAGCGCGTAAATGCCGTAGCAGCGCGGCGCCTCATCGCGCTTGAGCAGGCGCGAGGTGATCAGATCAATCGCCATCCAACGCTCGCGCAGCGTGATGTTGGGGTGGCGGCGCACGGCGGCCAGCAGCACGTCGTGGATCGCCTTGCCCGTGGCATCGGCCGCGTGGGCAATGCGGCGCACGGCGTGGCCGCCTTCTCGCGTGAGGTGCAGGCCGAGCGGGCCCTCCGGGTCGGGCGAAAACGCCACGCCCTGGTTCACCAGCCACGCAATGGCTTCGGCGCTTTGTTGCGCGATGAAGCGGGCCGTGTGTTCGTCCACCAAGCCGGCGCCCGCGTCTTGCGTGTCGCGCACATGGGACTCGATGCTGTCGTCACTGCCCAGCACGCCCACGATGCCACCTTGCGCCCAGGCCGTGGCGCCCTCTTCAAAATTTCGCTTGGCCAGCACGACCACCGGCACGCTTTGCGCCAAGTGCAGCGCCACAGTCAGACCGGCCAAGCCGGCGCCCACGATGACCACAGGGGCGATGGAAGAGGAAGGCACTGAGGAATCCGGCATGTCGGTGTGGCGGGCGAACGAGCGCACGCATGAGTGGGGGCGCCCCAGCCGCAGAGCACCCAAAAGGCTGGCGCAATTCTATCGGCGGGGGCAAGGCCCTGCGCGCCAGGGATTCCCGTGCAAAAACGGGGATCATCCCGGTGACGCGCCGTTGCAAGCATGCGACCATGTTCAGTCAGAGCTCTCACACCGCACCAACTTTTACAGCTCCAACGCGGCCATTCACTGCGCACCGTGTCAAGCTCGGCGCCCATCACTTGGTTCACCAGCAGTTCAGTCCGATCATGGCCACATCCAGCCCGCACCAGCGTGATGTCACATCCGAGTGGCTCGCCACCCGAGCCGTGGAGGCCGAACCCACGCGCTTGCTCGACGATGAACCCGAGGTTCGTACCGCGGCCACCGACATCGGTGTTCGCGTCAGCGCCACCTTGCGCGAGTTGTTTGTGTCGTGTGACGCGGGCTTGGCGCTGCAACAGCAGTTCGAGCACCTCACTCCCGACTTCATCGCTTTGCACGACCTCGGCACCCGCACCTCGCGCAGCCTGCTGGCGCGCTTGGCTGCAGCCAGCAGCCAAGCGGTGCAGCAACTGTCGATCCGGCGCCAGGGCTTCGGCCATGAGCTCGCGTCGCTGGAATTTGTGGACCTGCCCACACCCGGCGGCCGGGCCCTGCGCTTGTACTCCACCGAGGTTGACGCCGACACCACCACCCGCCACGCCATGGCCCACACCTTGCTGGGCCATGCGCGGTTGGGTGTGCTGATGGTCGGCGCCTTGCCCGCCCACGCGCTCCACACCGCCTTGCGCCCGCTGCAAGACGCCATGCGCGCCGGCCCCTGGCCGAGCCGCCAATTGCTGCTGATGCCGCTGGCGGCACCGGGCAATCTCGCCCAAGTGGGCAGCGACATGGCGCGCGAAGCCCACATCGAGGTGCAAACCACGCCGCGGGTGAACCGCCCGTCTGACGCGTGGAACTTCATCAGCAGCAGCTGGAACCGCCTGCGTGACGCACCGCCGCCCTCGGTGCCCTCAGGCCCCAGGCCGGCCACGGCCGGCGCAGCGGCACCGGCGCCCCACGCCGACGGCGCGTTCGAATTCACGCCGGCATCGGCGCCCGTGCCCTTTGACCGTCGCACCTCACCCGCCGCAGCCGCCCACAGCAGCCCGGTGATTGAAGCGCCGCTGCAAAGCTACATTGACAAGGTGGTGGCGATCAAAGGCATGGTCAGCGCCTGCGTGTTTGACCACAGCACGGGGCTGCCGCTGGTGCACGCTGGCGCCCGGCCCGAGGCCAACACCCTGGCCTCGCACGGGCAGCAGTTGTTGTCGGCCATGTGGGCGTCGAGCCGGGCCATGGGCCTGGGGCAAACGCTGCCCGAAGCTGCCATCACCCTGGGCCAGCACCACCTGCTGCTGCGCCCCCTGCCCGGCCGCCCCGGCTTGGCCGTGCACGCCGTGCTCGACCAAACCCAGGCCAACCTCACCCTGGCCCGGGTGCAACTGCAAAACCTCGACGGCACGCTGAGCGACGCCTGAGAGACTGAGGCGTGGGCACGCACAAGCGAGGCGGCGCCAGCGCAAGCATCACAGAGAAAAGGCGTCTCCGAGAGGCGCCTTTTTTTCGGTCAGGTGGCATTGAACTCCGGCGAGCAAGGGCACCGCCCGCCCCCCCCGTTGAGCCCGCGCGTGCTGCCCCGTCCGTCAGTGCACCACGCGGTCGAAGCTGAACAGGCCGTCGTGCACCGTCACCGGCACCACATCCTTCGGGCCAAACTTGCCTTGCAAAATCAGCTTGGCCACCGGGTTCTCGATGCGCGATTGAATGGCGCGCTTGAGCGGCCGCGCTCCAAACACCGGATCGAACCCCACCTTGGCGATTTCCACCAAGGCCTCGTCCGACACCTCCAGCTTCATCTCCATCTTGGCCAGGCGGGCCTCCAGGCCCTTGAGCTGAATGCGCGCGATGGCAAGGATGTTGGCCTCGTCGAGCGCGTGGAACACCACGGTCTCGTCGATGCGGTTCAAAAACTCGGGCCGGAAATGCGCCTTCACCTCGCCCCACACCGCCTCGCGAATCGCTTCGCTGTCCTGGCCCGCCATCTGCATGATCATCTGTGAGCCCAGGTTGCTGGTCATCACGATCACGGTGTTTTTGAAGTCCACGGTGCGGCCCTGGCCATCGGTCAGGCGGCCATCGTCCAGCACCTGCAGCAGCACGTTGAACACGTCGGGGTGCGCCTTCTCGACCTCGTCGAGCAGCAACACCGAATACGGCTTGCGACGCACGGCCTCGGTGAGCTGCCCGCCTTCCTCGTAGCCCACATAGCCGGGCGGCGCCCCGATGAGGCGCGAGACGGTATGCTTCTCTTGATACTCGCTCATGTCGATGC
>JBEAOO010000068.1:0-7536 GCA_041164825.1 Pseudomonadota bacterium | reverse complement strand
TGGCCCGCAGGTTGCGTTCAGGCCCTGCTGACAACCCCCAAAGGCGCCCCAAGACGCCCCCACACACCGGCCCGAGCTCCTGCCGCTCGGCCCCACAGATTCAACATCAGGAGACCGCCATGCCCACCGGAGGAAAGTCCACCCTCACCCAGTTCCTCATCGAGGAGCGCCGCAAACACCCCAACGCCACCGGCGAGCTCAATGCACTGATCACCGATGTCTCGCTGGCCTGCAAGGCCATTTCGCGCAAGGTGGCGCTGGGCAACTTGGCAGACACCTTGGGCGTGGAGCCGCCGGGGCTCGGTGTGGTCAATGTGCAGGGCGAGGCGCAGAAGCCGCTCGATGTGTTGGGCAACCAGATGTTCCTGCGCGCCACCGAGTGGGGTGGTCACGTGGCGGGCATGGTGTCCGAGGAAATGGAAGCGCCCTATGCACTGCCGCCCCAGCACCCACGCGGCAAGTACCTGCTGATGTTCGACCCGCTCGATGGTTCGTCCAACATCGATGTCAACGCGCCGGTGGGCAGCATCTTCTCGATCGTGCGTGCCGTGCGACCGGGTGAAGACGCGGCCGAGGCCGATTTTTTGCAGCCTGGCAACCAGCAGGTCTGCGCCGGTTATGCCCTCTACGGCCCGGCCACCATGCTGGTGCTCACGCTGGGCGCGGGCACCCATGCCTTCACGCTCGACCCGCAACTCGGCGAGTGGGTGCTCAGCCACCCCAATCTGCGCATCCCCGTGCGCACCCGCGAGTTCGCCATCAACGCCTCCAACAGCCGCTTCTGGGAGCCGGCCGTGAAGCGCTATGTGGACGAGTGCGTGGCTGGGGTGGGCGGCCCGCGCGGCGCCGACTTCAACATGCGCTGGATCGCCTCGCTGGTGGCCGAGACGCACCGCATCCTGATGCGCGGCGGCGTGTTTTTGTACCCGCGCGACAGCAAAGACCCAGGCAAGCCCGGCCGCCTGCGCCTGCTCTACGAGGCCAACCCGATTTCGTTCCTGATCGAGCAGGCCGGCGGCAACGCCAGCACCGGCGAGGCGCGCTTGATGACGGTGCAGCCCACGGCCATTCACCAGCGCATCGGCTTCGTGTTTGGCTCGACCGAGGAGGTCAGCCGCATCGAGGCCTACCACCGCGAAGAGCGCGCCGCGCCGTCCCAGTTCACCGCGCCCTTGTTCGGCAAGCGCGGCCTGTTCGCAAACATCGATTGAGCCGGGAGTTTCCTCATGTCTGCCCACCACCCCATCATCGCCATCACCGGCTCATCAGGCGCCGGCACCACCTCGGTCACGCGCACGTTCGAGAACATCTTTCGCCGTGAAGGCGTGGCGGCTGCCGTCATCGAGGGCGACAGCTTCCACCGCCACGACCGCACGGCCATGAAGGCCGCCATGGCCGAGGCCGAGGCCCAGGGCAAGCCGCACTTCAGCCACTTCGGTGAAGACGCCAACCTGTTCGCCGAGCTCGAAGCGCTGTTCCGCAGTTATGCCGACACGGGCAGTGGCCAGTCGCGCAAGTACCTGCACAACGACGAAGAAGCCGCGCCCTTTGGCCAAACCTCGGGCACCTTCACACCCTGGCAATCCCTGCCGCCCAGCGAGCTGCTGTTTTACGAGGGCTTGCACGGCGGGGTGAAAACCGAGACGGTGGACGTGGCCCGCCATGCCGACTTGCTGATTGGCGTGGTGCCGGTGATCAACCTGGAGTGGATCCAAAAAATCCACCGCGACCGCAGCACGCGCGGCTACAGCACCGAGGCGGTGACCGATGTGATCTTGCGCCGCATGCACGAGTACGTGCACTACATCTGCCCGCAGTTCACGCGCACGCACATCAACTTCCAGCGCGTGCCGGTGGTCGACACCTCCGACCCGTTCATCGCCCGCACCATCCCCACGGCCGACGAGAGCCTGGTGGTGATCCGCTTCGCCAACCCGCGCGGCTTCGACTTCCCCTACCTGCTGAGCATGCTGCACGACTCCTTCATGTCGCGCGCCAACACGCTGGTGGTGCCGGGCGGAAAGATGGAGTTGGCGATGCAACTGATCTTCACGCCCATGGTGATGCGGCTGGTCGAGCGACGGAAGAAGTTGCTGGCGGCTTGAGATCGGTTTCCGCTTCTCGTTCTAGGTTCGACGTTCGGCGCGAGGGCGGCGATGGGCCGGGCCGATGTGCTCCGTGTCCCCCGGGCCCGCTGCGCGGACCCTCCTCCTTTACCTGCGCACATCGGCCCGGCCCATCACCGCCCCAACGAGCACCGCGGTGTGGGTCGATTTGGCATGCCACCACTGGTTCAGGGAGCGCTGAGCCGCATTCGCTTTGCGCAGGTAAAGGAGGAGCCGGCCGCAGGCCGGCGGGGGACACGGAGCAAAGCGAATGCGGCTCAGCGCTCCGAGCACCTGCCTCCGGATGCCTTTCGCCCAGATGCTCAGACCGCCCCAGCACCGAGCTGCCTCCCGCGGTGGCACAGAGACCCGGCGCCCCAAGCGCCCCGATTTTCATTGCAACTTTTCGGAGTCCATATGCCTTCACTTGCCACCGAACCCACCCTGCGCAAGCACTGCGCCAACGCCTTGCGTGTGCTGGCCATGGACGCGGTGCAGGCCGCGCGCTCGGGCCACCCGGGCATGCCCATGGGCATGGCCGACATCGCCGAGGCGCTGTGGCGCCACGCGCTCAAGCACAACCCGGCCGAGCCCCAGTGGCCTGACCGCGACCGCTTCGTGCTCTCCAACGGGCATGGCTCCATGCTGCTCTATGGCCTGCTGCACCTCAGCGGTTATGCGCTGCCGATGGACGAGCTGAAGCGCTTTCGGCAACTGCACAGCCTCACGCCCGGCCACCCCGAAGTGGGCCTGACGCCCGGGGTCGAAACCTCCACCGGCCCGCTCGGCCAGGGCCTGGCCAATGCGGTGGGCCTGGCGCTGGCAGAGAAGCTGCTGGCGGCCGAGTTCAACCGCCCCGGGCACACGATCGTCGACCACCGCACCTGGGTGTTCGTCGGCGATGGCTGCCTGATGGAAGGCATCAGCCACGAGGTGGCGTCGCTGGCCGGCACCTGGGGGCTGCACAAGTTGGTGGTGTTCTACGACGACAACGGCATCAGCATCGATGGTGACGTGCGCGGCTGGTTTGCCGACGACACACCGGGCCGCTTTGAGGCCCTGGGCTGGACGGTGTTGCGCGACGTGGACGGCCACGACAGCGCGGCGCTGGACCGCGCCATCACCGCGGCCCGTGCTGCCGAGAAGCCTGTGTTGGTGTGCTGCAAAACGCGCATCGGCCACGGCTCACCGCACCGCGCCGGCACGGCCAAGGCCCATGGCGAGCCGCTGGGCGAGGCCGAGATTGCGCTCACCCGCGCGGCCCTGGGCTGGACGGCGCCGCCGTTTGAGGTGCCCGAGGCGGTGCAACTGGCGTGGTGTGCGCGGGAAGCCGGTGCTGCCGCACAGCGCACGTGGCAGCAGCGATTCGACGCTTATGCGCAAGCCCACCCGGCGCTGGCGCACGAACTGCAGCGCCGCTGGGCTGGCCCGGCCGCGTTGGGCGAGGCGGCCGAAGCGGCACTCGCCGAGGCCATCGCCGCGGCGGAATCAGCGGCGGCATCGGTGGCCACGCGCAAGGCCTCGCAAGACGTGTTGCAGCGCCTGGGCCCGGCCATGCCCGAGCTGCTCGGCGGCTCGGCCGACCTCACGGGCTCCAACCTCACCGATTGGGCCGGCCACCGCCCGCTCACCGGCACCGGCGTGGGCAACCACGTGCACTACGGTGTGCGCGAATTCGGCATGGCGGCCATCATGAACGGCGTGGCGCTGCACGGCGGCCTGCGCCCCTTTGGCGGCACCTTCCTCGCGTTTGCCGACTACGCCCGCAACGCGCTGCGCATGGCCGCGTTGATGAAGCTGGCGCCGGTCTATGTGTTCACGCACGACTCCATCGGCCTGGGCGAAGACGGGCCCACGCACCAACCGGTGGAGCATGCGTCGAGCCTGCGGCTGATTCCGCGTCTGGATGTGTGGCGGCCCGCCGATGCGACCGAAACGGCGGTCGCTTGGCGCTCGGCACTGCGTCGCCAAGATGGGCCGAGCGCCTTGCTGCTCTCGCGCCAGGCGCTGCCACACGCGGGTGACGGCACGCCGCGCGCGGACGCCATCGCGCGGGGTGCCTATGTGCTGCGCCAGCCGGCAGGCGAGTGCATCGCGCTGCTGGCCAGTGGCTCCGAAGTGGGCCTGGCGCTGCAAGCCGCCGAACAGTTGGCCGCGCGGGGTGTGGCTGCGCGCGTGGTGTCGGTGCCCTGCCTGGATGTGTTCGCGCGGCAAGACGCCGCCTGGCAGCGCGCGGTGGTGCCGCGCCACCTGCCGCGCCTGGCCATCGAGGCCGGCAGCAGCGGCCTGTGGTGGCAATGGGTGGGCGAGCACGGCGATGTGATCGGGCTCGACACCTTTGGCGAATCGGCGCCTGCCGCCGAGCTGTGGGCGCACTTCGGTTTCACGCCCGAGGCCGTGGTGCAGCGCGCACTCGCTTTGTTGGGCTGAGCCGCGCTGCGACCCGATTCCCCCTCATTCTTCAACCTCACGGAGCGCCGCCATGGCCCTGATCTCTTTGCGTCAATTGCTCGACCACGCCGCCGAACACAGCTACGGCGTGCCCGCGTTCAACGTCAACAACCTGGAGCAGATCCAGGCCATCATGCAGGCCGCGCAAGCCACCGACAGCCCGGTGATTTTGCAAGCCTCGGCCGGCGCGCGCAGCTACGCCGGCGAGCCCTTTTTGCGCAAGATGGTGGAGGCCGCGGTGGAGATGTACCCCCACGTGCCCATCGTCATGCACCAGGACCACGGCGCCAGCCCGGCGGTGTGCCTGCAGGCCATCCGCTCGGGCTTCACCAGCGTGATGATGGACGGCTCGCTGCGCGAAGACGCCAGGACGCCCGCCAGCTACGACTACAACGTCGAGGTGACCCGGCGCGTGGTGCAGATGGCGCACGCGGTGGGTGTCTCGGTGGAGGGCGAATTGGGCTGCCTGGGCTCGCTCGAATCGGGCACGGCGGGTGAGGAAGACGGCGTCGGCGCCGCGGGCGTGCTCAGCCACGCGCAGATGCTGACCGACCCCGAGCAAGCGGCCGACTTCGTGGCGCAGACTGGCGTCGATGCGCTGGCGATCGCCATCGGCACCAGCCACGGCGCCTACAAATTCAGCCGCCCGCCCACCGGCGAGACGCTGGACATCGCCCGCATCCAGGCCATCCATGCACGCCTTCCCCACACCCACTTGGTGATGCACGGATCGTCCTCGGTGCCGCAGGAGTGGCTGGCCATCATCCGTGCCCATGGCGGCGAGATGCCCGAGACCTACGGCGTGCCGGTGAGCGAGATCCAGCAGGGCATTCGGTTTGGTGTGCGCAAGGTCAACATCGACACCGACATCCGCCTGGCCATGACGGGCGCGCTGCGCCGCGCCATGCAACAGCACCCGCGCGAGTTCGACCCGCGCAAGTTCTTGAAAGACGCCACCGCCGCGGCGCGCCAGTTGTGTGTCGACCGTTTTGAGGCCTTTGGCTGCGCCGGCCGCGGTGCCCAAATCAAGCCGGTGCCGCTGGAGGCGATGGCGCGGCGTGACGCAGCCTGACGGCTTCAACGCTCCTCGCTCCAGCCACCCTTCAGCGGGCGCCCTCTGCGGGGTTCGGCGGCGCATGTTCAGGCGAGGTGCGCGGCCTGGCTTGATGGGCCGGCTGCGGCGCCCAAAGCACCAGGGGGCGGCGTTGCACACACTGCGGTGTCGGCACAGTGGGTGCCCGCCCAGCTGGCCTCAGATCCCCAGGTTGTCCTCGTCCTCATCGCCATACCCCACCGCGGTCAGCACGTCGTGGTGGCGCTTGGCGCTGATGCCGGCGCGGTGTTCGTGCGCCAGGGCGTGGTTCAGCGTCGGGTCGAACCAAAAGGTGGGGCGCTGGTCGTGGGCGGAAAACTGGATGTGCACGGGCAGGCCCATGGTGTCGCCGTAGCCCGGGATCTCGTTGGCGATGTGGCCGAAGCAGCGCGGCATGCGCGAGAGGTCTTCGTGGAAACCGAGCAAGTAGGTGTCGTGCGTGGCGTGGTCGACCTCAACCCACAAGCCCCAGTGAAAGGTATTTTCCGGGGCGTCAATCAGCGGCACCGGCAGCAGGCCGCGGATGAAATAACGCGAGCCGTCGAGCGTGCACAGGTCGGTGTTGTGGCGACAACGAATGTAGCGCTCGGTGTATGCCAAATCATGAACAAAATCCGGCAATTTGTAGCCCCAGTCCGTGGGCAGGCCCGGATGGGCCTTGCCGCAACTTAGGCAGTGGTACGAGTCGGTGCTCATCAGCGCAGCGGGCTAAATGTGTGAAAGGTAACACGGTGTTTGGTCGCATTGTGCTGTGGACAGAGGTCGGATTCCAGTGTTTTCCGCGTTCACACCATGGAAAAAGCACTAAACCTTGTGCGTGGACAAAAGCAGGCTGGTTTCGGTGCTCGCAATGCCGTCAATCAGCCGGATGCTGCTCAGCACGCGGTCGAACGCTTCCAGCGTGGCGGTTTGCAGCTCGGCCACGATGTCCCAGCGGCCATTGGTGGTGTGCAGCGCCACCACGTGCGGCTGGCCGCGCAGCGTGCGCAGCACCTCGGCGCCCCGGTTGCCCTCCACCGCAATCGTCATCAGCGCGCGGATCTGGTGGGCCTCGGCTTGCGGCTTGAGGCGCACCGTGTAGCCGGTGATCACGCCCTCGCGCTCCAGCCGCGCCAGCCGGTTTTGCACCGTGCCGCGCGCCACCTTGAGCTTTTGCGCCAGCGAGGCCACGGTGGCGCGGGCGTTGGCGCGCAGCAGCGCAATCAGCGCCTTGTCGGTGTCGTCGATGTTGACCATGGTGTGCAGTGGGGCTGGCGATGTGCGCAGAATAGCGCGCATGTTGCGCAGGGTTGAGGGCCCTGCTGGGCCGGCGTGCTGGTGAAGCTGCGGGCGCCATGGCGGGGGGGTGATCTGCCACTGAGCCGGCACGGCCGACATGGTGCTGAGGCGCACGTTGCCCGGTGCTCGGCCCGTGGCACCATCGCCGCACCATGAAGCGCCTCACCACCGCCCCCAACGTCGCGCTGGCCACGCTCTGGGCCGACATGCTCACGCAGGCCGGTATCGATTGCACCGTGCAGCGGGCCTACACCAGCAGCCTGGCCGGTGAAATTCCGCCCGACCAAGCGCTGCCCGAGGTGTGGGTGAGCGACGCGAGCGAGCACGGCCGTGCCTGGCAGGCCTTGCACGCACTTCGCAATGCACCGCATTTGCACTGGCTGTGCCACGGCTGCGGCGAGGCCGTGGACGGCCCGTTTGAGCAGTGCTGGAACTGCGGCGCGATGCGGCCTTGACGCCGTGACGCACTGACACGGGCGGGTGTTCAACGGCACCGGTTTGCCTTGGCGGGGACGTTCGGTTCTCGGTACCAGGTACCTGGTACTTGGCGAACCACATGCCGAGGCGGGTGCCCGGAGCGCTGTGCCGCATTCGCTTTGCTCCGTGTCC
>JBEAOO010000067.1:0-2929 GCA_041164825.1 Pseudomonadota bacterium | reverse complement strand
CAACGAGGTGCTCAAAGGCATCGACCTGCAGGTGCAGGCCGGCGAGGTGATCGCCATCATCGGCAAAAGCGGCTCGGGCAAGAGCACGCTGCTGCGTTGCATCAACGGGCTGGAGGCGTTTCAGCACGGCGCCCTGCAGGTCGATGGCCAGCCACTCAAACACGGTGACGCGCAAGCCATGCGCGCACTGCGCCAGCACGTGGGCATGATCTTCCAGAACTTCAACCTCTTTCCGCACCTCACCGTGGGCGGCAACGTGATGCTGGCGCCCACGCTGGTGAAGCGCACCGACCAAGCCGCCGCCACCGAGCGCGCGCGCCAGCTGTTGGCACGCGTGGGCCTGGCCGAGAAGTTCGATGCCTGGCCCGACCAACTCTCCGGCGGCCAGCAGCAACGCGTGGCCATTGCCCGCGCGCTGGCCATGGACCCGAGCGTGATGCTGTGCGACGAGATCACCTCCGCGCTCGACCCCGAACTGGTGGGCGAGGTGCTGCGCGTGGTCGAGGGTTTGGCCGATGAAGGCATGACCCTGTTGATGGTCACGCACGAGATGAACTTCGCCCGCAAGGTGGCCGACCGCGTGGTCTTCATGCACGCCGGCCGCATCCACGAAATGGGCCCGCCCGAGCAGCTGTTTGGCCAGCCGCAAACGGCGGAGCTGCAGCAGTTTTTGTCGGCCTTGCACTGAGGCGCGACGGCTGAGCGGGCTGGGGCGCCAGCTCGGCGGCGCCCGCACCTCTTGCCGGCGCTCAGCCCGCCCGTGCGCGGCTGCGCTGGCCGTCTACGGCCACGGGCGTGTCGCCGGCCGCCGTGACGCGGCGCACCACGCGGTGCGCACTGCCGTAGTCGTTGATGGCGTAGTGCTGGGTGGCGCGGTTGTCCCACAGCGCCACGTCACCGGCTTGCCAGCGCCAGCGCACGGTGTTTTCCAGGCGCGTGATGTGCGCCTGGAAGAGCTGGAACAGGTGGTCGCTGTCGTGGGTGTTGTAGCCCACAAAACGCTTCACGAAGTGGCCGGCCACCAGCGTGCGCTCGCCGGTCTCGGGGTGCACGCGCACCAGCGGGTGCTCGGCCTCGATGTGCCGGCGCGTGAACACCTCGCGGTATTGTTTGGCGCCGGCGTCGTCCACCTCCACACGGGTGGCGGCGTAGTCGTAGTCGTTGCCATGCACGGCCCACAGGCGGTCGGCCAGCGCGCGCAACTCAATGGGCAACTCCTCATAGGCCGCGGCAGTGTTTGACCACACGGTGTCGCCGCCCGCGTCCGGAATCACCACGCCGCGCAGCACCGAGATCTGCGGGTAGTCGACCTCGAAGGTCACATCGGTGTGCCAGGAGTTGGCGCGGCCGCCGTGTTGCGAGTCCAGCTCCAAGATCTGCGTGCCTTCGCGCGAGGGCACGGTGGGGTGCGGCACCAGCGCGCCAAAAAGCTGCGCAAACGCCTGCTGCTCGGCATCGTCCAAGTGCTGCTGGCCGCGGAAGAACAGCACCTTGTGTTGAAGCAATGCGGCCTTCAGGGCAGCAAAGGTGTCGGCCGCCAGCCCGCCCGACAGGCGCAGCCCGCGCACCTCGGCGCCGATGCGGCCGGCCACGGGGTGCAGGTCGAGTGTTGCCTTGGTGGCCGCGGTGGATGCGGGGGACGAATGGATGACTGCGCTCATGAAAAACTCCTTGGGAGGGGTGGATGAAACAAGGAACAGGGAACAGGGAACAGGGAACAGGGCGTTGCGTGTGCTGTGGCTCAAGCGGCGCGGGCCGCCGCGGGCTGCGCATAGCGGCTGGCGGGGCGCGCCAGGCCGAGGTTTTCGCGCAGCGTGCGGCCTTCGTAGGCGGTGCGAAACAGGCCGCGCCGCTGCAGCTCCGGCACCACCAGGTCGACAAAGGCGTTGAGCGATTCGGGCAGCACGGGTGGCATCACGTTGAAGCCATCGGCGGCGCCGTTCTCAAACCACTCTTGCATGCGGTCGGCAATGGTTTTCGGCGTGCCGATGACCACCCAGTGGCCCCGGGCACCGGCGAGGTACTCATAGAGTTGCCGCACGGTGTAGCCCTCGCGCCGCGCCAGGCCCAGCACCACGTGGGCGCGGCTGTGAACCCCTGGCGGCGGCTCGGGGATGTGGGGCGGCGGGGCGTCGAGGTCCCAGCGGCTGAGGTCGTCGTTGGGCCAAAAGGGCTGCAGCGTGTTCAGCCCCACGGCGGGGTGGATCAAGGCTTGAAGCTCGGCCCACTTGGCTTGGGCTTCGGCCTCGGTGCGACCGATCACGGGTGATATGCCCGGCAGAACCAGCAGCTCTTCAGCCCGGCGGCCGTGCTTGGCCAGGCGCCCCTTCACGTCGCGGTAGAAAGCCTGGGCTTCGGCCAAGCTGGTCCAGGCGGTGAACAGCGCATCGGCCGTGGCCGCGGCCAGCTCTTTGCCGTCGTTGGATGAACCGGCCTGCACGATCACCGGGTGGCCTTGCGGTGGGCGTTCGATGTTGAGTGGGCCCTTCACTTTGAGGAAGCGTCCCACGTGGTTGAGCGTGTGCAGCTTCTGCGGGTCGAAGTACACGCCGCTGGCGGCGTCGCGCACAAAGGCGTCGTCGTCAAAGCTGTCCCACAGGCCCTTCACCACGTCGACAAACTCGTGCGCGCGTTGGTAGCGGGTGGCCGGGTCGGGGTGGGCCTCGAGGCCGAAGTTGCCGTGCACGTTCTCGGCCGCCGTGGTCACCACGTTCCAGGCGGCGCGGCCCTGGCTGATGTGGTCGAGCGAGGCGAACTTGCGCGCCAGCAGATAGGCGTCTTCGTAGGTGGTCGACGCCGTGGCCACAAAGCCGATGTGTTGGGTCACGGCGGCCAGTGCGGCCCACAGCGTGACCGGCTCAAAGTGCGACACCCGGCCCTGGCGGCCGAACGATTCATCGTCACCGCGCGGCCAGATGCCGGGGCTGTC
>JBEAOO010000066.1:0-15178 GCA_041164825.1 Pseudomonadota bacterium | reverse complement strand
TCAGCGGCGCGTGGGCGTCACAAAAATTTTTCCCTAAATCGGCATCGCTGAGCCGCGCGGCGCGAACGCCGCCGGCGGGGGGGGACAGGTCCATGGGGTGGGTCTCGGGGGGGGGGATGGGTGGCTGTGGCTGAAGGGGTCAGTCGCCTTGCGACATGACGTGACGGATCGCGCGGCGCAGGCCTTCGCCCAAACGCAGCAGCTCGTCGGCGGTGCTGATGAAGGGCGGGCCGAGGGCGATGGTGTCGGACGTGAAGCGCACCAGCAGGCCTTCGTCCATCGCGCGCTCAAACACGCGCATGGCGCGCAGGCCGGGCTTGCCAGGAATGGGCTGCAAATCAATGCCGGCCGCCAAACCCATGTTGCGCACATCGATCACGCCGGGCTCGCCCACCAGGTCGTGCACCGCGTGCTCCAGCACGGGTTCGAGCGCGCGGGCGCGCTGCATCAGGCCCTCGTTCACCAGCAGGTCGAGCGCGGCGTGGCCCACGGCAGCGGCCAGCGGGTGGCCGGAGTAGGTGTAGCCGTGCAGCAGCTCGACCGCGTGGTCGGGCGCGTTGACGCCCATGAAGGTTTGAAAAATCTCTTCGCGCACGATCACCCCGCCCATGGGCACGGTGCCGTTGGTGACGCCCTTGGCGAAGGTGAGGATGTCGGGCGTGACGCCAAAGCGCTGCGCGCCGAAGTTGTCGCCCACGCGGCCAAAGCCGCAAATCACTTCGTCAAAAATCAGCAAAATGCCGTGGCGGGTGCAGATCTCGCGCAGCTTTTGCAGGTAGCCCTCGGGCGGCACCAGCACGCCGGTGGAGCCGGCCATGGGCTCGACGATGACGGCGGCGATGGTGCTGGCGTCGTGCAGCGCGACGATGCGCTCCAGCTCATCGGCCAGGTGCGCGCCCCAGGTCGGTTGGCCCTTGGAGAAGGCCATTTGCGAGAGGTTGTGGGTGTGCGGCAGGTGATCCACACCCGGCACCATGATCGGCCCGAACATCTTGCGGTTGGCCACCATGCCGCCCACCGACATGCCGCCAAAACCCACGCCGTGGTAGCCGCGCTCGCGGCCCACAAAGCGGGTGCGCGCGCCCTCGCCGCGCAGGCGGTGGTGACCGTAGGCGATCTTCATCGCGGTGTCGACCGCTTCCGACCCCGAGTTGGTGAAGAACACGCGCGACAAGCCCTCGGGCGCCAGCGCAGCAATGCGCTCGGCCAGGCGCAGCGTGCCGGTGCTGCTGAACTGAAACGCGGTGGCGTAGTCCAGCGTCTGCGCCTGGCGCGTGAGGGCCTCGACGATCTTGGGGTGGCCGTGGCCGATGGGGCAGCACCACAGGCCCGAGAGGCCGTCGAACACGCGGCGGCCGTCTTCGAGCGTGTAGTAAGCCCCTTGCGCGCTGGCGATCAGCTTGGGGTGCTCACGGAAGTAGCGGTTGGGCGTGTAGGGCAACCAGCTGCTGTCGATGCCGCGCTGCACGGCGGCAGGGTCGGACGCGGTACGGGTCGAATGGTGGGCCGCGTTGTGGGCCGACGCGGCGTTCAAAGGTTCGGGGGCGTTCATCGTCGGGTGACTCCTGAAAGGGGGGCCAAAACGCAGGCCGCGCCGTGGTGGCGGGTGAGCTCACGGTCAGCACCTCTTCAGCAAAAGGTGGGCCAGCGGCAAGAGGGCCATTTTTTACCTTTTGGTAAGTTTTACCAGTTGGTGATTTCCCTTTGGGTGCACGGGCGCACCGCGCTTGTGCTGGCATCGGTCAGAATGGCCGCCGGGCTGCCCCGCACCGGTGCAGCACGTTCGCAGCCGCCCTCCCCGCTCGGATCCGGGGGCTCGGGCGCTGCGAACGCCTCCTTGCTCCAGCCACAATGCAGCCATGCCGCGTTCCCGGTCCGCCCCCGCCCTTGCTCCCGCCCTCGCTTCGGCCGCCACCACGAGCAGCGCCACGCCGACGCTGGCGCTGGCGGGCGTTGACGCCCCGGCCCGCCAACCCCGCGCCGCGCGGGTGCACAAAGAGCAGCTGATCGTGCGCGAGGCCGAGGCACAGTTTGCGCAGTTCGGCTTCGAAGGCGCCTCGCTGGAGGCCATCGCAGCGGCCGTCGGCATCAGCCGCCACAGCCTGCTCTATTACTTTCCCAGCAAAGATGCGCTCTACCGCCGCGTGCTCGACGAGGTGCTGGCGATGTGGCTCGACGGCATGGGCGCGCTCTCGGCCAGCGACGAGCCCGAGACCGCACTGCGCGACTACATTGCCGCCAAGATGCGCAGCTCGCGCGAGCGGCCCGACGCGGCCAAGGTGTTTGCCAAAGAGGTGATTGCCGGCGCGCCGCGTTATGGCGACGCCATCCGCGAGCAAGTGGGCCCGCTGCTGGGCACTGACGTGAAAACCTTCGAGCGCTGGGCGCGCCAGGGCCGCATCGCGCGGGTCAACTTCACGCACCTGATGTTCATCATCTGGTCCGTCACCCAGGCCTATGCCGACTTTGAAACCCAGTTCGCGCTGCTGCTGGGCAAGGCCCAACTGGAGCCGCGCGACTACAAGCATGCCGAAGACCTGATCGTTCAACTGGTGCTGAGCGGCTTGCGTCGCCCGGCCGATGCGTGAAGCCCCGACCATGAAACCCACCGTCCCCCACGCCCCGCGTTTCTCTCCCAGCGTCACCGTCGCCGCGGTCATCGAGCGCGATGGCCGCTACCTGCTGGTGGAGGAACACACCAGCGATGGCCTGCGGCTCAACAACCCCGCCGGCCACCTGGAGCAGGGCGAGTCGCCCGAGCAAGGGGTGGTGCGCGAGGCGGTGGAAGAAACCACCTGCGACTTCACGCCCACCGCCCTGGTGGGCATGTATTTGTCGCGCGCGCTGCGCGCCGGCAAGGGCACCGACGTGACCTACCTGCGTTTGGCCTACACCGGCCACGCCGGCGAGCCGCAAGCCCAGCGCCAGCTCGACACCGGCATCGTGCGCACGCTGTGGATGACGATCGACGAGGTGCGCGCGAGTGTGGCGCGGCACCGCAGCCCGCTGGTGCTGCGCTGCATTGAAGACCACGCGGCCGGTGTGCGCTGGCCGCTGGCCGTGGTGCACAGCGACCCGTCGCTGTGGAACCCGCCCGTGGTAGGCATGCCGCCGGTACGGGTCTGAGCGGGGCGCCCTGCTGATGCCGCTGATGGCCTTGACCGCGAGCGACTGGGCGCTCACAGGCGCCGCGGCTTTGGGCGCGGGCGCGCTCAACGCGGTGGCCGGTGGCGGCAGTTTTCTCACCTTCCCGGCGCTGGTGTTCACCGGTGTGCCGCCGGTGGCCGCCAACGCCACCAGCGCGGTGGCGGTGGCCCCCGGCTACCTGGCCAGCGCGCTGGCGTTTCGACCCGAGCTGCAGGCGCTGCCGCGCCCACGGCTGCTGCGCGAGGCGCTGATTTGCGCGCTCGGCGGGCTGATTGGCGCGGGCCTGCTGCTGGTGACGCCGGCCCGGCTGTTCAACAGCGTGGTGCCCTGGCTGCTGCTGCTGGCCACCACCTTGTTTGCACTCGGCCCCTGGCTGGCGCGCCAACGGACGAGCGAACCGCACGCCCTGGCGCGCACGCTCGGCCTGCTGGCGGTGGCGGTGTATGGCGGCTACTTCAACGGTGGCCTGGGCATCTTGCTGATGGCGCTCTACACCCTCACCGGCGAGCCGCGCGTGCACACCGCCAACGCAATGAAAAACCTCAACTCGCTGGTGCTCTCGCTGCTGTCGGTGGCGGCGTTTGCCTGGGCCGGCGCGGTGGTGTGGCCGCAAGCGCTGTGGATGGCCGCGCTCGCCACGCTGGGCGGCTACCTGGGCGGGCGGCTGGCGCGGCGCTTGCCCGCGGCAGCGGTGCGCGCAGGCGTCATTGCCACGGGCGCGGTGATGACGGTGGTGTTCTTCGCGCGCGGTTGAAGGCGCGCTACCCTCAGCGCCCCACGCCGATCTGCCCCAGGGCCGCCATCACATGGCAGGCGCTGCCCGCCATCACAAACACATGCCACACCGCGTGGGCATAGCGGTATTTGCCGTCGACCATGAACACCGCGGCGCCCGCCGTGTAGGCCACGCCGCCGCCCACCAGCCAGGCCAGTGACGAGAACGAGAGGTGCGCCACCAGCGGCGCCGCGGCAATCAGCGCCACCCAGCCCATGGCCACGTACAGGCCGGTGGACCAGAGCGGGTGGTTGAGCAGCCGAAACATCTTGGCCGCCACACCCACCACCGCCGCGCCCGTGACCACGCCGAACAGCGACCAGCCCCAGGCCCCGCGCAGCGCGCCGAACAAATACGGCATGTAGCTGCCGGCGATGAAGAGGTAGATGGCTGCGTGGTCCATGCGGTTGAACCAGTGCTTGGCGCGGCCATTCGGCAGCGCATGAAAAATCGTCGACACCAGGTACAGCAGCACCATGGTGGCGCCAAACAAGCTGGCGCCCACCACCTCGCCGGCGCTGCCATCGCGCACCGCGCGGCTCACCAGCAGCGGCAGCGCGCCGATGGCCATCAGGCAGCCGAGGCCGTGGCTGATGGCGTTGGCGAGTTCTTCTCCGGGGGTTTGGTCGCGATCGTGGGCCAGCGGCGCGACGGCGAGGGTGGGCAAGATGGCAGTGCTCATGGCGGCAGTCTAGGCGCGCTGTGTTGCTGGGCCGTGTCGCTCGGGTGGGCGAGCTGCTGGACGCTCTGGCCGCCCGTTCGACGATCGGCGCGAGGGCGGCGATGGGGCTGGGGAGCCTCAGCGCGCCTGCTGCGCCTGCAACACCGTGGCCGCCGAGGCGCTGTGGCCCCAGGACTGGCGGATGTAGCTGACCACCGCGGCCACCTCGGCATCGCTCAGCGTGGGCCCCAGCGGCGGCATGCCCCAGGGGCGGGGGTTGCCGGCGGTGGACGGCGCGTAGCCGCCCACCAGCACCATGCGCAGCGCGTTGAGCGGCGAGGCCTGCGTGACCGCGCGGTTGCCGGCCAGCGCGGGGTAGGCGCCTTGCGCGCCTTGGCCTTGCTCGCCATGACAATCGGCGCAGTGCTGGCCGTAGACCTCGCGGCCGAGCTTCAGCGTCAGCACGTTGGCGGGCTCGGCGGCGGCGGGTGGCGCGGTGTCGTCTTGCGGCAGTGCCTTCAAAAAAGTGGCGATGGCGCGCAGATCGGCCTCGGGCAGGTGCTGCGTGCTGCCGGCCACCACCTCGGCCATCGGGCCCATCACCGTGGCCTGGGGCGACACGCCGTCGCGCAGCAGCGCCACCACATCGCTCAGCGGCCAGTCGGCCACGCCGCCTTCGTGCGGGGATCGCAACGAAGGCGCCAGCCAATGCTGCAGGGGCAGCTCACCGCCGCCCAGCGCCAGCAGGTCTTGCGAGCCCGCACCCAGCGCATTTCGCGGCGCGTGGCAGGCGCTGCAGTGGCCCAGGCCGCTCACCAAGTAAGCGCCGCGGTTCCACTCGACCGATTGCGCCGCATCGGGCTGAAACTCACCCGCGCTGAAAAAGAACAAGCGCCACACGCCCAGCGCCAACTGGGTGTTGAACGGAAAGCGCAACTCGCTCGGCTTGTGGGCTTGCGCCACCGGCGGCACGCTGCGCAGGTAGGCGTAAAGCGCATCGCTGTCGCTGCGCGACACGCGCGTGAAGTGGGGGTACGGAAACGCCGGGCTCAGCCAGCGCCCATCGCGCGATTCGCCGTGGTGCAGCGCGCGCCAAAAGTCGTCCGCGCTCCAGGCGCCCAGGCCGGTGGCGCGGTCGGGCGTGAGGTTGCCGCCGTACACCGCGCCAAAGGGCGTGAGGATGGCGCGGCCACCGGCCAGCGGCGCGCCGCCGCGCGTGGTGTGGCAGGCCGCGCAGTTGCCCGCACGCGCCAGCAGCGCGCCTTGCGCCACCAACTGCGGCGTGCTGTTGAAGGCCACGGGCGTGTGCAGCGCCGAGCCCGCCGGCCGCAGCTGCGTGCGCCACTGCGCCCAACACGCGATGGCCAGCAGCAACAGCACGCTGAGCCACAGGGCACGGCGCACCCAGCGTGCGCCCTCGCGCGCCGTGGCCGCCACCGCGGGTCGGCTGAGGCCCGCGCTCACTGCGCCCCCCCACCGCAGGCCAGCGGCAGCTTGGCCGGCAAACGCTCGGCCGGGTGCGCGTCTGGCGGCACGGTTTGCGCCGCCAGCCAGTTGGCCACCGCGCTCACGTCCTCGGGCGAGAGGCGCTGCGCCACGGTGCCCATGCAGTCGGGCGCCACCGCATGGCGCTGCCCGGTTTGCCAGGCGCCCAGCTGGCCAATCAGGTAGTCGCGCGGCAAACCCAACAAGCCGGGAATCGCCGGCACCACGCCCATCAGCGCCACACCATGGCAAGCCACGCACGCCGGCAGCTGCCGCGCCGCATCGCCCTGGTGCACCAGCGCCTCACCGCGCGCCAACACGGCGGCCGGCGCCTCCACCGGCTGCGGCGGAGGGTAAGGCAAACGCAGGCCGGCAAAGTAGCCCGCCATCTCGCGCAGGTAGTCGTCCGACAAATGCTGCACCAGGTCGCCCATCAGCGGATTGGTGCGCCGCCCCTCGCGAAAGTGCAGCAGCTGGTTGGCCAAATAGCCCGCCGGCTTGCCCGCGATGCGCGGGAAGTAACCGGCACTCGTTGAGCGCCCTTCTTTGCCGTGGCACGCGGTGCAGGCTTGGGTGCGCTGGGCGATGGTGTTGGGGACGGTGCGCGGGCCGGGGGGCGCGCTGGCGTTGGCCTCCGCAGCCTGAACGGCAGCCGCCATCAGCAGGCAGGCCCAAGTGGCCAGCATGGCGCGGGCGCAAGAGAAGTGCTGCGGAGTGGGCGGGTGAGCGACAGGCATGGTGGCTGCCATTGTTGCTCGCTGGAGCGTGTGCAGGTGCAGGTTCAGGTGCGGCGCGCCCGTGCCGCCCACGTTGCCGCAGGCGTCTCCTCTGGCGTCAAAACGGCTGCCATCAACCCACTCGCCGAGCGACTGCGATGGGTGCCCCGGCGAACTCGATGCGCGGCTGCGTGCGATGGCTGAACGGAGATGCCGGCACACACATTCGGACGCCTCTGCAACGTCACCGACAGCCGATGGTTCGGCATCGCCCGCCACATCAACCACCACCCCGACGAGGCCTGGGATGCCCCCCCTGGTGATCGACATCAAGGTTTGGCACGACTGCGGCCGTTTGACAAAAACTGGGGGCCGGCGCGCAGCCCTTTTTGTCTGGCATCGCACACCACCACGCGGTCTGCAACCTTCGCCACAGCAGCGCCCGCACCCCTCATGTCAAACGCAGTGATCCGCGGCATGCGCCTCCCTGAGAATTCCGGCGAGGTCTGGTCGTCGCAGCGACACAGAGTCAGGTGACCTGCAACGGTCTATCGGTACCCCGAACCACGCCCTCCGGCCACATCGATCCCATCACCCAGGCGCAGCAGTCGACGGCGTCCGGGCCTTCGCTGAAAACCTCACCGAGTTCGCTGTCAGGGTCGGTGGGATAGATGCGTGTGGTCAGGCAGACGCGATCGTTGGCGAACACCTCGAGCATGCTGGCGTCGAGCAGCACCCGAAGCGCCAAGGCCTCGCCGGGTTGCAACACCAAATGGGCGTGGACGTCCTGTCGCTTGACGCCGTGGGCCAACGAGCTGCGTCCACGTTCGATGCTCAGGCGTTGCGCTTCGGGCCAGTAGACGATGCGAGTGCACTCACTGCCCGTCGGATTGGCCAGCAAGGTCAGCCCGACCTTGTGGCGCCCAGGCGCGGCAAAGCGTGCTTCGATGTCGAGGTGGCGCCCTGTGAAGCGCCAGCGCTGAGCCGGTGTGCCCGCCGCGGACGGCAGGGCCCGCAGCGCCAGCGGCGTCTGGCGCAGCGACGCCACCTCGGCGACGGGCGCCTGTGTCAGGCCACCTTGCGCATCCAAACCCAGCTGGCGTGGCACGGTCATGCACCCCGCCCAGCCGTCGGCGTCGATCAGCGGCTGCTCGCGTTGCTCATTGGCCCAGGCCCACTGCAAGGTGCGGCCGTCCGGCACATGCGTCGTCAGATGGGCGAACGCGCCGGCATCGACATCGAGCGGAGCGTTCCACTCAGACACAAAGCGTTCATTCTCAAAACGGCCGACGAAAGCATGCACACCCAAGCCCGGCCACAGCGACACGGTCAGCACCCACTTGTCACCCAACGGAAAGAAATTCGGGCACTCCCACATCACGCCCAGCCGGCTGTCCTCGGCGGCAAATAGCACGCCGCGATCCTCCCAGGTGATGCCGTCGTCGCTGCGGTAGAGCAGGCATTGGCCTCGTTGATGGTTGAGCGATGCGCCCAGCGCCATGTACCAGTGGCCGCCGTGCTGGAAAACATAGGGGTCGCGGAAGTCGTTGGCCTCGACATCCGGCGGCGGCTCCACCAGTGTGCGATCGGGGTGCTTGGTCCAGTGCGTCAGATCGCTGCTGGTGGCCACGCATTGCACTTGGCGCGTGGTTGTGTAGCCGGTGTAGTAGACGGTGGGCACGCCATTGACCACGGCGAAGCTGCCGGAGAAGCAGCCTCCCGCGTCAGGGCCCGGTGACGGCGCCAAGGCCATCGGCTCGTCGCGCCAACTGACCAGGTCGGCGCTGCTGGCGTGGCCCCAGTGGATGTCGCCCCACTTAGCGGCGTTCGGGTTGTATTGGTAGTAGAGGTGGTATCGCCCTTCGTGAAAGCACACGCCGTTGGGGTCATTGATCCAGTTTTGCGGGGCGGTGAAGTGGAAGCGGGGGCGGTGGTCGGGCTGGGTCATGACGGTCAGACAGCGGAATCAAGGGTGGACGCTTTGAGGGCAGACGCAGCAGGCCGGCTCCCTTTGGCAAGCGGGGTGATCGTGGACACCGAGTCGCGCATGACCACCTCGCCGGCGACGCGCTGCCAAGCCTCGGCAGGCGCGGGTTCATCGGCAATGCGCGCGAGCAGGCGCTGCACGGCGACCTGGCCCATCTCGAAGTAGGGCAGCACGACCGTGCTCAGGCGTGGGCATGCCACCTCGCATATCACCTCGTCGTTGTCGTAGCCGATCACGGCGATGTCCTGCGGCACGCGCAGGCCCAGTGCTTCCAGCTCGCGGATCGCTTGCAGCGCCATCACGTCGTTGCCCAGGCACAGGGCGGTGGGTCGCACTGCGCGGTCGACAATCTGCTGCAGTGCCGGGCGCAGCGGGGTGAAGGGGTCCGGGGCCTGCAGCGTCGAGCCGCTCAGTGCCGGGCAATGCGCAGGGTCGAGCCCGTGCCGTGCGCAGGCTTCCAGGAAGGCCGCCCTGCGCAGGCGTCCGGCCACCATGTTCTCGTCCACGCCCACGTAGCCGATGCGGCGATGGCCCAGGGCCACCAGGTGATCGACCACACGCGACTGCCCCAGCCCGTCGTCGGGCACGACCGCAGGGGTGTGGTTCAGGTCGAAGCAGTTGACCAGCAGCAGCGGCGTGTCCTTCAGCGGCGGCAGCACCACCTGCTGGTGGTAGGGCGCGGCGTAGATGACACCCTCCACACGATGCGATGTGAAGGTCTTGAGCAGCTTGGCCACAGCGTCCGCGTCGCGGCTGGCCCCGGTGCCCATGTCGGCAGCGAGCAGCGTCTTGCCGGCGGCGCTGCAGGCCTGCTGAGCACCGCGCAGGATGCTCAGATCAGACAGGCCGGCGCGGGTTTTGGCGATCTCGATGTCGCTGAACAAGCCGGTGATGAAGCCGATCAGCCCTGACTTGCCCGAGCGCATCAGGCGCGCGCCGCGGTGCGGTTCGTAACCCAGCATCTCGATGGCGCGGCTGACCTTGGCGAAAGTGTCCGGGCTGATGCGCGGTTCGCGGTTGACGACCCGCGAGACGGTCTTGATCGAGACCCCCGCCAATTGCGCGACGTCGTGGATGGTGGCCATGGAGGGTAGGGATGCGGGTGAATGACAACGTAAGACATTTGCATCGTCCAAGAAGTGATCGACCATGTCAAGCGGCAGGACGAGTTGTTTCGGCACGATCGGAGAAATCCAGGGCCCTCCTGACGGAAATGCGCATCCACAAAGGGAGCTTGGCGATATAGGAACGCTCGCGCGATCCCTGGGTTTGCCCGAATGTCGATGCCCGGGGCCGTGGATCTACATTTCGGCTCGTCATGACAACATTGTCATGAATGCATCAGACCGATCTACTTCCACACCCCATGGAGCTCCCCATGACCATTGTTTCGCCGCTGCGCCGCAGCCTCATCGCCCTCGGCTTGGCCGCCCTTGGCGCCACGACCGCGCAAGCCCAGACCACGCTGTCGATGTGGTACCACGGGGCCGGCAACCCGGTCGAGAAGGACCTGATGGCCGGGATCATCAAGGACTTCAACAGCAGCCAGAAGGCGTGGAAGGTCGAGTTGCAGCAGTTCCCCCAGGAGGCCTACAACACCTCGGTGGTGGCCGCCGCAGTGGCGGGCAAGCTGCCGGACATCCTGGACGTCGATGGCCCGGTGATGCCCAACTGGGCTTGGTCCAAGTACCTGCAGCCGCTGGCGTTGCCGGCTGGCGCCATCGATAAATTCCTGCCCGGCACGATCGGCAAGTACAACGGCAAGGTCTACTCGGTCGGGCTGTGGGATGCGGCTTGCGCGATCTTCGCGCGCAAGTCGGTGCTGCAGGCCAACAACATCCGCATCCCAACGCTCGACAAACCCTGGAGCAAGGCCGAGTTCGACGCCGCGCTCGTCACGCTGCAAAAGAGCGGCAAGTTCGAGTACCCGATCGACCTGGGCCTGGCCTGGAAGGGCGAGTGGTACTCGTATGCCTTCGGCCCCTTCCTGCAAAGCAATGGGGGTGACCTGCTGAACGCTGCGACGCCCAAGGCCAACGGCACCCTCAATGGCAAGGCTGGCGTGGAGTTCGGCACCTGGTGGCAGAGCCTGTTCACACGCAAGCTGACCCCGGGTACCTCACAAAGCGGCGCGGACCGCGAGGCCGGCTTCATCGACGGCAAGTACGCGCTGCAATGGAACGGCAACTGGGCCGCGTTGCCGGCACTGAAGAAGTACGGTAACGACCTCGTGTTCCTGCCCGCCCCAGACTTCGGCAAGGGTTCCAAGATCGGCGCCGCATCGTGGCAGTTCGGCGTATCGGCCACCACCAAGAACGCCAAGGGCGCGAACGCCTTCATCACCTTCGCGCTGAAGGACAAGTACCTGGCCGCGTTCTCCGACGGCATTGGCCTGGTCCCGTCGACCCCTGCAGCCGCGGCGATGACGCAGAACTACAAGCAGGGCGGGCCGCTGGAAGTGTTCTTTGCCCTGTCGGCCAAGCAGGCCACGCTGCGTGCTTCGACACCTGGGTACGCCGGCGCTTCGGGCGAGTTCGAGAAAGCGCTGGCCGACATCGCCAACGGCGGCAAGGTGGCTGACGCGTTGGACACGGCGGCCGACGCGATCGATGCCGATTTGAAGAAGAACAACAACTACCGCTGAGCCCGTTCCAACGGCCCCGAGCAGAACCCGCAACAGCCAGGTGCAGACCATGACGCCCACCCCGACCGACACCACCACGACAAGCGCACCCGGCGCGGCCCGCGCGCGTCGAGCGGGGTGGCTCATGGTCTCCCCCGCGATGCTGCTGATGGGACTGTTCCTGATCGTGCCCTTCGCACTCGCGTTCGCGATGTCCTTCACCAACCAGCGCCTGGTGTCGCCCAAGCCGACCCAGTTTGTCGGCTTGGAGAACTACCGCCAGATGCTCGGGCTGGGCGTGCTGGTGCTCGATCCCGAGCGCGATGCACAGGGGGCCATCGTCCGTGAGGGCGATGGCAGCCCGTCCTACCCGAGCCTGCGCGGCTACACGCGCGACAACCCCGACTACCCGCAGTTGGATCGCAAACGCGAGTGGTTCCACCTCGACGGGACCGGTGACAGCCGGCTCTACGTGCTCGCCAGCGATGTGATCTTCATGAAGGCGCTGGTCAACACGATGTTGTTCGTGGTGGTGGTCGCCCCGGTGCAGGCCTTGCTCGCGCTGTTGCTCGCCATGCTGATCAACCAGCCACTGCGCGGCATCAACGTCTTTCGCACCATCTACTTCATGCCCGTGGTGATCTCGATGGTTGTGGTCGCCTTCCTCTGGCGCTTCATCTATGCCGGCGACAACGGCCTGTTGAACTCGTTGTTGCAGCAGCTGACCTTCGGTGCCTTCAAGCCGATTGACTGGTTGGGCCAGCCCAGCACCGCGCTGTGGGCGATCATGGCCATGTCGATCTGGCAGGGCGTGGGGTTCCACATGATCGTGTGGCTCTCGGGGCTGCAGACCATCTCGGCCTCGCTGTACGAGGCGGCCGCGCTCGAAGGCGCTTCAAAGTGGCAGGTCTTCCGATACGTCACCTGGCCGGGTCTGCGCAACACCGCCATCCTGGTGATGGTGGTGATCACGATGCAGGCCTTCACCCTCTACCCGCAGATTGACGTGATGACCCGCGGTGGCCCGCTCGACTCCACCCAGTCCTTGGTCTTTCAGGCCGTCCAGCGCGGCTATGGCAAACAAGACATCGCCGGGGGCTCCACCATCAGCGTCTTCCTGTTCCTGTTCGTGCTGGCGATCTCGCTGGGTCAGCGTTGGTTGACCCGAGAGAAGAAGCCAGCTTCGGGCCACTGAACGCAGCCCCGCAACGACGACACCCGCTGGAGCCTTTTGACATGAACCACCCCATGATGCCCACGCTGGCACGCCGCGCACTGCACTATGTGCTGCTGAGCTGGATCGCGCTGGTTTTCATCTTCCCGATCGTTTTCATGATCGTGTCCTCGCTCAAGCCCGACCTGCAACTGCTGCGCGACGCCAGCTCGCTGCGCGCCTTCCTGCCGGTGGGCGACATCTCGCTGGACAACTACCGCGCTGCGTTCCAGCGTGTGCCCATCGGGCACTTCATCCTCAACTCGGTGATGGTCACCGGCATCACGATGGTGCTGTCGCTGGGGGTCTGCTCGATGGCGGCGTTCGCCTTCGTGTTCCTCGACTTCCCGGGCCGCAACCTGCTGATGGCGGTGGTGCTGGCCACCTTCATCGTGCCCTTCGAATCGATCGCCATCCCGCTGCTGCTGGTGGTCAACAACCTGCCGTGGATCGGCTCGGCCGGCCTCACGGTCGGCTGGCTGAATTCGTACCACGTCCAGATCATCCCGTTCATCTCGGACGCACTGACCATCTACCTGTTCGTCCAGTACTTCCGCGATCTGCCGCGCGATCTGGTGGAGGCTGCCCGCGTGGATGGCGCCAGCTACTTCCAGATCTACCGCCGCGTGATCGTGCCGCTGGCCGGGCCGGTGTTCGCCACCGCCGCGATCTTGAAGTTCCTGTCCATGTACAACCAGTACCTCTGGCCCGTCATGTCGGCCCAGTCCGAGGACTACCGGCCCATCATGGTCGGCCTGCAGTACTTCTTCCAGCTCAACATCGCCTGGGGCGAAATGATGGCCTACCTCACCGTCATCACCGTGCCCGTGCTGCTGTTCTACCTGAGCCTGCAGCGCGCGTTCATCGCCTCGATCGCCTCCACGGGTGTCAAAGGCTGATGGCTCATGCCATGAGCCACCCCACCGCCCGACCCGATCCAACCCAGCCACCCGCCCCCAAGGACCGCGACCATGCATGACGTCCGCCTCTCCGCCATTCGCAAGTCGTACACCTCCGGCATCACCGTGATCCCGGGGCTCGACCTGGTGATCCCTGCCGGCTCTTTCACTGTGCTGGTCGGGCCCTCGGGCTGTGGCAAGTCCACGCTGCTGCGCATGGTGGCCGGGCTGGAGTCGGTCAGCGGCGGCCAGATCCTGATCGGCGGCCGCGATGTGACCCATCTTGAGCCTGCCGATCGCGGCATCGCGATGGTGTTCCAGTCGTACGCGCTCTACCCGCACATGACGGTGGCCGAGAACATCGGCTTCCCGCTCACCATTCAACGCCGGCCCAAGGCCGAGATCGACGCGGCGGTCAAGAAGGCCGCCGATGTGCTGCAACTCGGCCCTCTGCTGGGTCGCACGCCCAAAGCGCTGTCGGGTGGCCAGCGCCAGCGCGTGGCGATCGGCCGTGCCATCGTCCGCAACCCGTCGGTGTTCCTGTTTGACGAGCCGCTGAGCAACCTCGACGCCTCGCTGCGCGGGCAGATGCGTGTCGAACTGGCCGATCTGCACCGCCAAATCGGCGCGACCATGATCTACGTGACCCACGACCAGGTGGAGGCCATGACCATGGCCGACCAAATTGTCGTGCTCAACAAGGGCCACATCGAGCAAGCGGGCGCGCCCATGGACCTGTACCGCAAGCCCGCCACGCCGTTCGTGGCAGGCTTTCTCGGCTCGCCGAACATGAACCTGATCGAGGGTGCCCTGGCGCGCGAAATGGGTTGCGAGGTCTATGGCATTCGCCCTGAGCACCTTGATGTCGCGCAGGAGGAGGGGCGCTGGCAGGCGACTGTTCATCACGTTGAGCACTTGGGTGCCGACTGCATTGTTCACGCCGACGTGCGTGGTGTGGGTACGTTGACGGTGCGCACCGAGGGCGAACAGTCCGTGCCGGCAGTCGGCCAGACGGTCTACCTCAGCCCGCGTGCCGGCATGGCGCACCGCTTCAGCGATGGCCGAAGGATGAGCTGACGGCACGCCAGCAACAGAGATGCCAAGACTTGGCTGAATGTTGATCCACAGGTGCCGGTCTCCGCGTGAGGCCCTGCCGCTGACAGCGCATCACTTTTTGCGCTCCCCAGCCCGCCGGCCGCGCTGCCTCTCAGGCCTGCGCAGCGGGCGCATTTTTTGACCCTGACGTGATGCCCATGCTCGCCCCTTCCCTGTTTTATGCCCTGCACGGCCGCCACAGCAGCGTCGTGATCGAAGCCGCTGCCGGTGAAGCACCGCTGTGGCGCTACTGGGGCCCGCGCCTGCCCGACGCGGCCACCCCCGGCCCTGCGCTGCGCGACACCCGCGCCCTGCCCTCGTTCAACCTCGACGCCGACATCCCGCTCAGCGTGGCGCCCACCTTTGGCGTGGGCTGGTTTGGCCAGAGCGCGCTGCTGGCCCACCGCGACGGGCTGGACTTTGCACAGGCCTGGACCGGCTGCGAGGCCGAGTGGTTGGTGCCCGGCCGCGCGCTGCTGCTGCACCTGACGGACGACGTGGCGCAGCTGCGCCTGGACCTGACGCTCAAGCTCGACGCTGAGAGCGACGTGTTGACGCTGAGCAGCGTGCTGCACAA
>JBEAOO010000065.1:0-7418 GCA_041164825.1 Pseudomonadota bacterium | reverse complement strand
CGGATTGCTCGGCCAGTCGCCGCACGCTCAGCGTGTGGTCGCCCAACTGGTTCTGGATCAACACGCGCAGCCGGGCGATCAGCGGCGGCTCGCGGCGGGCGTCGTCTTCCGAGGCGTTCAGCGCGAGCAGCACCCCCGCCAGCGCCGCTGCCACCAAGGCCCGCGCCTGCGCATCGGCCCAGGGCTGCGCCGGGTCGGACGGGCTTTGCGAGGCGTGGAAGAGCCAGTCGTCGATGCGGGCGGCCTGCGCGTGGTGGCGGGTTTCGAGGTGGGCAATGCCGGGGCTGCCGGGGCTGTGCTCGTGCGCGAGGTGGCACATCAGCGTCGGGCCTGCCGTGTTCACCACCACGTTGCGGAACACCGCCCCACCCGCTGCCCCCACATGCTCGTCATGGCGCAACTGCGGCGGCACGATCAGCACCTCGCCCGCCGCCAGCCGACAGCCGCCGTGCGGGAAGCGGAAATCGGTCCAGCCCTCGACCTGCACGAACAGTTCGGGCGTCAGGTGGAAGTGCCCGTCGCCACGGGACTGCGGCTCGCCCAGGTGCTGCGGTCGGTGGACGACGAGCTGACCGGCCTGTGCCGCGGCCAAGGCGGTGGTCAGCGCGGACTCCAGGTTTTTTCGCATCATTGTCGGAATTCTGCTAGTGCTTGAACTTGGATCAGACGCTGGAATTGCCTACGCTGTTGGCCTGCAACCTGCCCACCCACGCTTCCAACCCCGCTTCGGATGCCCACCGTGAAACCAAGATTTCTGTCATCGTCTGGAACGAATTCCAGCACGAACGCGAAAACCCCGCCGTCCAGGCGATCTATCCCGACGGCCTGCACGCGGTCATCGCCCAGGCGCTGCGCGACACGCCCGCGCTCAACCCCGGTGCGCTGCCGCTGGAGGTTTCGACCGCGACGCTTGACCAGCCTGAGCATGGTCTGAGCGAAGAGCGACTGGCTGGCTGCGACGTGCTGATCTGGTGGGGCCACCGGGCGCATGACCAGGTGGCGGACGCCATCGTCGAGCGCGTGCAGCGCCGCGTGCTCGAAGGCATGGGCCTGATCGTGCTGCACTCGGGCCACTTCAGCAAAATCTTCCGCCGCATGCTGGGCACCAACTGCTCGCTCAAGTGGCGCGAGGCCGACGAGAAAGAGCGCATCTGGGTGGTCGAGCCCTCGCACCCGATCGCGGCCGGTTTGGGCGAGTACTTCGAGCTGCCGTACGAGGAGATGTACGGCGAGCGCTTTGACGTGCCGGCGCCGGACGAAACCGTGTTCATCTCGTGGTTCGAGGGCGGTGAGGTGTTCCGCTCTGGCCTGTGCTGGCAGCGCGGCCACGGCCGCATCTTCTACTTCCGCCCCGGCCACGAGGCCTACCCGACCTACAAGGACGCCAACATCCAGCGCGTGCTGGCCAACGCCGTGCAGTGGGCCGCGCCACGCATCACCCGCGTCGACGTCTGCCCCAACGCCCCGGCGCTGGAGCCCATCAGCAAGAAGGACGTGAACTTCGGCAAGGTCGGCATCGTGCAATCGCAAGGAGACATCCGGTGAGCGACTTCCAGGCCCAAGCGGCACAAAGCACCAGCACGGCCCCCGCCAGCACCAGCGCCCGCCGCCTGCGCGTGGGCGTGATCGGCCTGGGCATCGGCCGCATGCACATCGAAGGCTGGCAACAGCACCCGCAGGTGGACGTGGTGGCCCTGGCCGACACCGACGCCGCGCGCCTGGCCGCCGTGGGCGATCAGTTCAAGGTGCCCGGCCGCTACAGCAGCGCCGAGGCCATGCTGGCCGCCGAGAAGCTGGATGTGGTCAGCGTCTGCACGCCCAACAAGTTCCACAAGGACCTGACGCTGCAGGCCCTGGCCGCCGGCGCTCACGTGCTGTGCGAGAAGCCCATGGCCATGAACGCACACGAGGGCCGCGAGATGCTGGCCGCCGCCGCCCAAGCGGGCAAGCGGCTGATGATCAACTTCTCGTACCGCTTCTCGGCCGCCTCGCGTGCGCTCAAGGCGCAGGTGGATGCGGGCCTGTTCGGCCACTTCTACTTTGGCCGCAGCGTCTGGCACCGCCGGCGCGGCATGCCGGGTTTTGGCGGCTGGTTTGGCAACAAGGCGCTGGCCGGCGGCGGCCCGCTGATCGACCTGGGCGTGCACCGGCTCGACCTGGCGCTGTGGCTGATGGGCTACCCCAAGCCCACCTGGGTGCTGGGCAGCACCTACGACCCGATCGCCCGCAAAATCGCCGATACGGCCGGCAAACACTACGACGTGGAAGACCTGGCCTGCGGCCTGATCAAGTTCGACAACGGCGCCACGCTGGCGCTCGAGGCGAGCTGGGCGGCCAACATCCAGGAGGCCGACCTGATGGAAACGCGCCTGCTCGGCACCGAGGCCGGGCTGCTGCAGCGCAACCTCAACGAGGGCTACAGCTTCGAGGCCAATGTCTACACCGAGGTCAACGGCGCCCCGGTCAACATGCACCTCAAAACGCCCACCGGCACGGCGCAGTCGGCGATGTTCGATTACGCCGCCGCCATCCTGAGCGACACGCCCCACCCCGCCAGCGGCGAAGAAGGCCTGATCGTGATGGAGATTCTGGACGCCATCTACGAGAGCGCCCGCACCGGCGCGCCCGTGCAGATCGGAGCCTGACCCCCATGAGCATCGACACCGCCGCAGCGGCGCCCCTGAACCCCCCTGAGTTGGCCGACGCCACCTCGCCCAGCGCACTCTCCCGCGCCCGCCAGGCCACGCGCTGGCAGTTCGCGGCGCTGGGCATTCTGGGCGGCGCCTGGGGCGTGCACATCCCGTCGGTCAAGGCGGCGTACGGGCTCAATGAGTTCACGCTCTCCGCCGTGCTGCTGGCCGCGGCCTGCGGCGCCGTGGCCTCGGTGTTTTTTGCCGGGCGCGTGGTGGCCAAGTTGGGCGCGCGGGGTGCGGCGGCAGCGGCGGCCACCGTGCTCTGCAGCATGTTGGCGCTGGTGATGCAGTGGCCGAGCCTGGCGCTGCTGCTGCCCACCATGGTGGTGTTTGGTGCGGCCATGAGCTTGTTTGATGTCTCGGTGAACGCCGAAGGCACGGCGCTGGAGAGCCTGAGCGGGCGCAACGTGCTCAGCGGCATGCACGGCATGTTCAGCGTCGGCGGCATGTCGGGCGCGGCCATCGCCGGCGCCCTGATCAAGGCCGGCATCAGCCCCGGCGCGCAGCTGGCCACCATCGCTGCCGTGGTGGGCGGCTTGTGCGTGCTGGCCTCGCGCCACATGCTGGCGCTGCACCCGCAGCAGCCCGCCGCCGAAGGCGAAGCCGGCCCGGCCCACTTCGCCTGGCCACGCGGCCTGCTGCTGGTGATCGGGCTGCTGATCTTCGCAGGCATGTCGGCCGAGGGCGTGATGTTCGACTGGAGCGTGCTCTACCTGCAGCAGGAGCTGCACCTGCCGCAAGCCCAAGCCGCCGTGGGCTACGCGGTGTTCTCGGGTGCGATGGCCTTGGCGCGCTTTGGCGGCGATGCGCTGCGCGCACGCTTTGACGAGCGCCTGCTGCTGCGCTGCGGCGGTGGACTGGCCTCGGCCGCCATGGCCGTGGTGCTGCTCAGTGGCCACCCGGTGGTCGCGCTCATCGGCTATGCGCTGGTCGGCGCCGGCCTCGCGCCGGTGGTGCCCATCTTGTTCAACGCGGCCACCCGCGTGCCCGGCACCAGCCGCGCTGCGGCCATCGCCTCGGTCTCGTCCATTGGCTACGCCGGCTTCATGATCGGCCCGCCGCTGATTGGCGGCCTGGCGCATGCGGTGTCGCTGACGGCGGCCATGGGCGTGATGGTGCTGGCCGCCGGGATGCTGGCGCTGGGCGCCAACAAGGTGCCGCCCGACCCCAAGGCCCCGCCCTCGCTTTGATTCTGATGGTGCTGCCATCTCTGACAGAAATCACGCGCGCGCCGACCGCGTTGCCACAATTGCCGAGGCGGCTCACACAGTGACAGGAAAAGCGACGACGATACAGCTTCAGTGATCGTCGCTGCCCTGCAGCTGTGCTGCCCATGAACCCCTCCGCCGACACGCTCCCGTTGGATCCGGCCGTGCTGACAGCCTTGCTGCAGCAGTCAGAGCAAGGGCTCGCTGTGTTCGACGCCCACGATCGCCTCGTCCAAGCCAACCCGGCCTTTCGCGCGTTTTTTGGCCTGCATGCGCAGGAGTGGCCGAGCTGGGTGGAGCTGATGCGGCTGGGGCGCGAGCGCGGCAGCGGCGTGCTCGTGGTGACCGACGACTTCGAGGCCTGGCTGGCCTCCGCCCGCACCCGCCGCGGCAAGCTGCCGTTCCGCGCGTTTGAATCCGACCTGCAGGATGGCCGCTGGATCCACGTCACGGAAACCACGCTGCCCAGCGGCGCCATGTGGTGCGTGATGACGGACATCTCTGCCCTCGGCACCGCCGGGCGCCAGGTTCGGTTGGAGCGCGACTTGGCCTTGCGCGCGGCCACCGTGGATGCGCTCACGGGCGTCAACAGCCGCAGCTATGTGATGGAGCGTTTGCGCGCCTCGCTGGCCGCCACGCCGACGCCCGCGCCGCTGGTGGTGGCGCTGCTCGACCTCGACCACTTCAAGCGGGTGAACGACCGCCTCGGTCACGGCTCCGGCGACGCGGTGCTGCGCCACTTCGGCGCCCAATTGCAGGCCCTGGTGCGGCGCGACGATGTGGCGGGCCGCCTGGGCGGCGAAGAATTTGTGCTGCTGTTGCCCGGCATCGATGTGGACAGCGCTTGCAGCGTGGTGGCGCGCTTGCTGCAGGCGGTGCGCGATGCCCGCCCGCTGGCCGAGCACCCTGACTTTGGCTACACCTGCTCGGCAGGGGTGGCGGCATCACAGCCCGGCGACACCCCGGAGGCCCTGCTGAAGCGGGCCGACCAGGCGCTGTACGCCGCCAAAGCCGCGGGGCGCGACCGCTGCACGCGGGCTGAGCACGGGGCCTGATCGCTGTGGCTGGCGCCCCATGCGGGCGCCGCACACTCACCAGTCGCGCAGCCGGCGCTTGAGCTTGTCGACAATGGCCTCGTGCATGCGGCACACGCGCGAGGCGCTCACGCCCAGGCGGTCGCCGGCCTGCTGCAGGTTCAGCTCGCGCTGGTAGAGCAGCTTCATCACCTCGCGCTCGCGCTCTTCCAGCGCATCAAAAGCCTGGTTGAGCGCGGCGTGGCGCTGCTGCAGTTGCAGTGTGCGCGAAGGGTCGTCGAGCGGGTTGGCGGTGGAGAGTGTGTCGGGGTCGGGCGCGTGCAAGCTGGTGGCCTCAAACGCGCTCGCGTCCAGCGGCTCCAGTGCATCGTCGATCGAGCGCGCACCGGCAGCACCGGCCGTCACCATGCAATCGTGAAACTCGCCAAGCGACCAGCCCAGCTCATTGGCCACCTCTTGGGCGCGAGGCGCGCGGCACAGGCGCTGCTCCAGGCGGTGGGTGGCCGTTTGGGCGTCGCGCAGGCGCTTGCGGGCGTCGCGAGGCAGGCTGTCGTTGGCGCGCAGCGAGTCGAGCATGGCGCCTTCAATGCGGCGCGAGGCATAGGTGTCGAAGCTGGCGCCCTGGTCTTCCTCAAAGCGGGCCAGCGCTTCGTTCAGGCCAATCATGCCGACCTGCACCAGCTCGTCCATCTCCACATTGGGTGGCAGGCGGCGCATCAGCCGGCTGGCAATGCGGTTGACCAGCGGGCGATGGGCCAACAGCTGGGCGCTGCGGACGCAGCCGCCAAAACCAGGCACCAGCGCCAACAGCGGCGGCAGGGCGGGCGAAGCGGACGGGGCGAAGTCGGCAATCATGGGCGGTGGCGGCGGGGCGAGTTCGGGGGCGGGGCGTCCCGTCGGCAGGGTTTGCCGGCGGTGGGCGCCATCGCCATCACAAATTCATTGTCAGCCGCACCTCCTGTCAGCAAGGGCCGCAAAAAAGGCGGTTTCGGGCGGCTAATCGCGGCTTGCACCGCCTCGCCCGACCTGGGTCAAGGTGGTCGCGCAGCCCAACACGCCGGGCGACGCGCACCGGCCCCGCACCTGTCACACGATGGGCACCCAAATCTCGGTGTGCAGGGCCTCGGGCGCGGTGTTTTGCGGGCTGTTGAGCATCAGCTCCATCGGCGGCGCGTCGCGCAGCGTGTGGCCCGAACTGGGCAGCCAGTCGCGGTAAATCGCCGTCCAGCTGCGGTGCAGCTGGGCATAGGGACCGATGTGGGTGAACACCGCGCAGCGCCCGGGGGCGATCGCCTGCCAGGCCAGGCTGCCGCTCAGCGCCACCTCCGGCTGCGCGCCCACGCCGCTGCTGTCGGCCATCTGGTGGCCAAACACCACGCCGGCCACGTAGCGGCAGTTCGGGTCGTCGGGGCCCTGCGGATCGTCGGGGCACAAGGCCATCCAACTGGTGGCGGCAGCGCGCAGGCCGGCCGCGTCCAGCGCCTGCACCAGTTCGCCATACGCCTGCTGGGCGGCGCGGCTCAGGTGGCGATCGACCATGCCACGGGCGGTGGCGGTGAGGGCCACCACGCTCGCGGGCAGGGTGGCGATGCGGGTGAGTTCCATGGCGAGTTCTCCTTCATCGTGGGGCGCCCAGGGCGAGCGGGCGCGTTGCAACAGCGTGGTCCAGGCAGCGGTTTCACCGCGGCGCACCGCCGTCGGTGTGGTGTTCAGTTCGCGCCGCATGGCCTTGGCCAGCGCCTGCGCCGATTCATAACCCACCGCGAGCGCCACCTCCAGCACCGGCTCACGGCCACTGGCCAGCAAGGCCCCGGCGCGCTGCAGCCGCCGGCCCATCACGTACTCGGCCACGCCGCAGCCGACGTGGGCCGCAAACACGCGGTGGAAGTGGTGGCGCGACAAGGCCGCCCGATCGGCCAGCACATCGGCCGTCAGCGGCGCATCCAAGTGCGCCTCCACGTGCGCCAAGGCCCGCGCAATCAGCGCCGCTGGGCGGGAGGCGGGGGCAGGATCGGCGTGGCGTCGGGGCATGGATGCATTGTGGAAGGTGGCTGAGCCGCGCGCGTGTCCGAGCGTGTGCAAACGCGATGAGGTGAAACGATCGGCGTGCGAGCCGGCCTTGATCCGCATCAGGTGCCAAACCCCTCGGCGACTCAAAATCAAGGCAAGGGCCCGCACCTTGCGCGCTCACGCTTTGACAAAGGGCCTCTCATGCGACTTGACCAGAATGTCGTTCTCATCACTGGCGGGGCCAGCGGCATTGGCTTGGCCACGGCGGTGCGTTGCTTGCAAGAAGGCGCGCATGTGGCGATCGCCGATCTGCCGAACCCGGCACATGCGGCCACCGCAGCGGCGCTGGCTGCTGAGCACGGCCGGCGTTGCCTCTTCATTGCCTGCGATGTGAGTTCGACCGCGCAGGTACAGGCGATGGTGAGCGAGACCGTGGCGCAACTGGGCCGGCTCGACGGCGTGTTCAACAACGC
>JBEAOO010000064.1:0-4753 GCA_041164825.1 Pseudomonadota bacterium | reverse complement strand
CACTACACGCCCAAGATGCACATCGACCCGCAAACCTACGAGGTGCGGGCCGATGGCGATTTGCTGACGTGCGAGCCGGCGACCGAGCTGCCGATGGCGCAGAAGTACTTTTTGTTTTGAGCGTTGGGGTGAGATCAACGAGGCTGGGTGTGATCTCGCAGCCACTGCGCCAGCATCGTCTCATCGACTTGGCCGGAAGCCACGCCCAACATGGTGAGGGTGGCGTCAGCTTGGGTCGTCAGCAAACGACACCGGTTGAGCGCCAAAAACAGACCGATGGCAAGGAAGGCAGAACGTTTGTTGCCGTCCACGAAGGGGTGGTTTTTGGCGACGCCGATGCCGTACGCGGCAGCCAAGTCTGCCACATCGGGTTGGCCATAGGCCGCCAGGTTGGCGGGACGTGCCAAGGCCGACTCCAGCAAACCCTCGTCACGCAAACCCGGCAAACCACCGTGCTCAGCGATGCTTTCGTCGTGCAGCAATTCCAGCGCGCGCCGGTCGACCCACCGCCATTTGCTCATTTGGCCAACTGGTGGAAGGTGTCGCGGAACTCACGCATGAACTCGCGCCCGGCTTCGAGTTGCTCGTCCAGACCCGGGTCGTACGGCGTCAACATCACCCCATTCGCCGCGTCCGTCACAAACACCGTGTCGCCCTTCTCCAGCTTCAAACGCGCCAGCACCTCTTTGGGCAAGATCAGGCCCACGGAGTTGCCGATTTGGGTGAGTTTGAGTGCGGTCATGGGGGCTCCTGGGGTGGCAACGTGGCGTTATAACGAACGTTATACTAACCGCACCCACTCTGCGTCGCAAGCCGCGCGCCCCACACCATGCTGACCATCAACAAGCTGATTCCCCAAGGGCGTGGCCTGGCGGCCGTGCTGCTCAAGCGCGCCACCACGGTGGCCCTCGACTGGGACGTGCGCCAGAAAAGCCGCTTTGACCTCACCGACTCCAGCGGCCGCACGCTGGGTGTGTTTTTGCCGCGTGGCACGGTGGTGCGTGGCGGCGACGTGCTGGTGGTGGAAGACGGCTCGCTGGTGTGCGTGGACGCCGCGCCACAAGCGCTGCTGGCCATCACCCACTGCCCCGAGCACGGCAGCGCGTTTGACGTGCTGCGCGCCGCCTACCACCTGGGCAACCGCCATGTGACCCTGGCGCTCAAGCCCGACCGCCTGCTGCTCGAACCCGACCACGTGTTGGCCGACATGCTGCGCCAAATGCACCTGATCGTGAACGACGCCACCGAGGCGTTTGAGCCTGAGAGTGGCGCCTATGCCGCGGGCGGCCATGCGCACGGCGGGCACAGCCACGATCACGACGCACACGGTCACCACGGTCACGACGCACACGATCACCACGGTCACGATCACGACGGTCATGACCACGGCCACAGCCATGCCGCACCAGCCGCCGCCCCCGTGCGCAAGCTGGTGCCCATTGCCGTGAAAGCCGCGCCCCATGTGCACGGCCCAGGCTGCGGGCACGACCATGGGCACGGTCATGGACACGACCCGAAGACACCCAGCCAAGACTGATGTCCTCGACTGAGATCGGCGCCCTCCCGCCCGCCCCCCCAACCAGCGTCTCGCCCGCCGCGCTGCTGCAACTGATGTGGCTGGCCTCACCCGCCTTGCCGGTGGGCGGCTTCAGCTACTCCGAGGTGCTGGAGGCCGCCATCGACACCGGCCAGGTCAGCGACGAAGCCACGGCCCGCGTCTGGCTGTGTGATCAGCTGCAACTGGCCCAGGCCCGCTGCGATTTGGCGGTGGCCGCACAAGCTTTTGCAGCCTGGCAAGCGGGCGATGTGGCGCGCGCCGACGCCCTCAGCCGCTGGGTGGCCAGCACGCGCGAGAGCAGCGAGTTGCGCCAGCAAACCGAGCAAATGGGGCGCTCGCTGGTGGAGTGGCTGAAAAACCGCGGCGTCAGCGATGCCCGCGTGGCGCAACTCGGCGCCATGGCCCCAGCGCCCACCTGGCCCGTGGCCTTTGCCCTGGCCGCCGCGCAAACCGGCGCGCCAGCGCGCGAAGCACTGCTCAGCCTGGCCTTTGGTTGGGCCGAGAACATGGTGCAAGCCGCACTCAAGGCCGTGCCGCTGGGGCAAAGCGCCGGCCAGCGCATCCTCAGCGCCATCACCGCGCTGATCCCGGCGGCGGTGGATCACGCGCTGAGCCTGAGCGATGAGGCGCGCCAAGCGCACACGCCCATGCTGGCGATCTTGAGCGCACAACACGAGACGCAGTACTCGCGCCTGTTCCGCTCATGAAGCACGGTGGCTTGCGCCACCTCGCTGGCGGGCGCCCCAATTTGTAAGTTCACCGTCAGGCAACAAAGCAGCAACATGGCCCGCCGAGGATGAAATCCCGCCCATATGGGCGTTTATTCCATTTGCAGCCATGTCCGATGCCCAACACCCCCACGACCACAGCCAGCCCAGTCTGCCGCGCGATCTGAGCCTGCTGCAAAGCCAGGCCCAAATCCAAACGCTGGCGCCAGACACCGGGCCAGCTGCCGCTCCGCGCCGCCGCGCCCTGCGCTGGCTGGCTGGTGGTGGGCTGGGCGCCATCGGCTCCTTGTCGCTCTGGGGCTGTGGCGGCGGCGGCGACGCAGGCACCTCGCTGACCAGCAGCAACACCACCAACACCACCACCACCACGGGCACGAGCACGACGACCACCACGGTCAGCGCCTGCTCGCCCATCCCCGACGAAACCGCCGGCCCTTACCCCGGCGACGGCACCAACAGCGCCAGCGGCAGCGTGGTCAACGCGCTCACGCTCAGCGGCATCGTGCGCAGCGACATCCGCAGCAGCATTGGCGGCGCCTCGGGCACGGCCGCGGGCGTGCCGCTCACCATCACGCTCAAGCTGGTCAACGTGAGCGGCAGCTGCGCCAACCTGGCCGGCTACGCCATCTACCTGTGGCACTGCAACGCGGCAGGCCTCTACTCCATGTACTCCAGCGGCGTCACCGCGCAAAACTACCTGCGCGGCGTGCAGGTGACCGACGACAACGGCGAGGTCACCTTCACCACCATCTTCCCCGCCTGCTACTCGGGCCGCTGGCCGCACGTGCACTTTGAGGTCTACCCCAGCCTGGCCGTGGCCACCAGCGGCAGCAACGATGTGAAGACCTCGCAGCTCGCCCTGCCCGAGACACAGTGCCGCGAGGTCTACGCCACCTCGGCCTACAGCGCGAGCATCAGCAACCTCAACGCCATCAGCCTCACCAGCGACAACGTCTTCAGCGATGGCACCGCGCTGCAACTGGCCACCTGCACGGGCAGCGTCAGCGCGGGTTACGCGGCCACACTGACCGTGGGCATCAGCGCCTGACCGTCCGCGCAACGGGGCGCGCACGCGGCAGGGAGACGGGCAAACGCGGGCACGGCTCCTGCTAACCTCTGGCGCATCCCCTTCACCCTGCCTCGCCGCGCCGCGCCCTGCCCATGACCACCTCTGCCCTGCACTCGATCCCCGGCCGCACCAAGAAGCTCCCGCCGCTGCGCGTGGGTGTGGGTGGCCCCGTGGGTTCGGGCAAAACCACGCTGGTTGAAATGCTCTGCAAAGCGCTGCGCGAGCGTTACGACCTGGTCGTCATCACCAACGACATCTACACCAAAGAAGACCAGCGCCTGTTGACCGTGGCCGGCGCGTTGGCACCCGAACGCATCATGGGCGTGGAGACCGGTGGCTGCCCGCACACCGCCATCCGCGAGGACGCCTCCATCAACCTCGAAGCCGTGGACCGCATGCTGGCGCAGTTCCCCAACGCAGACATCGTCTTCATCGAGAGCGGCGGCGACAACCTGGCCGCCACCTTCAGCCCCGAACTCAGCGACCTCACCCTCTACGTGATCGACGTGGCCGCGGGCGAAAAAATCCCGCGCAAGGGCGGCCCCGGCATCACCAAGAGCGATCTGTTCGTCATCAACAAAACCGACCTGGCCCCGCACGTGGGCGCCAACCTCGACGTGATGCATGCCGACACCACCCGCATGCGCACGGGCCCCAAGGGCCTGAAGCCGTTTGTGATGAGCAACCTCAAAACCCTGGTGGGGCTGGATGAGGTGATCAGCTTCATCGAGACCAAGGGATTGCTCAAGGTGTGATGGCGGATGCGCTGCGGTGCGGTGCGGCCAGGGCAGCACGTGGGATGCGGCTTGTGGGCGCTACGCGCGGGTGGGGCTGGTTGCCGTTCGTGGCAGCGCGCCGGGTTCCGCCCCGGCGGGCGGGTAACTTTCTTCTGTGGGCCCAGAAGCAAGTCACCAAAGAAGAGGGCCTGAAGAGCCATGTGACCGCGCATCTGGGTCGAAGGGCTCTGTTGATGGCGGCTCGCTGACGCTTGGCCCACCGCGCGTCCGTCGACGGCTCGCTGGGCTGGTGGCGGCCCTGCGGGCCGCTGGGCCTTCGCGGGCTCGGCCCAGTGCGCAACGCGGGTGGCGGGCGCGCCAAGGAGTCCGCGCCGCAGACCAAGCGAGCGCACCGAAGCGATCCCCGCGCGCAGGCCCACGGCCCGTGGGCAACACGGCACACCACCAAGCCGTCGCGGCAACGGAGCCTTGCAGAGCACGGCCAACTTGGCGCCAAACCAGCCGTCATCAGCCCAGCTGTTTGAGCCCGAGGCGGGCGAGTCTCGGCGAAGGCCAGAACGCAAATTGCCGACGCGACCGAGCCCGTCAACGAGCCGGATCGTGTTCAGGTGTTTCTTTGCTTACTTTCTTTGCACCAGCAAAGAAAGTGAGTCGCCCTGCC
>JBEAOO010000063.1:0-22815 GCA_041164825.1 Pseudomonadota bacterium | reverse complement strand
CCCGCAGCGCGCAGCGGCTCAGCGCCCCTTGGCCTCGGCCTCACGCTCGGCCGGCGTGCGCAAACGCAGCCGGCTGTGTTGCGCGGCTGAGCGGCGCAACACATGCTCAGCCAGCCACGCGGCGCTCTTGCGCGCGCGCTCGGCCACCGTGGGCAGGGGCAGCTGCTGGTAGTCGTCGTTGAACACCTCGAAGCTGTAGTCGCCCGCATAACCCAGCTTGTCCAGTCGCTTCACCAGGTCGGCCAACTGCTCGCTGTGCACGCCCTCGCCCGGGAACACCCGGAAGTGCCGCGCCGTGCTCATGCGCTCCTCGAACGAGCGGGTTTCTTGCCACATGAAGTCGGACAGCTGCACCAGGAAGATTCGGCTCGGGTCGAGGTAGTCGATGTCGTCCAGCGAGGTGTTGGCCGCGAAGATGTGGAAGGAGTCGAGACCCAGGCCGAGGTTGGGGCAGTCGGCGCGGCACACCACCTCCCAGGCGGTGGTGAACTCGTTGACGTGCAGGCCCCAGGACAGCGCCTCGTAGGCGATGCGGATGCGCAGCGGCACCGCCAGCATGGCCAACATGCGCAGGTCTTTGGCCATCGCATCGAGGTCGCCGCTGGCGTGTTGCGAGGTGCTGGAGCACACCAACAAATCGCGCGCACCAAGTGCCGCGCACATCTCCAACATGCCCTTGGCGATGTCGAGCTTGTAGTCGCGCAGGTGGCCGCTCAGGCCTTCAAAGTCGCGCATCACCTGAAAGCCCGTGACGCGCAGCCCGCTGCTGCGCACCGCCGCCACCGCGGCGTTCACGCCGCCCGGGTGGCCCACGATGTCGCGCGCGCTGATCATCACCTGCGTGAAGCCCGCCGCGCGCATGGCCGCCAGCTTGGCCTCCAGCGGCCCCGCCAACGAGATGGTGTCCATGCCAAAGCCGTTGATGTGCATGGCGTTCAGCCCTCGATGTGAACCAGCTCAAAACTCACCGAGCCGAGCACGCTGCGCGTGAGCGCGCCGCGGGCTTCGGTGTGCACCTTGTCGGACTCGACAAACTCCACCCCGCGCTCGCGCAACTGGGCCACCGCGCCCGGCACATCGGGCGCGCCGAAGGCGATGCGGCGCAGCATCTCTTGCTCGTCGTAGGCGATGGTGACCGGGTCGGGCTCGATCAGTTGCAGGAAGAAACTGCGGCAGGGGCTGCGCAGCACCGTGCCCTTGGGCAAGATGCCAAAGCGCTCGGCCTCGGACAGCTCCTCGAAACCGAACAGCTCGCGGTAAAACTCGATCCAGTCGTAGCTGCGGTCGCGGCCGATGTATTGCACGATGCCGAAGTAGCGCAGGTCGGCCACGGCGGCGGGGTGCGCGTCGACGGTGGGGATGAGCGTGAAGTCGACGTCGTAGATGGAGAATTCTTTGGCGCGGTCGACCAGATAGATGCGGCTGCCGCCCGGGCCGCGCACGGCTGGGATGTTCAGCTCCATCGGCCCTGCTTGCATGGGCACGTCCCAGGCGCCACGCTCAATCGCCATGCGATAGGCCGCACCGGCATCGCGCACGCGCAGCGCAAAGGCCGAGATCACTGGGCCGTCGTCCACGCCCAGCGCGTCGTCGGGGTTGGCGTTGATGATCAGGTTCATCGCCCCCTGGCGGTACAGCATCACCTCGCGCGAGCGGTGGCGCGCCACCGGCCGAAAGCCCATGCGCTCCAGCACCAGCCCCAGCGCCTGCGGCTGGCGGGTGGCGAACTCGATGAACTCCAGGCCATCGAGGCCCAGCGGGTTCGGCGATTCGGTGACGGACTCGCGCGCAAGAGAAGCGGTCATGGCGGCAGGCTTTCCTCAGTGTGTGGGGCGGGTTGTCGGCGGGCGCTCTGTGTTTCGCGCGGCCGATGGTGAAACCCGTTGCCCCCGAGGATAACCAAGGTCGCAGGCTGCGCTGCGTTGGCGTGCTCGGGCTGTGTCGACAAAGCTGCATGCAGGAGGGCCAACGGCGATGCGATCTGGGGACTGGCTCGCGCTCCCCGGAATCCAAGGTGCAGCGGGCGGGCAGAGCTGTTCTCGAGATTTTGGCGGCATTGGGCTGAGGCCGCTTGTCGTTCGAGGGCATCCCGTTCGACGATCGGCGCGAGGGCGGCGATGGGCCGGGCCGATGTGCTCCGTGTCCCCCGGACCCGCTGCGCGGGCCCTCCTCCTTTACCTGCGCACATCGGCCCGGCCCATCACCGCCCCTGCAAGCACCGCGGTCCCTGAAAACGTGGCATGCCACCACCGGTTCGGGGAGCGCTGTGCCGCATTCGCTTTGCGCAGGTAAAGGGGGAGCCGGCCGCAGGCCGGCGGAGGACACGGAGCAAAGCGAATGCGGCACAGCGTTCCTCGCGCCAGAGCCTCCGCGTGAGGTACGCCTCAGTGCCCACAACCGAACTTGCCGGCCTGGGCGCTTGCGCGCAAGCCAGCATCAGGCCTGCGCCGGCGGCACCAAGGCCGAGCGCTGGGCCGCATCGGCCGGTCGGGTGTCGATGCGCCGGCCGGTGGTGGCGGCCTCGTGCACGGCCAGCGTCACGCGCAGGCTGGCCAGCGCGTCGGCCGCTGTCACCAGCGGCTCGGCACGGCCGCGCACCACATCGCAAAAATGATCGAGCTGGCGCGTCAGTGGATCGGCCTCGGGCGCCATCACCGGCCGCCGCTGCAAGGGCGTGAACCACGACGCCGCGCCTTCGGCCTGCCACAGCGTCATCGTCGGCACCGCCAGTGAGCCGCGCGTGCCGGCGAGAAACAAGCAGTCTTGTGTGTCGTCGCGCGCATAGCTGAGGTTCTCGCCGCTGGTCTGCTCCCAGCTGCGCGGGGCGGCCGCGCAGTCCGAGACGATCAGCGTGCCGAGCGCGCCGCTCGCGAATTCGAGCAGCACCGCCGCCGTGTCTTCCACCGCGTGGCCGCGTGTGGCGTTGGACGCGCGTGCCTGCACGGCCACCACCTCGCCCGCCAGCCAGCGCAGCGCGTCGATCTCGTGCACCAGGTTGATCAAGATCGGCCCGCCACCGGGCTCGCTGCGCCAGGCCACATCAAAGTAGGCATCGGGCTTGTGGAACAACACGGTGGTGCTCACGGCCACCAGCCGGCCCAGTTGGCCCGACTGCACGGTGGCGTGCGCGCGGCTGAGCGCGGCGCTGTGGCGCCGGTGGTGGCCCACCAGCACCGGCACGCCACTCTGCGCTTGGGCGCGCACCAGCGCCTCGCCCGCTTCCAGCGTGTGGGCCACGGGTTTTTCCACCAGCACCGGCACACCGCGGCGGATCAGCGCCAGCGCTTGTTCCACGTGCAAGGTGTTGGGCGTGGCGATGATGGCGGCGTCGGGCAGCGGGCCGTTCAGCAGCGCGTCGAGCGTGGCGTGGCAGGGCAGGCCCTGGCCGGCAGCCCAGGCCGCGGCGGCCGGGGTCGGGTCCACGACGCTGTGCAGCGTGCATTCGCCGTGGCGGCCAATGCGCGCAGCGTGTTCTCGGCCGATCAGGCCGGCGCCCAGCAGGGCGATGCGGGTGAGCCGTTCTGGCATGGCTCGGAAGCCTCAGACCGGCTGCACCGCAGGGGCTGCCGCTGCCGCGTGCGCGCCGCCCAAAAACAGGCGCTCGATGTGCGGATCGTTGAGCAGCTCGTTGGCCGGCTTTTGCAACACGCGCCGGCCCGATTCGAGCGCGATCGCTTCGTCCGAAATCTTCAGCGCGCTCTTCACGTTTTGCTCCACCATCAGCACCGTCGTGCCCTGGTCGGCCAGTTGGCGCAGCAGCTTGAACACATCGGCCACCACCAGCGGGCTCAGGCCAATCGAGGGCTCGTCAATCAGCAGCACCTTGGGGCGCAGCAGCAGCGCGCGGCCCACCTCCAGCTGCTTTTGCTCACCGCCCGAGAGCGCCGCGGCTTGGCTGTTGATGCGCTCCTTCACGCGCGGAAAACGATCCAGCACCTCGGGGATGCGCTCGTGCGTGGTCTTCATGCCGAGGGTGATGCCGCCCAGCTCCAGGTTTTGATAGACCGTGAGCTGGCCAAACAGGTTGCGCCCTTGCGGCACAAAGGCGATGCCGTGTTTCACCAGCAGGTCTTTGGCGCTGGCGCCGGTGATGTCTTGGTCGTCGAGCTTGATGCGGCCCTGGCGCACTTTCAGCAAACCAAACAGCGTTTTCAGCACTGTCGATTTGCCCGCGCCGTTGGGGCCGATCAGCAGCGTGATGGCGCCGCGTTTGGCCTTGAAGCTCAGGTTGTTGAGGATCATGAAGTCGCCGTAGCCGGCGAGCACGTTCTCGAACTCAATAGCGTGTTCAGACATGGCGTCAGCTCCCCAGGTAAGCGTCAAGCACTTGCTTGTTGGCGCGGATCTCGTCCGGCGTGCCGATGGCCATCACCTGGCCCTCCACCATCACCAAGATGCGGTGGCACAGGTCCATCACGAAGTCCATGTTGTGTTCGATCACCACGAAGCTGCCTTTGCGGGACTGGTTGAGTTGCTTGAGCAGCGTGCTGATGCCGCCCACCAGGCTCGGGTTCACGCCCGCGCAGGGCTCATCCAGCAGCACCAGGTCCGGGTCGCTCATGAAGGCCATGGCGATGTCGACCAGCTTCTGCTGGCCGTAGCTCAGCTCGCCGGCCTTTTTGTGCGCCACGTGTTTGATGCGGAACAGATCGATCAGCTCGTCGGCCTTGTCGCCCAGCTTGGAGTCGCCCGGTGCGAACATGCGGCTGAACATGCTGCCTTGGTGCTCTTGCGCGGCCACGATCAGGTTGTCGCGCACGCTCATCTTGCCGAACACCTGCAGCGTCTGGAAGGTGCGGCCGACGCCGCGGTGGTTGAGCTCCAGTGGGCTCAGGCCGGTGATGTCGCGGCCGTTGAGTTCGATCTTGCCGGCGTCGGGCGTGATCTGACCGAGCACGCTGTTGAACATCGTGGTCTTGCCCGAACCGTTGGGGCCAATGACGCCGAAGATCTCTCCCGGCATCACCTCAAAGCTCACACCGCCCACGGCCTGGATGGCGCCGTAGGATTTTTTCAGGCCACTGACCTGCAGAAGGGGGGCGCTCATCACGGGGCTCCTTGGATGGGGGTGGCGGCGGCTTGGGCGGCTTCGGCGGCGGCGGCCGCTGCTGCCGAGGCCGAGCGTGCGGCCGAGGCTTCACGCGATTGGCGGCGGGCCCGCAAGCGGTCGGGGATGCTGAGCAGCCCATCGGGCAGCCACAACATCAACAAGACCACGGCGGTGCCGAACACGAACAAATACCAGGCCTGGGCAAAGCGCAGCCACTCGGGCAACAACACGCCCACCGCCGCGCCCAGCACCGGGCCGAAGAAGTAGCCCGGGCCACCCACCACCACCATCAGGTACATCATGATCGACGCGCCCACGGTGAACGGCGCCGGCTCAATGAACTGCACCAGGCTGGCAAACAGCGCCCCCGCCACACCGGCATAGGCCGCGCCAATCGCAAACGACAGCAGCGTGTAGCGCTGGATGTGGATGCCCAGGCTCTCGGCGCGGATCGGGTTGTCGCGCAGCGCGGTGAAGGCCTTGCCCCAGGGCGAGCGCAGCAGGCCCCAGAGCAAAAAGCCCAAGATCAGCGCCACGCCGAGCACGAAGTAGTAGTACGCCAAGTTGCCGTCGAGCGAGATGCCAAAGAAGCTCGGGCGGGCGATGCCGTTGATGCCGAAGGTGCCTCCGGTGAGCCACTCCTCATTGCGCATCACCAGCCACACGGCGGTGTTGAAACCCAGGGTGGCGAAGGCGAGGTAAATCGTCTGCACCCGCAGCGCCGGAAAGCCCAGCGCCAGGCCAATGGCAAAACAACCGAGTGCGGCCAGCGGCAGCCCCAGCCAAAAGCTGAAGCCGTGCTGCATCAGGATCGCCACCGTGTAGGCGCCAATGCCGAAGAACGCGGCGTGGCCCAGGCTCTTCTGACCGGCGTAGCCGATGGTCAGGTTCAAGCCCATGGTGGCGATGATGAAGATCAGCCAGTAAGTGAAAAGGTAGATGCCGTAGTTCTTCAGCATCGGCGGTGCCGCCAACAGCACCAGCAGGATGGCCACGAGGCCGAATTTGTGCAGGTTTTTCATGGGGTGTGCTCCGTGTCTTGGTTGCTCAGACCTTGCGCATTTCCTTGGTGCCCAGCAGGCCTTGCGGCTTGAACAAGATCACCACCATGAACAGCACCAGCGCCACCGCGTCCTTGTAGGCGGGCGAGATGTAGGCGGCGGCCAGGTTCTCGGCCACGCCCACGATCACGCCACCCAGCAGCGCGCCGCGGCTGTTGTTGAAGCCGCCGATGATGGCGGCGAAGAAGGCCTTGTTGCCCAGGCTCTCGCCCATGTCGAACTTGGCGAGGTAGGTGGGCGTCACCAGCAGCGCGGCCGCACACGCCAGCAGCGCGTTGATGGCAAAGGTGTAGAACACCATGCGCGGCACGTTGATGCCGAGCACCGTGGCGCTCTCGGTGTTTTGCGCCACGGCCTGCATCGCGCGGCCGGTCACAGTTTTGTTCAAGAAGCTCTGCGTCACCCACACCAGCGCCAGCGCCAGCAGCAGCGTGCCGATGTCGGCCAGCGTCACGGTGACGCCACCGAGCTGAATCAGCTTGTCGGCAAACAGGCTCGGGAAGGGGTGGGCTTCGGCGCTGTAGCCGGCGCGCACGCCGTTGCGCATCGCAATCGACAGGCCGATGGTGGCCACCACGATCGGCATCAAGCCGTGGCGCAGCAGCGGGTCGGCAATGCCGCGTTTGAAGGCCCAGCCCAGCACCACCACGGCCACTGCGCAGGTGAGCACAAACGCAGCCAGCAGCGGCAGGCCGACGGCGGCAAAACCCAGCATCAAGAAGGCGGGCAGCATCACGAACTCGCCTTGCGCGAAGTTGATGGTGCCGCTGGCCTGCCAGAGCAGCGTGAAGCCGAGTGCGGCCAAGCCGTAGATGCTGCCGGTGGACATGCCGGAGAGCAGCAGTTGGAAAAAGTCGGTCATGAATGACTCCGAAGGACGTGGGTCGGCTGTGCCCGCGCGCTGCGCTCAAGGCGCGGCACGGGGCACTCGGCGGCTGACGCCGAGAACAACGCTGAGCGAGTGCGCCGGACAAATGCGCCGAGCGACAACACCGAGTGAACGCGCCGAATGAACGCGCTGCATGCATCCAGCCAGGGCCCGCCTTCACAGGCGGGCCTCTGGCGTGGGGCTCACTTCTTGGCGTTCAGCGCCGGCAGCACTTCTTTCACCACCTGTGCGCCGTTTTTCACTTCCACCACAAAGCTCTCGCGGTCGAGGTCGCCGTTGGCGTCCATGGTCACGTCCATCAGCACGCCCGGGTTTTTGGCCGCCGTCACGGTCAGGCCGTGCAGCACCTTGGCCACGGCCACGCGGTCCACCTTGCCGGCCTTCTCAATCGCCGCCTTCATCAGGTACACGCCGGTGTAGCCCTTGATGCCGTTGTGGTCGGAGATGGTTTTGTAGTCCTGGTAGTACTTGGCCTTGAACTTCAGCATCAACGGGTTCGGCGCGTCCACCGTCAGGCCCACGTGGGCGATGGCGCCGTTGGCGGCCTCGCCAGCCAGCTCGATCACTTTCTGGCCGGTCAGCGTGGTTTCGCCGACGATGGGCTTGGTGTAGCCCTGCTTGCGCAGTTCACGCAAGGCACGCGCCGACTCTTCTTCGTTGGTGTACACAAACAGCGCATCGGCGTTGGCCGCTTTGGCCTTGAGCACCGGGGCCGAGAAGTCGACCTGGCCGCTGTCGGTCGAGATGTCGGCCACCACCTTCACGCCGTTGGCTTCCAGCGCTTTGGTGATGGCGTCGCGGCCACCCTTGCCGAAGTCGTTGTTGACGAACATGACCGCCACGGTCTTGGCCTTCAGGCCGGTGGCGATGTAGCGCGCCACCTTGGGCATGGCCGTGGTCTGCGTGAAGCTGGTGCGGAAGATGTAGGGGTTGCCCTTTTGTGTGATGGCCGCGGCCTCACCGCCGGTGAAGTTGGGCACCTCGGCGCGTTGCGTTTCGGCCATGCTGACCATGATCGAGCCCGAGAACACCGGGCCAAACACCGCAAACACGCCGTCGTCCACCGCCTTTTGCGTCAGGCCCTTGGCCACGCCGGGGTTGCTCTGGGTGTCGAGCGTGGTCGACTCGATCTTCTTGCCCAAGATGCCGCCGGCGGCGTTGATTTCCTTCACGGCCAGCTCCACGCCGTTCTTGAAGTTGGTGCCGGCGCTGGCGCCCGCGCCCGAGAGCTCGACGATGTTGGCGATCTTGATCGCCTGGGCTTGGGCCAGCGAGGTGCCGGTCACGGTGAAGAGGGCGGCCAGGGCCAGGGCAGTGCGGCGTTGAACGGTCATGGGATGTCTCCTTGTGGATCTGTGTTTGTGGGTGGAACGAAAAAGAGCAGGGGCTGGAACGGGGTGATTCAGACCAACGCCTCAGACCCAGGCCTCAGGCCAGGGCCGTCAGGCGCTGGCGCACGGGGGCGAGATCGAGCGCCACGGCCTCGGCCATCGCCTCGAAGCCAAAAAAGCGCAGGTACTCGGGCACCTGCTGGGCCAGCATCTCAAAGCCCGGGTGCACGGTGAGGCCGCGCGCTTCGCAGGCGCGCTGCAGGGCGGTGGGCTGGCGCTTCATCAAGATGTCGACCACGGTGGCGTGGGGGGCGATGCGGGCCACGTCCAGCGGCAGCGGGTCGTCGGCGTTCAGGCCCAGCGGCGTGGCGTGCACGATCACGTCGAAGCCCGCGGCATCGTTGCTCACGGCGGCGGTCAGCGGCGCCACGCTGCCACCGGCGCGCAGGCGTTGCACGGCCATGTCGGCACGGCCGGGCAGGGCATCAAACAAGGCCAGCTCGCCCAGCGGGCGCTCGCACAAGGCGGCGGCAATGGCCATGCCTGCGCCGCCGGTGCCCAGCAGCAGCACGCGTTGGCCGGTGGTGCGCACCTGCAGGTGGTCGAGCGCCTTGGCCAGGCCCAGGCCATCAAACAGCGCGCCTTCCAGGCTGCCATCGGCGTTGCGGCGCAGCGCATTGACGGCGCCGGCGCGCTGCGCCTGGCGGTCGCTGTGCTGCAGCAGGTCCATCACCGCGGTTTTGTGGGGGATGGTGAGCCACAGCCCGTCCATGTTGTGCGCACCCAGCGTGCCTTGCACAAACGCCGCCAGGCGATCGGGCGCGACCTGCGCGGGCACCAGCACCGCATCCACGCCGTGCGCGGCAAACAGCGGGTTGAACACCTCGGGCGCCCGCACCTGAGCCACCGGGTGGCCGAGGACGAAGAAGACGCGGGTGGTGCCGGTGATGGTCATGGGGGCGAATGCGGATGCGGTCAAGGACGTTGGCGGGTGAAGGATGGGGCGACAGCGTGGACGCGGCAAGCCGTGGGCTGCGTTGGGAGCGAACGATAGACAGCCTGCCTCGGCGCCACAAGGCGGAGAGCCCCTGGTGTGCGCGATAATCGCGCATGACGCGCGATCATCATGCGTTTGTGGGGAATCCACCGAGCCGGCCGGGTGCTGGAACTGGCTTTCTGAAGGGCGTGGCAGATGGACATACAACGCAAAGACATCATTGACGGCCTGGGCAACGGCCTGCGCGTGATCGAGGCCTTTGACGACGAGCACCCGCGCTTGTCGCCCTCAGAAGCCGCGCAGCGCGCCGGCCTCACCCGCACCGCCGCCCGCCGCTACCTGCTGAGCCTGGTGCACTTTGGTTATGCCGACAGCGACGGCAAACGCTTCTGGCTCACGCCGCGCGTGCTGCGCCTGGGCCAAAGTTATTTGGGCGCTGCGCGCTTGCCGCGGCTGGTGCAGCCGTTTTTGCAGCGCCTGGCCATCGAGTGCGGCGAGAGCTTCAACTTCAGCGTGCTCGACGGCCACGAGATCGTCTACGTGGCGCGCAGCAACAACCCGCGCCTGATGTCGATCGGCTTTTTACCCGGCGCGCGCGTGCCCACCCATGTGGTCACGCCCGGCATCGCCATCTTGGCGACCTGGCCGCAGGCGCAGGTGGAGCGCTGGATTGCCGAGCACGAGTTCAGCGCCTTCACGCCCAACACCGTCACCGACCCGGTGGCGTTTGAGCGCGATGTGCGCATGGCGCGCGACCTCGGCTACTGGATCACCGAGCAGCAACTCACCCCCGGCCTGCGCGGCATCGCCATGGCCGTGAAAGACCGCAAGGGCGAATGCTGCGGCGCCGTGGGCTCCACCATCCCGATGCAACCCATGAGCCGCGAGCAGCTGATCCAGCGCGTGCTGCCCGCGCTGACTGAGTTTGTGCAGGTGGTGCGGGAGGTGATTTGAGCTGGCGCGGGTCGCGGCGAGCGGCCCGCGGACAGGCTCACACCGCTTCCGGCATTCCGCTGTGCAGTGACTTGGTGATGGCCAGCCCGATGCGGGTGGCTTCGGTGGCGTCGTGCAGGCTCAGGGGTGGAGCGATCTCGCCGTGGCAGGCGGCCACGAAGGCGGCCATCTCCAGCGTGAAGGCCTCGACAAAACGCTCGTGAAAATCGCGCAGCGGCTGGTGGCTCACGCCGGCCGCGCTGCGGTATTGCACACGGTCGCGCTCGGCGCCCACGCCGATGTTGAGCGTGCCGGTGGTGCCGATCACCTCGGTGGTGGTTTCGTGGCCGTGGGGCAGGGTGCGGGTGGCGTAAAACACCGCGCGTGCGCCGCCTTCGAATTCGACAATCGCCAGGCCGTTGTCCACGTCATTGCACGCGGCCAGGCCGGGGTGCAGCGCGATGGTGCCGCTGGCAAAGGCGCGCGTGGCCTTGGGGTTGCCCAGCATCCAGCGCGCCAGGTCGATGTCGTGCACGCTGCAATCCATGAAGATGCCGCCCGAGGTGGGCGCAAAGCGCACGAAGAAGCCCTCGGGGTCGTTCTGGTCGCCGGTTTGTGAGCGCACCAAAAACGGCCGGCCCACCTCACCGCGCTGGATGGCGGCAAAGGCGTTGGCATAACTCGGGTCAAAGCGGCGCACAAAGCCCACCATGGCCACTTGCTGGGGGTGCAGCTTGCCGATGGCCTCCACCCGCTCGCAGTCGGCGATGTTGAGGGCCAGCGGCTTTTCGATGAACACGTGCTTGCCGGCTTCGAGCGCGGCAATCGCCTGCTCGGCGTGCAGCGAGGTGGGCGTCACCAGCACCACGGCGTCAATCGCCGGGTCGCGCACGAAGGTGTCGAAATCGCTGTGCAGGGCCACATCGGCGCCGATGGTGGCTGCCGCCCACTCGCGCTCCGCGGCCACCGGGCTGCACGCCGACACGAGCTTGCAATGGCGGGTTTGGAAGGCCAGCGTTTGGGCGTGGCGTTGGCCGAGGCGGCCGAGGCCGGCGATGCCGATGTTCAAGGGGCGCATGGGGTGGGCGGGCAGAGGGGGGCTGCAGAAGACGCTTCGGCGCCGAGGCCGGGAGGCAAGGGCGCCGAAGCAGGACAGACGCTTACCGGTGGATCACCCGGTGAGCCAGGGAGGGCGGGCGGCGATGCGCCCGCTTGATCAGAACGTGATCGGTTGGCCCGACTTGGCGCTCTCGGTGGCGGCGTCGGCCAGGATCTGGGCCTTCACGCCATCGGCCACGGTGGTCTTGAAGGTGGCGCCGCTTTGCAGGCACTCAAAGAAGTGCGTCAGCTCCAGGCGATAGGCGGCGGCGTAGCGCTGCAGGAAGAAGTTCTCCGGCTTGTCGCCGCGGATGCCTTGTGCGTCCCACTGCACCACCTCGGTGGGCGTGTGGTTGCCGCATTGCAGCAGGCCCTTGGAGCCCAGCACCTCAAAGCGCTGGTCGTAGCCATAGGCGGCGCGGCGGCTGGTATTGATCTGGCAGAGGCGGCCCTTCTTGGTGCGGATGGTGACGGCGGTGCTGTCGTAGTCGCCCAGGTCGGCAATCGCCGGGTCGGTCAGCACCGAGCCGGTGGCGCTCAGCCAGGCGGCTTCGTCGCCGTCGGCGCACAAGATCCAGCGGAACACGTCCAGGTCGTGGATCAGCATGTCGCGGAAGATGCCGCCCGAGGCCTTGATGTAGGCCGGCGGCGGGGCGCCCGGGTCGCGGCTGGTGACGACCAGCATCTCCGGGTTGCCGATCTCACCGGCGTCCATGCGGCGGCGCGCTTCGTTGAAGGTCGGGTCAAAGCGACGCTGAAAACCGATCATGCATTGCACGCCAGCGGCAGCCACCACCTCGCCCACGGTCTTGGCGGCCGCGGCCGACAGGTCCACCGGCTTCTCGCAGAAGATGTGCTTGCCGGCCTTGGCGGCGCGGGTGATGAGGTCGGAGTGGGTGTCGGTGGACGAGCAGATGGCCACGGCATCGATGCTCTTGTCGGCCAAGATGGCTTCAACGCTGGCGCTCTGGGCGCCGTACTTGGCGGCCAGCTCTTCGGCGTATTCGGCCATCGGGTCGCTCACGAACTTGAGCGACACGCCCGGCAGCGAGGCGATGTTGGAGGCGTGGATGCGGCCGATGCGACCGGCACCAAAGACGGCGACGTTTTTCATGCGAATTCCAGACGATATGTGGGGTGAAAACCAGGGGCCGCTCGGCCAGTCAGCGCCGGGTCTGCCCATCAGCGTGCCACCCGACATTCGGGGCTGAGGGGCCGACTCACCAGGGGCATGGGGTTGCGCCAAGAGCGGTCTGCGGCGGACTATAGCGGCGGCATTTGCGCTTGGAAAGATATTTCCAACGTAAATGCGAAAAGAAATTCAGATTCCGTATTGACCCTCTGAGGGTTCTCCCGCGGTCTGGCGCATTTGATCGAAAATGATCAAGATTGCGCAGGCGCGGGCGCCCGGGCTGCACCTAGAGTTCGCTGCCACCCGTCATCCCCTCCGAATCTTTCTCCACAGGACACCACCGCCATGTCGCAGCCCACCGTTTCCTTCGCCATCAACCGCATGAGCGCCCCCACCATGCCCTTCGCCGAGTTCGCCGCCATGACGCAGCGCTTGGGCGTCAAGGCCATCGAAATCCGCAACGACCTGCCCCAGGCCGAAATGAACGACGGCGCCCCCGCTGCCGCCATCGGCGCTGCGGCCCACGCCCACGGCCTGACCATCCGCTCGATCAACGCGCTGCAGCGCTTTGAGCAGTTCGACGCCACCCGCGAAGCCGAAGCGCGCGACATGATTGCCTACGCCGTGGCCTGCGGCGCCGAGGCGCTGGTGCTGTGCCCCACCAACAGCTTCAAAGACGACCGCACGGCCGAGCAGCGCCACACCGACCTGGTGCACGCGCTGCGCTCGCTGCAGCCGCTGCTGGAAGCCGCCGGCCTGATCGGCCTGGTCGAGCCGCTGGGTTTTGAAGAGTGCGCCGTGCGCCGCAAGTCGCAAGCCGTGCGCGCGTTTGAAGAAATCGGCGCGCCCAGCACCTTCCGCCTCGTGCACGACACCTTCCACCACCACCTCGCCGGCGAAGGCCTGTTCTTCCCGCAGCTCACCGGCCTGATCCACATCTCGGGCGTGGACGACACGGCGCTGAACGTCAACCAGATGCGCGACGAGCACCGCCTGCTGGTGGGCGGCGCCGACCGCCTGGGCAACATCGCCCAGATCCGCCACCTGCTGGACGCTGGCTACCAAGGCTACGTGTCGTACGAGCCCTTCGCCCGTGAGATCGCCGTCGCAACCAATGTGGAACAGCTGCTGGCCGACAGCATGGCCTACATCCGTCAGGGCGTGGCCAACGCCGTCGCCGCCTGAGCGTGAACTCCCTCCCCCTCTGGGGGAGGGCCGGGGTGGGGGCTCTCACCGCGGGGTGGATGCCCCGCCAACAGGCCCTCACCCTGCCCTCTCCCAGGGGGAGAGGGTTCCTTTCCAACCCGAGCCCCATGGCCGACCTCCAACCCGCCCCCCGCCGCAAACGCAGCGCCCGCTTCATCGAGATTGCGGCCGCAGCGGGCGTGAGCGTGGCCACGGTGAACCGGGTGCTCAACGAGCGCGACAGCGTGGCGCCGGCCACGCGCGAAAAGGTGGTGGCCGCGGCCAAGCGCTTGGCCGTGCCGCGTTTGCTGCCCGATCTGCGGCGCGGCATCACGCGTTTTGACGTGGTGATGGCGCGCAGCCCCACGCCCTACTTTCGCCGGCTCGACCAGGCGCTGCAGCGCTCCATGCAGATGCTCGACCGCCGCATTGCCGTGCACCGCCAGGTGATTGACGAGAGCGACGACGCGCGCATCGTGGATGCCATCTTGCGCCCGCCGCAGCGCCGCCATGGCCTGATCGTTGCCATCCACGACAGCCCCGCCGTGCGCGCCGCGCTGCGCACCGTGATCGCCCAAGGCGTGCCGGTGGTGACGATGATGAGCGACATCGGCGAGGTGCCGCGCCTGCACTACGCCGGCATCGACAACCTCGCCGCCGGCCACACCGCGGGCCACTTCATCGGCCGCCTCGCCGCGCAGCCGGGCCGCGTGCTGGTGCTCAGCAACTCACTCAGCTACTCGGCCCACGCCGAGCGCACGCGCGGCTGCATCACGCAGTTGCAAGCACAGCACCCGCAGCTCACCTGCAGCGAGGTGGAGGAGTGTTTTGACGACGCCGACCGCTGCTACCAGGCGGTGAAACACGCGCTGATCGGCAACGCGCCGGGGCCGCTGGTGGGCCTGTACCACAGCGGTGCCGGGGCCGAAGGCATCACCGCGGCGCTGCAACGCTTCAAGGGCGAGGGCCCGCGTGTGGCCTGGGTGGGGCACGAGTTGTCGGACGAACACCGTGCCGCGATTGATGCCGGCCTGATGGACCTCGCCATCGACCAGGACCCCGATGGCCAGGTGCTCAGCAGCCTGCAGCAGTTGCTGCACGCGGGCGGCTTTGTGGAGCAAGCGCCCACCGCCGGGCCCAATGAATTCCGCTTGTTCTGCGCGCAGAACCTGCCGGCAAGGCCTTACCTGTGAGCCGGCCTGCCGCGATGTCAGCTGCCGACGGCGCCTTGTGGCCGCGTCGGCCGGTAGGGCAGCTCCAGCCGGTGCGCCAGCGCAATGAACAAGCTCTGCGCCAGGCCCATGGTGCTGGTCAGCGAGCGGAAGCCGAAGGTCGCGTTGTCTTGCACCACCAGCGTCACCGGCGCGTCTTTGGCCAGCGGGCTCATGCGGCTGTCGGTCAGCGCAATCAGCTTGGCGCCGCGCGCCACGGCGGCCTGCGCCACCTCCACGGTCTCTTCGGCGTAGGGCGCAAACGAGATCGCGATGATCACATCGCCCTTGCGCACCGAGCGCACATGGCCGTTGTGCATGCTGCCCATGGCGGTGATCAGGCCGATGCGCTTGTCGGTGTGCTGCAGCGCGTAGTCGAGGTACACGGCCACCGGGAAGGATCGGCGCGAGCCGACGATCCAGACCGCGTCGGCCTCGGCCAACAAATCGACCGCCTTTTTGAAGCTCGGGCCATTGAGCGTGTTTTGCAGCTCCTGCATGCCGGCAATGCTGCCGCCCAAAAACTCGTGCGCAATGTCGATCGGCGAGAGGTCGGCGGCGCCGCCTTCAATCGCTTCGCGGATGCGCGTTTTGTAGTTGCGGCTGGGCGAGATCTGGCGCGCCAGGCCATCGCGAAAGATGCGCTGCATCTCGGTGAAGCCCGTGAAGCCAAAGTGCTTGGCAAAGCGCACCACAGCCGAGGGCTGCACGGCGCACTGCGCGGCCACGTCCTGGATGCCTTCGAGGCCGAGGTGGTCGCGGTGCTGCTCCACGTGCCGCGCAATCAGCTTGAGCTGTTTGCTCAGGCCCTCGTACTCCTGCGAGATGCGCTTGAGCAGCTGCTCAACGGTCAATTGGGTGGGGGCGGTGGGTGCCAAACGCTTGCCTCATCGGTCTGCGGGTTCGAAGTGTGGGGGCCGCCCTGCGCGGGCGCGGCCCCAATGGATGCTCGGGCAAATTCTATCGACTGCTATTTCGTGTGGAACTGGGTTTTCCATGACGAATAAAAATGGAAATTCAGTTGCAATACACGAGGCGCGATTCCTAGAATTCACGGCCTCTGCATCCTGACCCGGATTGGCCGCGCTGGCGATCGGCGGCAACCCCAGATTTCCCTGTTTTGACCACATCTTGCACACCATGACCACCACCCCTCAACGCACATCGCCCATGGTCATCGTGGGCGCCGGCCATGTGGGCGGTCGCGCCGCGCTGGCCCTGCGCGAGGGCGGCTGGGCGGGCGACATCGTGTTGATCGGCGCCGAACCCCATTTGCCGTACGAGCGCCCGCCGCTGTCCAAAGGCGTGTTGACCGGCGAGCAAACCGCCGCCAGCTGCCAACTCGGTGGCGTGGAGGCGCTGGCCGACAAAGGCATTCAGCACCGCCATGCCCGCGTCACCGCCATCGATGCGGCCGCGCGCGAAGTCACGTTGAACGACAGCGAGCGCCTGCCCTACAGCGCGCTGCTGCTGGCCACTGGCGGCACGCTGCGCCAGCTCAGCATTCCCGGGGCTGAGCTGCCCGGCGTGCTCGGCCTGCGCACGCTCGACGACGCTGCGGCCTTGTCGGCGCGCCTCACCGCGGGCTCGCGCCTGGTCATCATTGGCGGCGGTTTCATCGGTTTGGAAGTGGCCGCGTCGGCGCGCAAACGGGGTTGCGCCGTCACGGTGGTTGAAGGCGCGCCGCGCCTGCTCGGCCGCGCGGTGCCCGAGCGCATTGGCGCGCAGGTGCTGGCGCTGCATCGCGCGCAGGGCGTGGACGTGCGCCTGGGCCACGGCCCCACGCAGATCGATGCGGTGGATGCCGCTGAAGGTGCGCTCAGCGTGCTGCTCGACAACGGCAAGCGCTTGCCCGCCGACACCGTGGTGGTCGGCATCGGCATCGAGCCCGATGTGGCGCTGGCGCGCGCGGCGGGGCTGACGCTGGGCCGTGGCATCCGCGTCAACGCCGACCTCAGCACCAGCGCGCCCGGCATCTGGGCGGCGGGTGATGTGGTGGAGTTTCCGAGCGCGGTGTCGGGCCAGCCGATCCGCCAAGAGACCTGGCACAACGCCGAAACCCAAGCCCAGCTGGCCGCGCGCAACATGCTCGGCGCGCAAGAGCGTTACGCCGCCACCCCCTGGTTTTGGTCTGACCAATACGGCCACCAACTGCAAGTGACGGGCGAGCCCGCGCTGGCCGCCCGCGTGGTCGAGCGCGCGCTCGGCGGCGAGGCTGAAAACGAGGCCCACATCGGCTTCCACCTCGACGCCGATGGCCGCGTGGTGGGCGTCAGCGGCTTCGGCCCGGCCAGCGCTGTGGCGAAAGAACTCAAGCTCGCCCGCGTGATGGTGGAGCGCGGCAGCCGGCCCGATGCGGCGGCGCTGGCAGACCCCGCCGTCAAACTCAAATCACTCTGGTGAGCGCTCGCGCTCAGCAGCTCACCGCACTGAACCGCACGCCGCTGAACCGGCAGGAAAGCAGACCATGAAAAAACCCCATCGCCCCACCATCGCCGACCTGCGCGCCCTCAAAGGCCAGCGCCAACTCAGCATGCTGCGCGTCGAAACGCTGGACGAAGCCGCCGCCGCGCAGCAAGCCGGCATCGACCTGGCCTCGGTACCACCCGCGCTGCTTGGCCCGGCGTTTCGCGAAGCCGCACCCACCTTGTTTGCCATCCCCGGCCTGGAGTACGGCGATTTCGTCACCGCCGAGGAGTACCTGCGCGCCGCCTTCCAGGCCATGAAGGCCGGGGGCGATGCCGTGTATTGCGCTGCCAGCATGGGCATCGTGCGGCGCTTGCGCGACGAGGGCATTCCGGTGTGTGGCCACAGCGGGTTGATCCCTTCGCAAGCCACCTGGACGGGCGGCTTCAAAGCCGTGGGCAAAACCGCCGAATCGGCCCTGCTGGTGCTGCGCCAGGTTGAGGCGCTGGAGGCCGCGGGTGCTTTTGCCGCCGAGATCGAAGTCGTGCCCTCGGCCGTCGCCACGCTGATCTCGCAGCGCACCAGCCTGCTGCTGATCTCGATGGGCGCCGGCGCCGGTGGCGACGCGCAATACCTGTTTGCCGACGACGTGCTGGGCGCCAACCGCGGCCACGTGCCGCGCCACGCCAAGACCTACCGCAACTTCGCCGCCGAGTACGATCGCCTGCAAGCCGAGCGCGTGAAGGCCTTTGCCGAGTTCAACAGCGATGTGAGCTCCGGCCAATACCCGCAGTCGCAACACGAGGTGGGCATCTCGCCGGAAGAGCTGGACAAGTTCCAGCGCCTGCTCAGCGCCTGAGCCGCCCCGACCCCGACCCCACCCACGACCGATCCATCGACACACCATGGCCGACAAATACGTTCTGACCCTCTCCTGCCCCGACAAGCCCGGCATCGTGCACGGCGTGTCGGGCCTGCTGCTGCAACACGGCGCCAACATCGAAGAAGCCGCGCAGTACAACGACGCCGCCACGGGCCTGTTCTTCATGCGCGTGCAGTTCGCCAACGGCGCGTCCTCGCAAGCCGATCTCGAAGGCGCGCTCAACGCGCTGGCCGCCGAATGGCAAATGAGCATTGAGCTGCGGCAAGCCGCCAAGCGCATGCGCACCGTCATCATGGTCAGCCAGCACGGCCACTGCATCAACGATTTGTTGTTCCGCTGGAAGAGCGGCCTGCTGCCCATCGACGTGGCCGCCATCGTCAGCAACCACCGCGATTTCTACCAACTCGCGGCCAGCTACAACATCCCGTTCCACCACATCCCCGTCACCGCGGCCACCAAGCCCGAGGCCGAAGCGCGCCAGCTCGATGTGATCCGCAACGAAGGCGCCGAGCTCGTGGTGCTCGCCCGCTACATGCAGGTGCTGAGCGACAACATGTGCCGCGCGCTGAGCGGCCGCGCCATCAACATCCACCACAGCTTCTTGCCCAGCTTCAAGGGCGCGCGCCCCTACTACCAGGCGCACGACCGCGGCGTGAAGCTGATCGGCGCCACCGCCCACTACGTGACGGCCGACCTCGACGAAGGCCCGATCATTGAGCAAGACGTGGCCCGCGCCGACCACGCCATGACCGCCGAAGACCTCACCAGCATCGGCCGCGACACCGAGAGCCAGGTGCTGGCCCGCGCCGTCAAGTGGCACAGCGAACACCGCGTGCTGCTCAACGGTCACAAGACGGTGGTCTTCAAGTGAGGCCCGGCGCCCCCGCCGCGGCGTCCGCGGTGGCGGCGCCTGAATCCGGTTCGGCATCGGCATCGTTGCCGAGTTTGTTGTCTGGTTCGCTGCCCATCGGCATCAACCTCGACGGCGTGCTGATCCACGACGGCATCCGCACCCCGCAAGCGCCCACGCGCATGGCCTGGGTCAAGCACAGCGGCGCGTTCGACTACATCGAGAAGAACATCGACCCGGGCGAAGACTTCGCGCCGTACTTCGACTGGGTCGAGCGCCTGGGCCTGCCCATCCGCGTGTTTGGCGGCATCTTCACTGCGGGCCAAGACGAAGCGCGCATGCGCTGGGGCCTGGCCACTGGCGGCAAGCTGGGCGCGCGGGTGTTCAACATGCAGCTGTTCTCGCGCGGGGGCGATGGCCAGCCCATCAGCGACGCGCAGGTGGCCGACTTCTTTGTCGACGCCCTGGCGCACGGCGAGCCCGTGGGCTGCCTGCCCACGCTCGAAGTGCACGTGGACATGTGGAGCGAGCAGTTCCACCGCATCGAGCGCGTGGCCGAGCTGCTGGCGCGCCGCAACGTCAAGTTGCGCCTCACGCTCGACCATTCCCACCTCATCTTCAAAATCGGCCACGCGGCCGAGTTGGCCCTGAGCGGCTTGGCCGATGAGCCGGGCGGCGCCGCTGCGCTGCTGGCCCCCGGCCACGCCACCACGCTCTACACCCAGTGGCTGCGCGAGGGCTGGGTGGCCCACGCCCACACCCGCAGCGTCGCGCCCGGCGTGAGCCACAACGCCGCCGCCCGCCGCCGCCGCGACCTGCCCGGCCGCGCCATCCAATACCCCTTTGTGCAGCCGCCTGCGGGCAGCTTCCACACCGACTGGCAGGCCGAGCGCCTGGCACCTTGGAAGCAAGCCGTCACCGACCTGCTCGCCTACATGCGCGCCCACCCCGAGTCGTCGCCCCAGCAAGTGAGCTGTGAGTTCATCCCCTTTGCCGACTACGGCGGTGGCGGGCGCTACTCCATCTGGAGCAACAACCTGGCCTGCGCGGCATGGTTGCGTGAGCAGTGGGCGGGGTTGGCGCGGCCGGTGGCAGCTGAGTTAAGCGCAGCCTGATGCGGTGCACCCCAGCACGCCCAGTGCTGCGATCCGCGCTGTCCGGCCCAGCATCACTGGTGCGCTTGAACGCCAGCCCCAGCGAGAGGCTGTGCCCGTCGCCTCACCTGCTGGGCGGTATCACCGGCAGCCCGCGTCGCACCCACTCGCTCATGCCGCCCTCGACAAAGCGCAGATGCTCGTAGCCCGGCCGTGCGCGCAATTGCTTGAGCGCTGCGGTTGAGCGGTTTTGCGTGTTGCAGATCAGCAGCACTGGGGTGCCTGGGTCGCTGGGAATCTCGCTCAGTCGGCCGCCCATCTGGCTCATGGGCAGCAGCTTGGCGCCCGCCGCCACACCGCGTGCGTGCTCCTCGGGCTCGCGGATGTCGATCAGCACCGCTTTGCCCGCTGCCGTGGCCGCCCGTGCTTCATCCACCGTCACCGAGGGCAAGGCCGCCTCGGCCGGCGCGCAGGCCACCAGCCCGCCGGCCCAGGCCACCATCGCGGCCGTCAAAAAGATGCGTTTGTTCATGGGTGAAATATACCTACACGGGTATACGTTCTGCAACGCTTCTTTACCCCTGAGTCTTGTGCTGTGTCAAGCCACCGGGCGCGACACGCCGCCAACAATCAGTGTGCTTTGACGGGTTCCATGCCCGCCATCGTCTTCCCTCTCCCCCCGTTTATTGGAGCTCCCCATGTCCTGTTCCACATCCCATTTGGCAACCCCTTTGGCAACCCCTTTGGCAACCCGTTCGGCATCTCGTTCAGCATCTCGACCCGCGCTGCGCGCTCTGGCCCTGTGCGTCTTGCTTGGCGCGTCCGTGGCCACCCAAGCCGCCGATGCTGTCACCGATGCCCTGCAGCAGGCCTACGCGCCCTACCGCGCCGCGCTCTTCAAGACCAGCATGGGCACCCAAGCTGAAGCCCAGCAAGCCCTGGACCAAGCGCGTGCCGCGTGGGCCGCCATCGGCCAGCGCTACGGTGCCCAAGTGCCCGCCCCGTATGACCGCGACACCGGCTTTGCCGCCACCCTCGCCGCCGTCAACACCATCTACGCCGACGCCGCAGCGCAGATCGCCAAGCAACAACTGCCCCAGGCCCACGACACACTCGAAGCCGTGCGCGAGCAACTGGCCGCGCTGCGCCATCGCAACGGCGTGGTGGTGTTCAGCGACGCCATGAACGCGTACCACGCGCAAATGGAAGTGGTGATGCTCGACGGCCCCAAGATGCTCGCCGGCCCGCAGGGCGTGATCGTGTTGGCCGGTGCCGTGGGCGCACTCGACCACCTGGCCCGCGGCCTCGCCCCCCAGGCCTCGGCCGACGTGGCCAACAACCCCGAGTTCCAAGCCCTGCTGCGCGTCGTGCGCGGCTCGGTGGACACGCTGCAAGACGCCGTGCGCAGCCAAGATCCCGCCGCCATCCGCCAAGCCATCGGCCAACTCAAAGGCCCGTACAGCAAGCTGTTTGCCAAGTTTGGTTGAGGGGCTGAGCCCTCCCCCGCAGCTCACCCTCAGCGGGGGAGGGCGTGTGCGGTGGTGTGAGGCCTGCGTCGAGCGGCAAGCGGTGACGGCGCCACTATCATCGGCCGCTGTGCCTTGCGGGCGATGCCGCCCAAGCACCTTTGACTGCCTCACCCCATGAGCCACCCGCCCGCCCGTCCCACCCGCCTGCTGCCCGGGCTCACCCTCACCAAGTGGCTGCTGCTGGCCGGGGTGGTGGCGGGCTTGGCCGGCTCGGCGTCAGCGCTGTTTCTGTTTGCTTTGGACTGGGCCACCCGAACGCGTGAAGCCACGCCGTGGTTGATCGCCTTCCTGCCGCTGGTGGGCGCGGCTGTGGGCTGGGTCTACCAACACCATGGCCGCGGCGTGGACGCGGGCAACAACCTGCTGATCGACCAGATCCACGACCCGCAGCAGACCGTGCCGCTGCGCATGGCGCCGCTGGTGCTGGTGAGCACGGTGCTGTCGCATTTGTTTGGCGCCTCGGTGGGCCGCGAGGGCACGGCGGTGCAGATGGGCGGCGCGCTGGCCGACCAGATCAGCCACGCCTTCAAGTTCGGCCCCGACGACCGCCGCGTGGTGCTGATGGCGGGCATTGCCGCCGGTTTTGCTTCGGTGTTTGGCACGCCGCTGGCCGGCGCGGTGTTTGCGCTGGAGGTGCTGGTGCGCGGGCGCTTGCGGCTCGATGCCTTGCTGCCCTGCGTGGTGGCCGCCATCGTGGCCGACCAAGTGGGCTTGCTTTGGAGCGTGCACCACACGCACTACGCCGTGGGCGCGGTGCCGCCCCTCACCGTGGTCGCGCTGCTGGCCGTGGGCGTGGCGGGTGTGGCGTTTGGCCTCACCGGCAAGCTGTTTGTGCAGGCTTCACATGCGCTGAGCGCGGCCTTCAAACGCTGGGTGCCACAGCCGCCGCTGCGCCCGTTCATTGGCGGTGTGGTGGTGGCGCTGGCGGTGTGTGCGTTGGGCAGCCAGCGCTACATCGGCCTGGGCATCCCGGTGATCCAGCAGGCCTTCACCGAGCCGCTGGCGCCGTGGGATTGGGCGGCCAAGCTGGCTTTTACCGTGGCCTCGCTGGGCGCGGGTTTCAAGGGCGGTGAGGTGACGCCGTTGTTCTTCATTGGCGCCACGCTGGGCAATGCGCTGGCGCCGCTGTTGCAGCTGCCGTTTGCGCTGCTGGCCGGGGTGGGTTT
>JBEAOO010000062.1:0-9232 GCA_041164825.1 Pseudomonadota bacterium | reverse complement strand
GATCACCCACCCCAAAGCCAAGCACCCGCACATCAGCACGGTCGACCGCGACTTCTGCTTTTTGCTCAACGCCTTCGACATCGAACCCGGCAGCGCCACGCCCAAGGTGATGACGATGCTGGACTTCAATTTGTGGGCCTGGAACAGCCGCATCTTCCCCGGCATCGACACGCTCAATGTGCGCCAGGGCGACCGCGTGCGCATCCGCGTGGGCAACCTCACCATGACCAACCACCCCATCCACCTGCACGGCCACGAGTTCACCGTCACCGGCACCGATGGTGGCCCCGTGCCGCCCAGCGCGCGCTGGCCCGAGGTGACCACCGACATCGCCGTGGGGCAGATGCGGCAGGTGGAGTTTGTGGCCGACGAGGCGGGCGACTGGGCCTTCCACTGCCACAAGAGCCACCACACCATGAACGCCATGGGGCACAACGTGCCGACCATGATTGGCGTCGATCACCGCAACCTCGTGAAGCAAATCGTCGGCGTGGTGCCCGACTACATGGTGATGGGCGAGCGCGGCATGGCCGACATGGGCGAGATGGAAATGCCCCTGCCCGACAACACCGCACCCATGATGACCGGCCAGGGCCCGTTTGGCGGTGTCGAGATGGGCGGCATGTTCAGCGTGCTCAAGGTGCGGCGCGACCAGAAGCCCGGCGACTACAGCGACCCGGGTTGGTTTCAGCACCCACCCGGCACGGTGGCCCATGATGTGGACGCCAGCGGCCTGGCCGCACCCGTGCGCTCGGGTGACGCCGGGCGCGCGGCCATGCCCGCGTCGGCCTCAACGCCTGCCACCGAAGTCACCGTGCGCAAACCGGGCGGTGGCCATGCGGGGCACTGACCCACCGTGAACACCTCCGCCCAGGCCGCACTCGAACCACCGCGAACGCGGCCCCGCTGCTGATCCCCAACTTCCAACCTTTTTTGCCCCAGGACCAACACATGACTGATTTCAAACTGCACCCCCTCGCGCTCGCCTTCACCGCTGCCGCGGCCCTGCTGCTGTCCACCGGGCCTGCTTTGGCCGGGGGCAATGCGGCCGACGGCCACACGCATGGCGCTGCCCACGACACCATGCACGACGCGATGATGAAAAACGGCATGGCCGCCGACATGCACGCCCACGCCGCCGGCCATGAGCATGGCGACGCCAGCGCCAACCCGGTGGGCGAGCCCGGCGAGGCCGCCCAGGTGAACCGCACCGTGCGCATCACCATGGCCGACACCATGCGCTACCGCCCTGCCCGCGTGGCCGTGAAGCAAGGCGAAACCATCCGCTTTGATGTGCGCAACGCCGGCGCGCTCAAGCACGAGTTGGTGCTGGGCACGCACCAGGCGCTGATCGAGCATGCCGAGATGATGAAAAAGATGCCCGAGATGGAACACGACGACCCGCAGATGGTGACCGTCCAGCCCGGCGACCGCGGCGAGATCGTCTGGCACTTCACCCAAGCCGGCACCATCGAATTCGCTTGCCTGCAGCCCGGCCACTTCGAGGCCGGCATGAAGGGCGCCGTGGCGGTGCAGCCCGCCCCTGGCGCCAAGAAAAAGCCCGCCCGCATCCCCACCGCCACAGCCACCGGAGCCGCCCATGACCACGCCCATTGATCGCCGCCGACTTGCCCTGCGCCAGATCGGCGCGGCCGGCCTGCTGCTGAGCCTGGGCCCCTGGGCCCGCGCGGCCACCGCCGTGGCAGCGCCCACCGTGGAGGTGTGGAAGGGCCCGGCCTGCGAATGCTGCGAAGACTGGATGACCCACCTGCGCGCCAACGGCCTGCGCATCGGCACCGTGCACGCCACCGGCAACGCCGACATCCGCCAGCGCATGGGCCTGCCCGTCACCCTTGGCAGTTGCCACACCGGCGTGGTGGCCGGCTACGCCCTCGAAGGCCATGTGCCGGCGCGCGAGGTGCTGCGCCTGCTGCGCGAGAAGCCGCCGGGCGTGGTCGGCCTGGCCGTGCCCGCCATGCCCATCGGCTCACCCGGCATGGACGGCCCCGACTACGGCGGCCGCAAAGACCCCTTTGATGTGCTGCTGGTGTTGAAAAACGGCAGCCACCGCGTCTATCAAAGCTACAGCTGAACCGCTCACCCACCGAGGCACCCATGACATCACCACACCGCATCAACCCCCTGCGTGTCACCCGCGGCACGCGCTCAGCCTGGTGGGCCGCTGCCGGCTTCGTCGCCACCGTCAGCGTGGCCCAGATCGCCCACGCCGCCGATGAGCTCAGCGACGGCGAGGTGCGCAAGCTCGACAAAGACACCGGCCGCGTCACCCTCAAACACGGCGAGATCAAAAACCTCGACATGCCCGGCATGACCATGGTCTTCACCGCCAAAGACAAGGCCCTGCTCGACCCGCTCAAGGTCGGCGACAAGGTGAAGTTCGCGGTGGTGATCGAGGACGGCAAAATGGTGCTCACGCGCTTGGCGTTGGCCGCGCCTTGAGCGCGCAGATGGGGCACTCAACGCCCCGTCATCGCGACTCAGGGGGCGGGGTCACCCCAATGCGCCACCCGACCGCACATCACCGGAGCACCGCATGGACAAAGCCATCCCCGTCAAAGGCCCCGCCTCGTATTTCCCGTCGATCGAAAAGACCTGCGGCCAACCCATCGCGCATTGGATGGCAGTGTTGCGGGGCGCGGGTGAGCTCAAGCACATGGCGTATGTGAGCCTGCTCAAGACCAAACACGGGCTGGGGCACGGGCATGCCAATGCACTGGTGGCGCACTTCCTGGCGGAGCGCGCGCCCCAATGAACCGAGCCGACACGACGACCGCCATGTCACCCGCCACCGTCCTCGATTTCTGGTTCCAAGAACTCCAGCCTGCCCAGTGGTGGCGGGTGGACTTGGAGCTCGATCGGCAGATGACGCAGCGCTTTGCTGCGCTGCATGCGCAGGCGGCGCGGGCGGAGTTGTGGGCCTGGCGGGCCGAGCCGCGCGGGCGACTGGCCGAGGTGATCGTGCTCGATCAGTTCTCGCGCAACATCCACCGCGGCACGCCCGCCGCGTTTGCCTGCGACCCGCTGGCGCTGGGCTTGGCGCAAGAGGCGGTGGCCGCCGGCGCCGACCAGGCGCTGCCGCTGCCCGAGCGCGCGTTTCTCTACATGCCCTATATGCACAGCGAGTCGGCCGCCATCCATGCGCTGGCCGAGCCGCTTTTCAGGGCGCATGCGCCGGGCAACCACGATGCCGCGTTGCGGCACCGGGCCATCATCGACCGCTTTGGCCGCTACCCGCACCGCAATGCGATCCTGGGCCGCGCCACGACCGACGAAGAACTGGCGTTCTTGAGCCAACCCGGATCGAGCTTCTGAGCGCGTGGCGTTCGCTGTGCGCGCCCGCCAGCGAGCCCGCCAACACTCGCCACGGCGGCCGCAGCTCGATCGGACCGACATCCCCAAAGGCCACATCGCGATAGGCTTGCACGCAAAATGTGATGCGTTGCTGAGCGTGTCGCGTGGCCCGCTCTCCCCTCTTGTTTGACCGGCCGCTCGCGCCCCCACCCATGAAAATCACTGTTGTCTCCGACGTTGTGTGCCCCTGGTGCGCCATCGGCCTGGCCTCGCTGGAACAGGCCATCACGCGCGTGGGCGATGAGCTGGGCCCGGTGAGCTTGCAGTTCGAGCCCTTTGAGCTCAACCCGCAGATGGCACCCGAAGGCGAAGACATCGTCGGCCACCTGGCTCGCAAATACGGCATGAGCGCCGAGCAGGTGGTGGCCAACCAAGGCAGCATCACCGCGCGTGCGGCGGCACTGGGTGTCACCTTCCGCATGGACAAGCGCAGCCGCATCTGGAACACCTTTGACGCCCACCGCCTGCTGCACTGGGCCGGCACGCTGGGCCAGGCCGAGCAAACGGCGCTCAAAAAAGCGCTGCTGAACGCCTACTTTGCCGAGGGCGACAACCCCGGTGCGCGCGCGGTGCTGCTGGCCGCAGCGCGCAAGGCGGGCCTGGATGAAGCCGCAGCCACCGCCGTGATCGACCGCCCCGAGCGCTGGGCCGACGAAGTGCGTGAGCACGAGGCATTTTGGAAGGGCGCCGGCATCAACTCGGTGCCCGCCGTCATCATCAACGACAAGCACCTGATCTCGGGCGGCCAGCCGCCTGAGGTGTTTGAGCAAGCGCTGAGGCAGATCGCGGCCGAGGCCAAGGGCTGAGAGGCTGAGCGCGGGCCTGCCGTGGTCGCGCGCCACTCTTCTCAGGGCCGGCGCGCCGCGTCAATGCGTTGTTGCACCGCCTCTGGCACGGGCATCTTGCGCCACACCGTCACATCGGACCGCCCGGTGTTGCCCCAGGGCAGCAGCCCGGAAAGATGGGCCAACGGCAACAGCGCCAAACGCCAGAGTTGCCCCACCATCTCGTCGGCGTCGCGCTCGGCCCAGGCGGTGCGCAGCATCCACAGGTGAACGTCTGCATGAGACTGCCAGCGCCCCAAGCCCAGCACGTGAGCGGCCACCAGGTCGGGCCAGCGCTCAGCGGCATGTTGCGGCGGCACGGCGGCCACCCGCGCCATCAGCCGAGCGTGGGTGCGCGGCTCCCACTCAATGGGCGTGGCCATGGTGATCGCCTCTCACCGTGCCCAACTCACCACGCGCCTGGCGCCACACGGCCCAGCCGCCTTGCAGCGCGAGGGCGGCCATCAGCCCGGCCACGGCCAAGTCGGGCCAGGCCATGCCTGTGAGCGAGACACCGCCGGCCGCAGCCATCACGGCCAGGTTGCCGATGGCGTCGTTGCGTGAGCACAGCCAGACGCTGCGCATGTTGGCGTCGCCCTCGCGAAACGCATAGAGCATCCAGGCCACGCCCAGGTTCACGGCCAGCGCCAGCACCGCCACCACGCCCATGGTGGTGGCGTCGGGCGGCGTGCCGTGCCACAGGCCCCACACCGCGCGGCCGAGCACAAACAGGCCGAAGCCCATCATGCTCAGCGCCTTGAGCAGCGCAGCGCGTGCGCGCCACGCCAGCGCGGCCGAGAGCACCGCCAGCGAGACGCCGTAGTTGAGCGCGTCGCCGCCAAAGTCGATCGCGTCAGCCAGCAGCGAGAGCGAGCCCGCGCGCCAGCCGGCCAGCAACTCCACACCCAGCATGGCAGCGTTCAAGATCAGGGCGATCCACAACACGCGTCGGTAGCGCGGCAGATCGGTGATGGCCTCGGCGGCCGGGGTGTCGTGTGCGCAGCAATGGGCAGACATGGTTGGTTTCTCCTGTGCAGATGATGAGGCCATGAACGCCATGCGGTCTTCATCTGCTCAAGCCTGCATTGAAAACCATGGAGCCACTACAGTGTCAACACCCCTGCAGCGACCACGGAAACCCCCACACCATGCGCATCAAAGCACTGGCCGAAGCCACCGGTGTCGAGGTCGACACCATCCGCTACTACGAAAAACAGGGCCTGCTGCCAGCGCCCGCGCGCTCGGGCAACGGCTACCGCGACTATGGCCCGGCGCAGTTGGAGCGGCTGGCCTTCATCCGCCACTGCCGGGCGCTCGACATGCCGCTGGCCGAGGTGCAGCGCTTGCTCAATTTTGTCGATGCGCCCGCCGCGCACTGCGACGATGTGAACGAGCTGGTGGATGCGCAACTGGCCCGCGTGCGCGCCCGATTGGCCAGCATGCGCGCGCTGGAGCGCCAGTTGGTGACGCTGCGCGCGCGCTGCGGCGACGACCACGCGAGCGGCACCGCCTGCGGCATCTTGCAAGAGCTGGTGTCGGCCGCGCATGGCGAGGCCTGCGCCTGCCACCACACGCCGGAAGCCGCGCCCACGGCGGTGCGGTGACCGGCGAGGCCCACCGGCGCGCGGCGTGATCAGTGGGCGTCGTCAATGGGCGCCATCAGTGCGCGTGCAGGTGGTGCGCATCGGGCACGTGCGGGTGGGCGTGCTGGCGCGGCGTGTGGTGGTGCGGGTGGCTGTGGGCGCCCACGGGCAGCGCCGCGTGGCTGTGGTCGTCGTGGTGGCCGTCGTCGTGGCTGTGTGCATGCTCGTGGTCGAGCGCCTCATGGTCGTGCGCATGGGCATGCGCTTCGGCCAGGTGCAGCCCCAGGCCCAACACCATCAGCGCGCCACCGCCCAGCATCAGCAGCGTGCCCGAGCGGTCGCCCAGCGCCAGCGCGCCCAGCGCGCCGATGAAGGGCGCGAACGCGAAGACAGAGCCGGTGCGCGCGGCACCAAAGGCACGCTGCGCCAACAGGTAAAAGCGCAAGCTCAGGCCGTAGCCGCTGGCGCCCACCAGCAGCAGGCCCACGGCGGGCCACAGCGCCGGCAGTGGCTCGGCCCGCAGCCCGGCCAACACGGTGGTCGCCAGCGCACCCAGCGCGCACTTGGCCAGCACCACCTGGCCCGGGTCGCGCTCGGCCAGCGGGCGCGAGAGCGCGTTGTCCACGCCCCAGGCCGCGGTGGCAGTCATCACGGCCACCAGGCCCCACAGCGGCGTGGACCCGGCCTGCGCGCGGTCGAGCACCAAAGCAGCGCCACCGGCACTGAGCAAACCCATGGCCAGCAGCACCCGGCGGTCCAGCGATTCGCCATACCAAAACCGCGCCAGCACGGCGGTGAACACGGCCTCCAACGTGAGCATCAGCGAGGCGCTGGCGCCGCTGGTGCGCTGCAGGCCCCAGGCCAGCGCCACCGGGCCGATCACGGCGCCAAAGCCGGCCATGGCCGCCAGCCGCCCCGCATCGCTGCGCTGCAGTTGCGCCTCACGGGCCACCGGCTGGCGCAACAACGCACCCACCAGCGCCGCACCGGCATAGAGCAGCGCAGCGGTGCTGAAGCTGCCCAGGCCCACGCCCAGGCGCTGCACCAGCGGCGTGCTCAGGCCAAACAAGGCCGCCGCCAACAGGGCCAAAGCGGCGCCGCGCAGCGCGGGTCGGGGAGCGTGCATTCGGTTCACCTTGGAACTCAGGGGGTTGGCAACGTCAGTTGCATGCCATTGCGCCAGCACTCACAAATCAACATGCGCGGGCCCTCGGGCGTGGTGATCACGTAGTTGCGGGTGCTGGCCGGGTCGGGCTGACCCACCTCGGCCCACAGGCGCTGCTGCAGCGCCTCGCTCGGCGGCAGGCCCACGCGGCGCACCCACATGCGCGCCAGCAAGTGGCCAATCGGCAAACGGCCACCTTCGAGATCAGCGCGGATGTCGTCGGGCAGGCCATCGAGCGCGATGTAGCTGAGGTTGTCCATCATCACCTGGCCGTGTGCGACCAGGCAGGTCAGGCGCTCGATGAAGCGCTGGCCCGGCAGTTGCTCGCGCACCGCGGCAGGCAGATCACCCTCGGTGATGGCCTGGTGCAGCAGCACCAGTTGCACCGGGCCGCCGGCCACGGTTTCGCACAAGCGCGTGGTCGAGCCATCGGTGGCCATCAGCAGTTGCAAAATGCGGGACCCGGCGGCGGTGGCGGGGTCGTACGCCTGGCGTTCAAACATCGTGGGGCTTGGCACAGCAGTGCTTTCCTGAAAACTCATTCATGTCGACTTGTGTGTTGAAGATCAGTGCGGTGCAGATCACGCTCAGGCCGGTGGCCTTGCCGCAGGGCCCGCGCGACACCTTTGCGCGGCTGCGCGCCCTGCCCGGCCACGGTTTGCTCGAAAGCGCCTTGCAGCGCCCCGGCCTGGGCGACTGGTCGTACATCAGCGGCCCCGCTCGGGCCACACTGTACACAGCGCCCAACGGCCTGACGCAGCTGCTGCGCGAAGGCCAAGAACTCTCCCGCTGGGCCGACCCGATTGAGGCCCTGGCCGCGTGCACCGGGGACGCTGCCACGCCGCAGATCAACGGCCACCGCCCCCCCGGCCTCGACTTCATCGGCGGTTGGATCGGCGCCCTCAGCTACGACCTCGCCCGCCACATCGAGCGCCTGCCCACCCTTGCCGCGGCCGACCCGGCCTTGCCGCTGATGCACTGGGCGGCGGTCGACCAGGTGCTGGCCTTTGACCACGCCGCCCAGCAGTGGTGGGAGGTGACCGTGCAGGGCCCGCACGATGCGTTTCCGTGGAACGACGGCCACGAGCGCGCCCGCTGGGACCACACGCTGGCCCTGGCCGCAAAGAACGAAGCGCCCGCCGCCCTGCCCTGGCGCGCCGGCCCGCGCACGCAGCGCATGGACCGCGCGGGTTATGAAGCCGGCGTCGAGCGCATCCGCGAGTGGATTGCCGCCGGTGATGTGTTCCAAGTCAACCTGACCCGGCGCGAGGAAGCCGCCTTCGAGGGCGATGCCTGGGCGCTGTACGAGGCCCTGGCCGCCGCGCACCCGGCGCCGTTTGGCGCCTTCATTGAGGGCCCGGGTTTCGCCATCGCCAGCTGCTCGCCCGAGCGCTTTTTGAAGCTGCGCGGGCGCGAGGTGGAAGCCCGGCCCATGAAGGGCACGGCGCCGCGCCATGCCGATGCGGCGCAAGACGCAGCCGAGCGCAACGCGCTGGGTGCCAGCATCAAAAACCGCGCCGAGAACGTGATGATTGTTGACCTGATGCGCAACGACCTCGGCCGCGTCGCCGAGCTGGGCAGCGTGCGCGTGCCCGAGCTGTTTGCGCTGGAGCCCTATGCGGGCGTGTGGCAGATGGTGTCGGCCGTGCGCGCCACGCTGCGCGCCGGTGTGGGCGCGGCCGGCCTGCTGCGCGCCTGCTGGCCGCCGGGCTCCATGACGGGTGCCCCCAAGGTGCGGGCCATGGAAATCATCGAGGCGCTGGAGCCCGTGCAGCGCGGCTTCTATTCGGGCTCAGTGGGCTACCTGAGCTGCGACGGCAGCATGGACCTCTCGGTGGTGATCCGCAGCGCGGTGGTGGCGGGCGGGCGCGTGATGCTGCAGTTCGGGGGCGGCATCGTGGCCGACTCCGACCCCGCCGCCGAGTGGGCCGAAACGCTGGCCAAAGGCGGACGGCTCACCGCGGTGCTGGATGCGCAAACGCGCAGCTGACAACGACGCGCGGTCAACGCACACCTGCTTCAGGGCGGGGAGGATCGGTTCTCTACAAAGCTCGTGCCGAGGGTGGAGCTCGGAGCGCTGTGCCGCATTCGCTTTGCTCCATGTCCCCCGCCGGCCTTTGGCCGGCTCCTCCTTGACTTGCGCAAAGCGAATGCGGCACAGCACTCCCTGAACCGGTGGTGGCATGCCGCGCCAACGCATGCCACGGTGGGTGCAAGGGCGGTGATGGGCCGGGCCGATGTGCGCAGGTCAAGGGGGAATGGACCGACCGAAGGGAGGGCCAGGAGGA
>JBEAOO010000061.1:0-4479 GCA_041164825.1 Pseudomonadota bacterium | reverse complement strand
CCGGGCTGGTTTGTGAGCTTGCTGCCCATCACCTCGGTGCCCGGCACCGCGCAGGTGTCCGACGGCTGGAAGGCCTTGGGCGCCGTGGAGGTGCTCAGTCAGACCGCTTTCGCGCACGACGAGCTCTGGCGCGGCACCGTGCAAGCCGCCGGCGCGCTGGCCGTGGCGGGCTTGGTGGCCAGCTTGTTGGCCGCCCTGGTGATCGGGCGCATGCGCCAGCCGCTGATCGACACCGTGGCTCAAGCGCAGGCCCTGGAGGCGGGGCACTTTGTCACTGTTGAAGAGCCCAAGGTGCCTGAACTGCGGCAGGTGGCGGCCGCCATGAACAGCATGGTCGGCCGTTTGAAAACCATGTTCGACGTGCAAGCCGGGCAGGTTGACAGCCTGCGCCGCCAAGCCACCTGCGACCCGCTCACCGGCCTGTCCAACCGCCCGCACTTCATGGCCCAGTTGCAGGCCGTGTTGCAGCGCGAGGATGGCGTGGCCGATGGTGGCCTGGTGCTGCTGCGGGTGCTGGACCTCGCCGAGATGAACCGCCAGATTGGCCACGATGCCGCCGACCGCCTGATTGGCGCGCTGGCCCAGGCCATGCACACCTACACCGAGCGGGTGCCGGGTTGCTTGCTCGGCCGCCTCAACGGCGCTGACTTTGCGCTCTGTCTGCCCGCTGGAGGTTTGGCCTTGGAAACCGCTCAGGCGCTGGTGGCTGGCTTGCGCCAAGCGTTGCCGGCCTTTGGCTCGGGGCTGGGGGTGGTGGCCGGGGCTGTGGAAACCCGCCACGAGCAACCGCTGGGCGAGGTGATGGCCCGTGCCGACGCGGCGCTGGCTCGCGCTGAGAGCTTGGGCCCGTTTGCCGTGGAGCGCGCCGAAGGCGGGGTGGCGGTGGGCGCGCTGACGCAAGGTGAGGGCGCTTGGCGCCAGCACATCCGTGATGCGCTCGCCCAGTCGCGCGTGCAGTTGGTGGCGTTCCCCTTGATTGGTGCCGACGGTCAGCCGATTCACCTCGAATGCCCCTTGCGCATGCAACTCGACGAGCGCGGGGGCTATGAACCCGCGGCACGCTGGCTGCCGCTGGCGCTGCGGGCGCGCCTCACGTCGGACGTGGATGTGTTCGCGGTGCGCTTGGCGCTCAAGGACATTGCCCGTGATGGCCGCGATCGCTGCGTCAATTTGGCGAAGGCCAGCCTGAGCGATGGCGCCTTCGTGGCGCACTTGCACGACCTCTTGAGCGACCACCCCGACGCTGCGCGGCACCTGTGGTTGGAGCTGCCGGAGTCCGTGGCCGGCGACCAGTTCGACCGCCTGCAGGCGCTCAGCGGCAGCTTGCGTCCGTTAGGCGTGCGCATTGGCCTTGAACACGCCGGCGAGCGCTTGTCGTCGTTGACGCGCTTGTTCGAAGCCGGGCTCGATTACGTGAAACTCGATTCCACCATCGTCAGCGGTGTCGATGCCGATGGGTCGCGCGCCCAGTTTGTGGCCGGCTTGGTGGGCATGCTGCACGGGCTGTCGCTGCAGGTGTACGCCGAGGGCGTGACCGAGGCGGCGCAAATGCAGACCTTGTGGCAGATCGGCGTCGATGGTGTCACCGGACCCTGGGCCAGCTTGTCGCGCCCCGACCTGGTGGGCACGCCCGCAGACTGGGCTTGAGCGTCCTGAGCCGCTGAGCGTTCATTCTGATGGCGGGCCCAGCGCCCGCTGCGGCACCCGCGCCGCGCCGATGCTCCGAGCCACCCCCGCGCGCAAAGTGCCCGCCCCAAAGACAACGCCCCCGGCACGCAGGATGCGCACCGGGGGCGTTGTGCGGTCAGCGCGGGTGGCTGACGGGAGTGGGCATCCGTCGACTGATCAGTCGGTGATCAGTTTGCCGCGGGTCAGCAGCTCCTGAATGATCTGATCGTCGCCGGCGGTGCCCACCAGGCCCAGCGCCGAGCGGATGTCGACCCCATCGAGCACGATGCGCTGGTCTTCGGCGCCTGCGGCGTAGGTGCCGCCGGCGAAGCCACCGCTGGTCGAGATGCGGATCGTGGTCGAGCCGCCCGAGACGTTGAAGTCCAGGAAGTTGCCCAGGTTGCCCGCGGCGTTGTTGGCGCCATGCAGGTCGCCTTGCAGCAGGTCGCGCAGGTCGAGCACATCCCCTCCCGCCGATGGGTTGGCCGCCGAGAAGTCGCTGATGTGGTCGGTGGTCGGTGCACCGGCCGCGCCGTTGTCAGCCAGTTCCCACTTGAACACGTCGGCACCCAGGCCGCCGGTCAGGATGTCGGCACCCACGCCGCCGATCAGCGTGTCCGCGCCATCGCCACCGTCCAGCGTGTCGGCACCGCTGCCGCCGCTGAGCGTGTCATTGCCCAGGCCGCCGTTGACCGCGTCGTTGCCGTCGCCACCCAGCAGTGTGTCGTTGCCGGCGCCGCCGTTGAGCGTGTCGTCGCCGGCGCGGCCCATCAGCAGGTCCGGACGGTCGGTGCCGTTCATCGTGTCGATGCCCGTGGTGCCGACCACCACATTGGTGCGGTCCACGTTCACGGTGATGGTCGACGCCTGCGTGTCGCCGTCGCGGTCCGACACCGTGTAGTTGACCGTCTCCACCACCGAGGTGGTGATCGACGCTGGCGCCTTGTAGGTGTAGGAGCCGTCGTCCATGTCGATCACGAACTGACCGCCGGCATTGGTGGTGATGGTGACGGCATTGGTACTGGTGTCAAAGGTGCCGTGGTTGGTGCCCGTCACGGCCAGCGAGCCTGCGCCTGCCGGGTCGTAGGTGTAGGTCGTGCCCTCCACGGTGACGTGGTGCACGAAGCCGCCATCGGCGCCCACACTGCCACCGGCCTTGATCAGCCCGCCCGAGACCAGTTGGCCTCCCACCGGCTTCTGGATGGTGCCGGCCAGCACGTTGTCGAGCTGGTCAAAGCTGGACACCAGGGTGCCGTTGGTGTTGACGCTGGCCCCGCCGTCATAGGCGATGGGGTTGATGTAGCTGGTGTTGGTGACACCCGAGCCAAAGGCAATGGCAAAAGACTTGACCTGGTTGTTGTTCAGGAAGCTGGTCCACAGCGCTTCTTCTGCCGTCTGAATGCCGGTGTCGGCACCGGTTTGGTCGTAGCCTGTGCCGTTGGCGGCAGGGGTGCCCGGGCTGGTGGCGGCCAACTGCGAAGTGGAGCCTGAGCCGAAGGTGGGCAGGCCGTCGGTGAAGAAGTAGGCCAGGTTCTGTGCGCCAACCAGCTTGCCGGTTTCACCGAACGCCGTGATCGCGTCGCCCAGTGCTTCGTCGTAGTTGGTGCCGCCCGCAGCAGCCAAGCCTGCCAGCTGCGCCTTGGCGCCGGCCACCGTGGTCCAGGTCGTGCCCACCGATTGGGCATTGGTCGAGAACGTCACCAGCTTCACCCGCACATCGCCAAACTCGTCATAGCGGTCGAGCAGGGTGTTGATCGACTGGATGGCGCTGGCCAGCCGGGTCTGGCCGCCAACACCGTCGGTGGTGATCATCGAGCCCGACACGTCGAGCACGATTTCCAGGTTGGTGTCGACCATGGCCAGGTTGCTGACCTGCGGGGCGATCACGGCGGGCGCGTCGTCTTCCACATTGATGGTCAGCGTGCTGATGGCGCTGGTCTTGCCCCCGGCCGCGGCGGTGACGCCGAAGCTCAGACCCAACACGTCTTCCGTGCCGGCCACCGCGTGGTCCATCGGCCCGCTCAGCGTGAAGCTGTAGGCACCGGTGGACTGGTTCATCGTCAGGGTGCCAATGGTGGCGCTGCCCGCGGTCCCCACCAGCGTTTGCACGCCGCCGCTGATGCTGCTGGCCCAGGTGATGGCCACACCGTTGGAGGTGTAGCTGGTGCTCGGGGCCGTCACCGCCCAGCCGCTCACAGCCGAGCCCTCCGGATCCGCCGCCACCATGGTGCCGCTGGCGGTGGTCAGGTTGGTCGTGTCGCTGGTTGGCGTGGCGCCCGTGGTGTCGGCCAAGCCGCCCGGCAAACCCTCTTCCGACACGTTCGCGCTGGTTGCCGTCACCACCGGCGCGTCATCGGTGCCGGTGACGGCAATCGTGAGCGTGGTGGTGGCGGTGGCGCCATTGTTGTCGGTGATGGTGTAGCTGAACACCTCGTTGACCACCTGGCCCGCGGCCAAGGCATTGGTGGCCGTGCGGGTGTTGTCCAGTGTGTAGGTGTAGCTGCCATCGGCGGCGATGGTGACGGTGCCGTAGGTGCCCGAGACCACGCTGTTGACGTTGCCCGAAGCGGACGCCGCGGTGCCGGCCACCACACCAGTGACGTTGAAGCTGGCACCAGTGTCAATGTCGCGGTCTTGGCCAGCCAGGGCCGGCGTCACATCGCCACTCACGCTGGCCGACGCGGCGGTTGTGCCTTCGGTGATGGCGTTGGTGTCGGCGATGGCGATCGGCGCGTCGTTCGAGCCATTCACGGTCACGACGACCGTGCGGGTCGTGCCGTCTGCCGAGGTGACGGTGAACGATTCGGTCGG
>JBEAOO010000060.1:0-12643 GCA_041164825.1 Pseudomonadota bacterium | reverse complement strand
AGCAAGGCGTGCTGAGCTTCTCGGGCCCGGCGGCCACCTTTGCGCTGCGGCCCGGCCTGCAAGACCGCTTGAGCTGGATGGTGCAACTGCCGGCCATCGTCGCTGCCAACCCGCTGCTGGCCCAGACCGGCGCCACCATCACGCTGGGCGTGGCGGGTGTGGGCGGTTCGCTCGATACCTGGGTGTTTCGCGCCGAGGGCCCCGACACCGTGGAAACTGCCCTGGGCCCGGTGCAGGCCTTGCGCTACACCCGCGTGCCGCGCCAGCCCTACGACACCACGGTGGAGGCCTGGCTCGACCCGGCGCGCCACCATTTGCCGGTGCATGCGCGGCTCACCGACGCCAAGTTCAGCCTCGATTTCGTGCTGGAAGCCTGGACCAGCCCCCCCTGATTGCACACGGCGGCTTGAAAAATGCTTGAATGGGCGCAACTGGTGCCGAGAACACTGAGAGGCCGAGAGTTTTTCAGCCTCTGACACCAGTGGGTTTGTGGTGACGATAGTCCCTACCGGAGCAGCTTCATGCACATGCTTTACGACTCGGACAGTTTTGCCGTGGTGCAAATCGACGTGCCCAGCCTCGACCAGGCCCAAGGCCTGGCCCCCGAGGATGCGCTGATGCGCGGGGGCTTCGAGATCGTGGACAAGTTCGCCCGCAAAGAAATCTTCATCGAAGGTGCGCTGGCCGAGAGCTTCCGCATCGGCGTCGAGGCGCTGATCGAGGGCGAGCCCAGCGCCGACGAGTTGGACGATTACATCGGCCGCTTCTCGTCGCTGATGCAGCAGCCGGTGTTGCTGCACTGACACTCTGCGTTTCCGCCCGCACCGCAATTGCGTCACAGAGCGCGCAGTTGCTGCGGGAAAACACGGCAGTTCCTGCTTTGGTTCCAGCAGCCGCTGGGGTATGGTGAGCCCGCGCTGACAGCCGGCTCCGGCTTGTGGCGTGGCGCGACTTGCGCCAAGATCGATTGCTGCTGTCTCCGCTGGAGGTGCCATGGCCAAGAGCCTTGTCGATGCGCGTGTTCTGCTGTCCCCCGGGCTGGCCGATGCGCCCGTGCTGGACCGCATGTGCACGCAGTTCGTGTTGACGCTGACCACGCGCCACGTGGGCCGCTTCAACCTGCGGCGCGACTGGAACAGCCTGCTCGCCCTCACCGCCAAACACCTGGTCTGGCCCGTCAATGTGCTGGGCCGCTTGCGTGAGTTTTTGGCCCGCCGCTGCAAAGGCATGGACACCTGGGCCGGCCACGAGGCGCTGAGCAACCAGGCGTTCATCCAGCGCTATGGCCACTGGAAGGGCCCGTACGAAGAAGGCTCGCTGTTCTTCTACGCCGACGAATACCTGAAGGATGCGCCCAAGGATTTGATCGTGGTGTTGGCTGCCACCGCCGAGTGGCTGGACCGCAGCCTGAAAAAAGAATCGACGCTGGTGCAGAAGAACATCGACGCCCTGGCCGGCCTGCTGCAACTCAACCCGGCCGAGCGCGCGTTGTTGCTGTATGGCACCTTGGCGCGCTACCAGCGCGATCTGCGCGGGCTGCTGGTGGAGTTCAAAGTGGCCAATGCGCAAGAGGCCTATGCCGCCATTGCCACCGTGGCGGGCGTCAATGAAGCCGAAGTGGCCGAGGCGCTGCGCGCAGGCTCGCGCCTGGAGCGCATCGGCATGGTCGAGAATCTGATCTCCGAACACAACATCACCGACCTGGCCGACCTGATGAAGGTCAGCGAGCAATTGCCGCCGGTGTTGATGCGCCATTACGAGGGCCCGTCCGATTTGATGGCGGTGTTCACACGCCCGGCCGCGCGCAGCGAGCTGGGCCCGTCCGATTTTCATTACGTGGGCGACGACCAGCAGGTGATGACGGCGCTGTTGCAGCGCGCCGTGGCCACCAAGGCGCCGGGTGTGAATGTGCTGCTCTACGGCCCGCCCGGCACCGGCAAAACCGAGCTCGCCAAGGTGTGCGCTCAAACCGCGGGCCTGGAGCTCTACGAGGTCGAATACGCCGACCGCGACGGCAACTCGCTCTCGGGCCGCGACCGCTACCGCTCACTGCAAATCAGCCAGGTGTTTTTGAAGGCCAGCGCGCAGGTGGCGCTGCTGTTTGACGAGGTGGAGGATGTGTTTCCGCCCATCTCCACCGAGAGCGCGCAGATCATGGCCCGGCTCGACAGCAGCGACGGCGCCCACAGTGGCAGCGTCAGCGGCAAGGCCTGGGTGAACCAGATTTTGGAAACCAACCCGGTGCCGGTGATCTGGGTCACCAACCGCATCGAGCAAATCGACCCGGCGTTTCGCCGCCGCTTTCAATATCACCTTGAATTGAAGAGCCCACCCCCGGGCGCCCGTGAGTCGCTGGTGAACCGGGCGCTGGCGGGCGTGGCGGTGTCGGAAGGCTTTGCCGCCAAGCTGGCCGAGCGCAAAAGCCTCACGCCGGCGCAGGTGCGCACGGCGGTGAAATTTGCGCACTTGGCCGCGGGCGCGGGCAGCATGGAATCGCTGATCGAGCGCCAACTCGGCAACGCCGACAAAGCCCTGGGCAACACCAGCACCGAGCGCGGTGCGCGGCGCGTGGTGACATCGTATGACCTGAGCCTGGTCAACACCGAATCGCGCTTTGAGATCCCGCGCATTGTTGACGCGCTCGGGCGCAAGGGTTACGGCACGCTGTGCTTTTATGGACCGCCCGGCACCGGCAAAACCGCGCTCGCCGAGCACCTGGCGCAGGCGCTGGGCCGGCCGTTGATGATTCGCCAAGCCAGCGACATCGTCAGCAAGTTTGTGGGCGAAACCGAGCAGAACATGGCGCGCATGTTTGCCGAAGCCGAGGCCGAGCAGGCAGTGCTGCTGCTCGACGAGGCTGACAGCTATTTGCGCAGCCGCCGCATGGCCGAGCGCAACTACGAGGTCAGCGAGGTCAATGAGATGCTGCAGGGCATGGAGCGCTTCACCGGCGTGTTCATCTGCACCACCAATTTGTTTGACGAGCTGGACGAAGCAGCGCTGCGCCGTTTCACGTTCAAGATCCGCTTCATGCCGCTCACGCGCACCCAACGCGAGCGCATGTTTGTGGCCGAGGCGCTGGCTGGCGACGAGGCAGCGATGACCCACGAGCAGCGCCAACGCCTGGGCGCGCTCGATGCGCTGGCGCCGGGTGATTTTGCCTCGGTCAAGCGCCAGGTCGATGTGCTGGGCGAGGTGTTCGAGCCCGACGAGTTTTTGTCGCAGCTCGAAGCCGAGCACCGCATCAAACCCGAGGTGCGCAAGCAGCGCGGCATGGGGTTTGTGCACTGAGCCGCTGCATGCGGCGCCAAGCAGGCCACGCGGGTTTGGCGCCGCGCAGCCTGTCCACGGCTGGGGTGGTACCTCACGCCATCGCACTCGGCATCCCGGTCGCTTTACCGGGCCAATTGACGGGCATACGCACGGCCCATCCCACCTTTGGGGGTACAGCTGACAGGTGCTTGTGCCGATATTGGTTTCATACTTTGCGTGGGTTTTGACCCCTGCGTTTGAACCTTTGATGCCCCTCTTTCTGCCCTTCACCCATCCATGACCTCGCACCTCCAAGGAATGGCGCCCGCGTGGCCCGCCCTGCTGGTGGCTGCCTGGGCCATGGCCATGTTGGCAGCCTATGTGGCCATGGACCTGCTGCGCCGGGTGCCGCTCTCGCAGCCGCACGTGGCCCGGCGCTGGCTGCTGCTGTCGGCCTTGGCGCAAGGGGTGGGCCTGTGGGCCAGTGCTGTCCTGGCCCTGGCCGCCTGTTTGGGCTCGCGCGTGTCCGCGTATTCGCCCGGGCTGGCGGGGCTGTCCCTGTTGCTGGCCGTTGCCGTCTCGCTGCTGGGCTTGGCGATGCTGAGCCGCAGTGAGGGCCCGGTCGCCGTGTGGCGCTTGGCGGCCACGGGCGTGTTGGGCCTGGGCTTTGCGCTCACGCAGCTGGTGCTCGCATTGGCGGTGGGCGCCCCGCTGCTGCCCGCCGCGATCAGCCCGTGGCCGGTGGTGGTGCTGGGCACGGCGGGCGTGTTGCTGGGCTGGATGTCGCACTTCAGCGCCCGGCAAGGTGATCGCGCGCGGCGGGTGCGTCTGCGCATTGGGGCAGGCGTCACGCTGGGCAGCTTGGTGGTGGCCGGGCAAGCGCTGGGCTTTCTGGTGCTCGGTGCCGGCACCTGGCCGTCGGCCGCCATGGGCACCGACGGGCTCTGGCCACTCATCTCGATCACCTTGCTGGCGGCCGTTGGCGCGCCTGGCGTGCTGATTTGCATGCTGGTCACGTCGATTCTGGAGGCGCAGCTGCGGGTGTCCTTGTCGCATGCTCGCGAAGAGCTGCACCAGCAAACCTTTGTCGACCCCCTGACCGGCCTCTACAGCCGGCAGATGTTTGAAGGCAAGCTGGCCGACGCCGCCCGCCACGCTGATGCACGCCAGGCGCGCTTGGCGCTGCTGTTTGTTGATCTCGATGGGTTCAAGCAGATCAACGAAAACCTGGGCCACCGCGCCGGTGACCGCATCCTGCACGAAATGGCCGAGCGCCTGCGTGCGCTGGCCGGTGAGCACGATGTGGTGGGGCGCCTGGGTGGCGACGAATTTTTGCTGCTGCTCGCTGACAACCCCGGCGAGGAGGCCGCGGCTGCCGTGGCTGGCAAGGTGTTGCAGTGGTTGGGCCAGCCCTGGTCACAGGGCACGCGCGAGGCGGTGCTGACCTGCTCGGTGGGCTTGGCCATGTACCCCGATCATGGCTCCGTCAGCACGCTGATCAGCCACGCGGAAGCGGCCATGCGGCAGTCCAAATCGACGGGCGGTGCGTCGTACAGCGTGTTCTCGGCCAGCCTGATTCAGAGCGCGCGAGAACAGTCCGAACTGTTGCGCGACCTGCGTGTGGCCATCGCGCACGACCAGCTGGAGCTGTTCTACCAACCCAAGCTGCACGCCCCCAGCCGCCAAATCACCGGCGCCGAGGCGCTGATGCGCTGGCACCATCCCAAGCGGGGCATGGTGCCGCCGGGCGTGTTCATCCCCATTGCCGAGCGCCATGGGCTGATCAACGAGCTGGGCAATTGGCTGATCGAAGAAGCTTGCCGGCAGATTCGCGCCTGGCGCGACCAAGGCCTGCGCATGCGCGTGGCCATCAATTTGTCGGCGCAGCAACTGGGGCAGGACGACCTTGTAGAGCGCATCCGCGAGACCCTGGCGCGCTACCGCATTGAGCCCAAACAGCTCACTTGCGAGATCACCGAGTCGGCCGCCATGGGCGACAGCGAAACGACGCTGAAGGTCATCGAAGGGCTGTCTGCCGCGGGCGTGCACCTCTCCATCGACGACTTTGGCACTGGTTACTCCAGCCTCAGTTACCTGCGCAAATTGCCGGCTGAAGAGCTCAAGATCGACCGCAGCTTTGTGCTCGACCTCGAAACCAGCGTGGATGCCCGCGCCGTGGTGGACGCGGTGGTGCAACTCGCCAAGGCGCTGAGCTTGAAGGTGGTGGCCGAGGGCGTGGAAACCGAGATGCAGCAAGAGATCTTGAGCGCACTCGGCTGCGATGAGCTGCAGGGCTATTTGTTTGCCCGGCCGATGTCGGCCCAGGCGCTGCAGCTCTGGGCCATGAACGACGAAGGCCCGCGGCAGCTCGATTTCCGTTCGTCGCTGTTTGGCTTCACGGCCATGGCCGAGCTGAACTGAGAGGCTGAGCTGAACTGAGTCGCCAAGGCGCGACCCGTGGCGCCGCAGGGTGGGCACGCCAGCGCCGACGCGCCGCCGTTCAGTTCGCCGTCAACAGGCGGATCAATTCGTCTGGCGGCAATGTGTGTGCCCGTGCAAAGCCGGCCACCAGCCGCGCCTCGGTGATGGTGATCTGCACCAGCTGGAAGTCGGCGAACCCAAACAAATCGGCCGCGTCCGGAAAGCGCGCCAGGTAGCGCGCCTGCGCCGGTGCGTGGTCCGGGTCGTTGGTGCGCAGTGTTTGCGCTTGGCCTTGCAGCGTCAGCCGCGGCAGCGCCTGGGGCATCAGTGCCGGATCGTCGGGCACCATCAGCAGCAGGCTCACACGCGGGTGCGCGGCCATGTTTTGGGTGTGGGCAGCCAAGCTGCTCACATGCACGACGATGAGTGCGCCTTCGGGTGTGACGCGGGTCGCAAACGGCACCATCGACACGGCCGGGTCGCCACCCTGCAGTGTGCCGAGTGCCGCCACGCGGGTGTCCCACATCAAGCGGCGCAGCAAACGGGTGGATTCGGGGTTCATGGCGGGGGCAAATCTGGGTGTGGCGGCCGGGGCTTGACCGCTCGCGTACGATAACAAGACTCTCTGTTGTTGCCTTTGATGTTGCTTCGCCCATGACCGCTGACACCGCCACCCCCACCCGCGCGCCCTCTCTCGTCTACACCCGGGGCCGGGCCCTGCCCGGGCTGCTGCGCCAGCGCATCATGGTGCTCGATGGCGCCATGGGCACGATGATCCAGCGCTACAAGCTGGGCGAGGCCGACTACCGCGGCGAGCGCTTCAAAGACCACGGCAAAGACCTGAAGGGCAACAACGAATTGCTGCAGTTCACCCGCCCCGATGTGATCACCGAGATCCACGAGCAGTACTTGGCCGCGGGCGCAGACATTCTGGAAACCAACACCTTCGGTGCCACCAGCGTGGCGCAAGAAGATTACGACCTGGCCCCGTTGGCACGCGAGATGAACGTGGTGGCCGCCCAACTGGCCCGCGCCGCCTGCGACAAGTTCAGCAGCGCCGACAAGCCGCGCTTCGTGGCCGGCGCGCTCGGCCCCACGCCGCGCACCGCCAGCATCAGCCCCGATGTGAACGACCCGGCGGCCCGCAATGTGGACTTCGACACCTTGCGCGCGGCCTATTACGAGCAGGCCGAGGGCTTGCTGGAAGGCGGCGTCGATCTGTTCTTGGTCGAAACCATTTTTGACACGCTCAACGCCAAGGCCGCGATCTTTGCGCTCGATGAGCTGATGGAAAACACCGGCGAGCGCCTGCCGGTGATCATCTCGGGCACCGTCACCGACGCGTCGGGCCGCATCCTCTCGGGTCAGACGGTGAGCGCGTTTTGGCACAGTGTGCGCCACGCGCGCCCGCTGGCCATCGGCCTGAACTGCGCGCTCGGCGCCACGCTGATGCGCCCCTACATCGAAGAGCTCTCCAAGGTGGCGGCCGAGACCTTCATCAGCTGCTACCCCAACGCCGGCCTGCCCAACCCGATGAGCGACACCGGCTTCGACGAGACGCCCGACGTCACCGGCCGCCTGGTGGAAGAGTTCGCCCGCGCGGGCTTTTTGAACATTGCCGGCGGCTGCTGCGGCACCACGCCCGACCACATCGCGCAAATCGCGCAGCGGGTGGCGCAGTACCGCCCGCGCGGCGCGGCCGACCCGCTGTTCTCGGGCTTGGTGAGCGCCTGAGCACAAAGCGCCGCGGCGGTTGACCCCGGTCAAGGGTGGCGGCCGTGCCCAGCAGTACAACAAGGCATTCCCACTCACCCCGGAGCGCTTTGATGACCGTTGAACACCACCCCCTGATCACCGATTTCCCCGAACTGCGCGAGCGCATCCACGCGCTCAAAACCAACGCCCACTTCAGCACGCTGGCGGCCGAGTACGAAGGCCTCGACAAGGCCGTGGTGCGTTTTGAGACCCGGGTGGAAAACTGCTCCGAAGAGGCGCTGGAGCAACTCAAGCTCAAGCGCGTGCGGCTGAAAGACGAGTTGTACACACTCTTGACCGCCTGAGCGGCGGCGCGTGGCCCCGGCGCTGTCACGGCGCTTGAGGGGCGCGATTACAATCGCGCTTGCTCAAGGAGCGCTGCGACGGCCCGGTCACCCCGGGCCGCCAGGCTTGAGTTGAACCCAACGGCGCTCACCCGACCCTGTCACGGCCGCGGTGAGTTGCGGCCCTTGCTTTTTGCGGTGCCGCGCCATGCCCACGTCCCAGACCCCCGTTGCTGCTGTTGCTGTTCCCCCGATGCGCCTGTCCGGCCTGGAGCCGGTGCTCATTGGCGAGGGCACGCTGTTCGTCAACATTGGCGAGCGCACCAATGTCACCGGCTCCAAGGCCTTTGCGCGGCTGATCCTCAACGGCGAGTTTGAAAAAGCGCTGGCCGTGGCCCGCCAGCAGGTGGAAAACGGGGCCCAGGTGATCGACGTCAACATGGACGAGGCCATGCTCGACAGCCAGGCCGCCATGGTGCGTTTCCTGAACCTGATCGCCAGCGAGCCCGAGATCGCCCGCGTGCCGATCATGATCGACTCCTCCAAGTGGAGCGTCATCGAGGCCGGCCTCAAGTGCATCCAAGGCAAGGGCATCGTCAACTCGATCTCGCTCAAAGAAGGGCTGGACGCCTTCAAGCACCAAGCCACGCTGGTCAAGCGCTATGGCGCGGCCGCCGTGGTGATGGCCTTTGACGAACAAGGCCAGGCCGACACCTACGCGCGCAAGGTGCAAATTTGCGAGCGCGCGTACCGCGTGCTGGTCGACGAGGTGGGCTTCCCGCCCGAAGACATCATCTTCGACCCCAACATCTTTGCCATCGCCACTGGCATCGAAGAGCACGACAACTACGCGGTCGACTTCATCAACGCCACGCGCTGGATCAAGCAGAACCTGCCCGGCGCCAAGGTCAGCGGCGGCGTGAGCAACGTGAGCTTCAGCTTCCGCGGCAACGACCCGGTGCGCGAGGCCATCCACACTGTGTTCCTGTACCACGCCATCCAGGCGGGCATGGACATGGGCATCGTCAATGCCGGCATGGTGGGCGTGTACGACGACCTCGAACCCGTGTTGCGCGAGCGCGTGGAAGACGTGGTGCTCAACCGCCGCCCCGATGCCGGTGAGCGCTTGGTGGACGTGGCCGAGAGCGCCAAGGGCGCGGCCAAGGACGACAGCGCCAAGTTCGCCTGGCGTGCCAAGCCGGTGGACGAGCGCCTGAGCCACGCGCTGGTGCACGGCATCAACGACTTCATCGCCGAAGACACCGAAGAGGTCTACCAGCGCGTGCTGGCCGGCGGCGGCCGCCCGCTGCATGTCATTGAAGGCCCGCTGATGGCGGGCATGAACGTGGTGGGTGATTTGTTTGGCCAGGGCAAGATGTTTTTGCCCCAAGTGGTGAAGAGCGCCCGCGTGATGAAACAGGCCGTGGCCCACCTGCTGCCCTACATCGAGGCTGAAAAGCTGGCCCTGGTGGCCGCGGGCGGCGAGGCCAAGCCCAAGGGCAAGATCGTGATCGCCACCGTGAAGGGCGATGTGCACGACATCGGCAAGAACATCGTCACCGTTGTGCTCCAGTGCAACAACTTCGAGGTTGTGAACATGGGCGTGATGGTGGCCTGCCAAGACATTTTGAAGAAGGCGCGCGAAGAGGGCGCCGACATCATCGGCCTGTCGGGCCTGATCACGCCCAGCCTGGAAGAGATGCAGCACGTGGCGGCCGAGATGCAGCGCGACGAGTACTTCCGCAGCCGCCAAACGCCGCTGCTGATTGGCGGTGCCACCTGCAGCCGCGTGCACACCGCCGTCAAGATCTCGCCGCACTACGACGGCCCGGTGGTGTACGTGCCCGACGCCAGCCGCTCAGTGGGCGTGTGCAGCGATTTGCTCAGCGACGAAAAAGCCGCCGCCTTCATTGCTGATCTGAAAACCGACTACGACACCGTGCGCCGTCAGCACGCCAACAAAAAAGCCACGCCGATGGTGACGCTGGCCGAGGCGCGCGCCAACAAGACGCCGATCGACTGGGTGAACGCGCCGCTGGTGACGCCCAAGTTCACCGGCCGCCGCGTGTTCAAGAACTACGACCTGGCCGAGATCGCGCAATGCATCGACTGGGCGCCGTTCTTCCAGACCTGGGACCTGGCCGGCCCGTACCCCGCCATCCTCACCGACGAGATCGTGGGCGAGTCGGCCCGCCGCGTGTTCAGCGACGGTCAGCGCATGCTCAAGCGCCTGATCGAAGGCCGCTGGCTCACGGCCAACGCGGTGATCGGCCTGTTCCCGGCGCAGTCGGTGAACGACGACGACATCCGCATCTACACCGACGAGACCTGCTCCGAGGTGCTGATGACTTGGCATGGCCTGCGCATGCAAACCGTGCGGCCGGTGGTCGACGGCGTGCGCCGCCCCAACCGCTGCCTGTCCGATTTCATCGCACCCTTGGGCTCGGGCCGGGTGGACCACATCGGCCTGTTTGCCGTCACCAGCGGCATCGGCGCCGACAAGAAGGAAAAGCAGTTCCTCGACGATCTCGACGACTACAGCGCCATCATGTTCAAGGCCCTGGCTGACCGGCTGGCCGAGGCGTTTGCCGAGCGCCTGCACCAGCGTGTGCGCACCGAGTTCTGGGCCTACGCGCCCGACGAGGCCCTCAGCAACGCCGCGCTGATCGATGAGCAGTACCAAGGCATTCGCCCCGCGCCCGGCTACCCGGCTTGCCCCGACCACACGGTGAAAACCGAGATGTTCCGCGTGCTGCAGTGCGCCGACATCGGCATGGCCCTGACCGAGAGCTACGCCATGACACCGGCCGCCAGCGTCAGCGGCTTCTACCTCGCCCACCCCGACGCCGCCTACTTCAACGTCGGCAAGATCGGCGACGACCAGGTGCACGACTGGGCCGCGCGCTCGGGCCACGACGCGGCCGTGGTGCAGCGCTCGCTGTCGGCCTTGCTCTGAGCGCTGGGTGACTCGTTGCGCACACCGTCGGTTGCAACTCGACGCAACTCCGCGCCATCTCTGACAGCTTTCGTCGCTGTTTGCCGCTAACTTCGGCTTTTCGCCTGGGCATGCACGCAGCATGGCTGCTGGGGCAAATGGCCGTTGTGAGGGGCAGGGCGTGAACGAGCACCGTGGGTTGAGATCGACAGTTTGGCGTGGCCGCACGGCCTGGGCCTTGAGTTTGGCCCTGGCCCTGGGCCTGAGTGCTTGCGGCGGCGGCTCGAGCGTGCCGGTGGTGACCGAGCAGGCCCTGGGCGAAAAGCCCGCGACCACGCAGGCGGCCTCCCGGTTCCTGACCCAAGCCACGTTTGGCCCCACCGCGTCCGACATCGACCGCGTCAACGCGCTCGGTTATGAGGGCTGGATCGAGGCCCAGTTCAACAAGCCGCGCGCTAGCAGCTACCGCGCCACCTGGGAGGCCGCCGATGCGGCCGCCAAGGCCATCGACCCCAAGAGCGGGGTCTGGCAAGACGGGCTGATCAATGCGATCTGGAAACAAGCCCTCACCGGCCCCGATCAGCTGCGCCAGCGCACCGCCTATGCCTTGTCGCAACTCTTGGTGGTGTCGATGCAAGACGGCACCGTGGGCGACAACCCGCGCGGTGCGGCCTCGTACGCCGACCTGCTGGCCGACCGGGCGTTTGGCAACTACCGCGAGCTGCTGGAGGCCGTGGCCCTGCACCCGATGATGGGTGTCTACCTCTCGCACCTGAAGAACCAAAAGGCCAGCGCCAGCACCGGCCGCGTGCCGGACGAAAACTTTGCGCGCGAGGTGATGCAGCTGTTCACCATCGGCCTGGTGGCGCTCAACACCGATGGCAGCGTGAAGACGGCCGGCGGCCAGCCCATTGCCACTTACACGCCAGCCGATGTGGCGGGCTTGGCGCGGGTGTTCACCGGCTGGAGCTGGGCCTGCCCCGATGCGCCCACGGCCAGCAGCTGCTTCTTTTGGGGCAGCAACGCCAACAAGAGCGATGCCGACCGCACCATCAAGCCGATGGTGGCCTACCCGGCCTTTCACAGCCCGGAAGAGAAGCGCTTTCTGGGCACCGTGATCCCGGCCGGCACCTCGGCCGAGGCCAGCCTGAAGACGGCACTCGATACGCTGTTCAACCACCCCAATGTCGGCCCCTTCATCGGCAAGCAGCTGATCCAGCGCTTGGTCACCAGCAACCCCAGCCCCAGCTATGTGGCCACGGTGGTGGCTGCGTTCAACGACAACGGCAGCGGCGTGCGCGGCGACATGAAGGCCGTGGTGCGTGCCATCCTCATGCACCCCGAGGCCAAGCTCATCAGCACCACCTCGGGCAAGCTGCGCGAGCCCGTGCTCAAGCTCAGCGCCATGCTGCGTGCCTTTGGGGCCACGTCCACTAGCGGCAGGTTTCTCTTCAGTAAGGACGATACCGACAACCCTGGCACCCAGCTCGGCCAATCGCCGCTGTACTCCCCCTCGGTGTTCAACTTCTTCCGCCCCGGCTACGTGCCCCCCGGCACCTTGGCCGCAGCGCAAAACATGGCCGTGCCCGAGATGCAAATCGCCCACGAAACCTCGGTGGCAGGCTATGTGAACTTCATGCTCGACGTGGTGCAAAACGGCATCGGCGTCAGCTACAGCGACAAACGCGATGTCCAACCCAACTACACCGCCGAGATGGCCGTGGCCCACGAGCCCGCCACGCTCGTGGCCCGCATGAACACCAAGCTCATGTACGGCACCATGCCCGCCGCGCTCAAAACCGAGATTGAGGCTGCAGTGGCCTCGGTGCCGATCACAGAGACCAACGCCCGCCTCAACCGCGTGAAGGTGGCGGTTTTCCTCACCCTGATTTCGCCCGAGTTTCAGGTCCAAAAATAAAACAAGAGGCCCACACCATGACCACCCACAACGCCTCGCGCCGCCTCTTTGTCCGCCAACTGGGCGCCCTCTCAACCC
>JBEAOO010000059.1:0-11330 GCA_041164825.1 Pseudomonadota bacterium | reverse complement strand
AGGCTTGCCGCCCTGAGCACCCATCAACACATAGCCCTGGTAATAGAAGTTGCGTTCTGAGCGCATGCCGGGGCGGAATTGATCGCCTGAGGCGCCCAACATTGAAACGGAGTCGAACAGGCCGGACTCCATGGAGTTTGTCTTGCCGCTCAGGTACAGATTGCGGTTGAACATGTCCCACCCATCAGCTGAGGTCGGTGGCCAGGCCATGGTCTTGGGGTCGGCATGGAAGCCGTTGCGCAACAGGATGGAGTCTTCGATGCGGAACTTGCCGTCCAGGCCACCGCTGTAGTACACGCCCTGGACGTGCTCGGTGCCCGGGGAATAGGCATCGGTAACCATAGAGCGACGCAGCGTTACTTGGGCGTTGTTCTCATTGCTGACCGTAACCTCTGCCGCGTCAAACCACACGTCTTCGAACAGGATGTTGGTGGCCGTTTTGGGTTGGCTGAGCATGAACAGGCCGGCAGAGGCTGAGAGGGCTTCACGGCCGTGGCCATCGAAGTGCAGGGACAAGTACGCCACGTTCTTGAACACGGGGGCCGCAGCGTTGTAGAACTGGGTGACGAAGTTGTACACCGGGTTGGTGAAGCGTGGGCGTGCCAAGCACGGCGAGCCGTAGGCGCCGACCACTTGCGGCTCCGTGGCTGAGCGGCCGCCCGAGACACCCAAGTTGGTGTACGCAGAGGTTCCCACAGGTTCGAACTCCTGCAAGTAGGAGTTGACGTCGGTTTTGAGGTTGAAGGTCTCTCCTCGGGCGAACATCCACCAGTCCGGGTATCCGGCGCGGGTGCTAGGTGCGGTGTTGTACCGCATGCCTGAACTGCCGATGTCTCCACCGCCATTGCGGGGGCCGACAAACGACCAGCGCTTGTAAGGCTTCACGGCCGAGCTCGGGTTCATGGGGTCCGTGCCGTACGCAGCGCCGCTGCTGTTGGTGGTGCTTCCCGTACTATCGATGATGGCGCTACCGTTCCAGAAGTAGATCTGGCCGGTACTGTCGTTTCCGGTGGCTGCACTGATGTAGAAGAGGCGAGAGCCGGGTTGGTTCAGGTTCTTCAGAGGTACCGACGTATCGGCTTTGGCGGGAACGGGAATGGTCCAGCCGCCCACATCTGGTACGCCGCAGGCAGAACTTGCGGCGGCCTTGGTGATGCGCCCTGAGCCAATGGATGCCGATGTCGCAATCAGCGCGGTACTGGTCGGAGCGGCGGCGGTAGCCGTGCTTGTGGTCGTTGCCGTGCCGGCCGTCGTGGTTGTCTTCGGGACGGTGGTGGCGGCTGTGGTGGTGGTCGTACTTGTCGTTGACTTAACCGGCGTCGACACCATAGTGATGCTCAAGCGTTGCTTGGCAGTCAGTGCAGCTGCTGTTTCAAGGGTCGTGTCGGTGCCGGCGGCCGCATCGGCGGCCAGGGCGGCGCTGTCAGATTGGCCGCCGCCGCAGGCGGTCAGGGCAATCAGCGAACTCAGCAGGGTGAGGGCGTGGGCCGCGCGGGGCGAGTGCTGGGGGTGAAGGTTCTTGACCACGGTGATCCTCTAAAAACAGTGTCTGCGCTTGCGTTGATCCAACCGGGCTGCTTCTCAGGCCCGGGAGGGCAGGCCGTTGGCCATGCCGTTGGATGTCGTGTCTGTGGGGTTGCACCGCCTTGCGGTTGAGTGCGCTGCCGTCACGTCCAGGCATGACCGTCGTCGCGTTGCGGGCCCCATCTGCTTGACAGGTGCCTGCGGTGCGTCGAGCGGCATGTTCTTGTTTACGACCCCCTGCTTTGGCTCTTGAGCCGAGGGATGTAACCACCTGAACAAACGCGTAACCCGGTGAAAGCCGATCGGGGTGGTTGGCTGCGCATGGCGCAGTGAACAGCCCTTTTTCGGCGACCGGGCGGAGTGTGCCCGAGCTTCGGGAAAATTCTGTTGCGCTGCGGCCGGAACTGTTACTGCACGTAGGCCGAATGTCGGCGCTGCCAGTGATGAACTTGAGCCGCTGGGGATGGGGGAGTGAAAGCCGGAATACATGGGTATTTCGGTATCACTTTGCGTGCCGGGCCGTCGGAGAGGTGCAGAAGTGACGCGGCCGGTCATTTGCCGGCCGCTGTGGGGGCTGCGGCACAGCCGGGTGATGCAAATCGTTACGGAGATGACGCCTGAGGGCGTTGGGTGCCACTGGCGTGGGGGCGCCGGGCGCTGAGCACGGGGGCACGGCACCCGCCTGAATGGAAAACGCCCAGTCGCTGACGGGGTGCGGCGACCGGGCGGGGATACCAAGCGTTACATCCAAGTGACGTGGTGTTGGGCCTCAGAGGCGCCAGACGCTGAGGCCGACGGCCTCGAGTGCGGCTTGGTCAAAGCCGGCTTTCACATCAATGAAGCAGCCGCCCTTGATGACTTTGCGGCTGATCTCTTCGACGCCGAGTTGTTTGTATTGCTTGTGGGCCACAGCGGCGACGATGGCGTCAGCGCGCGGCAGGTCGTCCCATTGCATGGGGCGCACGCCGTATTCGTGCATGGCCTCGTCGGGGTCGGCCTCGGGGTCGTGCACAAACACTTCCACGCCGTAGGTCTTCAGCTCGTTGATGATGTCAACGACCTTGCTGTTGCGCAGGTCGGCGCAGTTCTCTTTGAAGGTGAGGCCGAGCACGTTGACGCGGGCGCCCTTGATGTAGCTGCCGGTGGCGATCATTTGCTTCACGGTCTGCTCGGCGATGTACTTGCCCATGCCGTCGTTGATGCGGCGGCCGGCCAGGATCACTTGCGGGTGGTAGCCCAGGCGCTCGGCCTTGTGGGTGAGGTAATACGGGTCGACGCCAATGCAGTGGCCGCCCACCAGGCCCGGCTTGAACTTCAGGAAGTTCCATTTGGTGCCGGCGGCTTCGAGCACTTCGGTGGTGTCGATGCCGATCTTGTCGAAGATGATGGCGAGCTCGTTCATCAGCGCGATGTTGAGGTCGCGCTGGGTGTTTTCGATCACCTTGCAGGCCTCGGCGGCCTTGATGCTGCTGGTGCGGTGCACGCCGGGTTGCACGATCAGCTCATACAGCTCGGCCACTTTTTCGAGCGTGGCGGGGGTGTCACCGGCCACCACCTTGACCACATTGGTCAGCATGTGCTCGCGGTCGCCGGGGTTGATGCGCTCGGGGCTGTAGCCCACAAAGAAGTCGCGCTTCCACTGCATGCCGGAGGTTTGCTCCAGCACGGGGATGCAGACTTCTTCGGTGGCGCCGGGGTACACGGTCGACTCGTAAACGACGATCGCGCCCTTCTTGAGGTAGGGGCCGATGCTTTTGCTGGCGCCAATCAGGGGGCCGAAGTCGGGGCTGTGGGCTTCGTCCACCGGGGTGGGCACGGCGATGAGGATGAAGTCGGCTTCCGAGAGCGCTTTGGGGTCGCTGGTGTATTCGGCGTGCACGGCCAGTTTCATGTCGGCGTCGGGGATCTCGCGCGAGGGATCGACGCCGGTGCGGCACTTGGCGACCTTCTCTTCGACGATGTCAAAACCGATGGTGCGGGTGTGCTTGCCGAATTCGACGACGAGCGGCAGGCCCACATAGCCCAAACCGATGACTGCAACTGTTTGCATGACGAAACCTTGAATCTGGAAACGATGAAATGGAGGGGCCGGGCGCAGCCAAGCAAGCGTCGGCGGCGCGCAGTCTCAGGTGCTGCGGCCGTAGGTGTCTTCGAAGCGCACGATGTCATCTTCGCCGAGGTAGCTGCCCGACTGCACCTCGATGATTTCGAGCGGCACCTTGCCGGGGTTGGCCAGGCGGTGGGTTTGGCCGAGGGGGATGTAGGTGCTTTGGTTTTCAGACAGCAGCAGCACCTTGTCGCCATTGGTGACTTCGGCGGTGCCGCTGACCACGATCCAGTGCTCGGCGCGGTGGTGGTGCATTTGCAGGCTGAGCGAGGCGCCGGGCTTGACCATGATGCGCTTGACCTGGTGGCGCGGGCCGTTGTCGATGCTGTCGTACCAGCCCCAGGGGCGGTGCACCTGGCGGTGCAACGTTTGCTCGGTGCGGCCGCTGCTTTGCAGCTGATTGACGATGAATTTGACGTGTTGGCTTTTGTCACGGTCAGCGACCATGACAGCGTCGGGTGTCTCGACGATGACGAGGTTGTCGAGGCCGATGGCGCTCACCAGGCGGCTGGTGGCGTGCACGAGGGTGTTGCGGCTGTCGTGCAGCACGGTGTCGCCCACGCTGGCGTTGCCAGCTTCGTCCTTGTCGCTCACTTGCCAGACGGCATCCCAGGCGCCGAGGTCGGACCAGCCCGCGTCGAGCGGCACCATGCGGATGTCGAACTCAGGCGATGCAGGACACTTTTCCATCACCGCGTAGTCGACCGACTCCGACGGGATGGCGGCGAACTCGGCTTTGCCGGGGCGCACAAAGCTGGCGTCGGTGCTGCGCACGGCCCAGGCGGCTTGGGTGGCCGTGGCGATGTCGGGGCGGAAGGCCTGCAGCGCGGCCAACCACACCGAGGCGCGCACCACGAACATGCCGCTGTTCCAGAAGTAGACGCCTTCGGCCACATAGCGCTCGGCGGTGGCGAGGTTGGGCTTTTCCACAAACTCGGCCACTTGCAGCGCGGTGTTGTTGCCGGTGGCGGCACTGGAGCGGATGTAGCCAAAGCCGGTTTCCGGGCGGTCGGGCGTGACGCCCAGGATGACGATGGCGCCATCGGCCGCAGCGCGCACGGCGGCTTGCACGGCGGCGGTGTAGGCGGCTTCGTTGGTGACGGTCTGGTCGGCCGAGGCCACCACCATCACCGGGTCGGCGTCGGCGCTCAGTGCGTGCAGCGCAGCCAGGGTCATGGCCGGGGCGGTGTTGCGGCCGGTGGGTTCCAGCAGCACGGCGCCGGGGGCTACCTTGAGTTCGCGCAGCTGCTCCAGCACCAGGAAGCGGTGTTCTTCGTTGCCCACCACGCAGGGGGCGGCCACCTGGATGTCGGCCGCAGCCAGCGTGTTCAGGCGGCGCGTGGCTTGCTGAAACAGGCTTTCGTTGCCTTGCAGCACCAGGAATTGTTTGGGGAATTGCGCGCGCGACAGCGGCCAGAGCCGGGTGCCGCTGCCGCCGGCCATGACGACCGGGAGGACGGAGATGGGGGTGCTGGACATGGTGGGGTCAGAAGCTGAAAAGGATTAGGTGCCGGCGCCGAAACCCTGCGGGTTTTGGCTTTGCCAGCGCCAGCTGTCGGCGCACATGGCATCGAGGCCACGGGTGGCTTGCCAGCCGAGCAGGGCGCGCGCCAGGGCCGGATCGGCGTAGCAGGCGGCAATATCGCCGGGGCGGCGGGCCACGATGTCGTAGGGCACGGGACGACCGCTGGCGCGCTCAAAGGCCTTCACCAGTTCGAGCACGCTGTAGCCCTGGCCGGTGCCGAGGTTGACGGTGAGCGACTGGCGCTTGTCGAGCAGGTAGCGCAGGGCCGCCACATGGCCTTCGGCCAGGTCGAGCACGTGGATGTAGTCGCGCACGCCGGTGCCGTCGGGGGTGTCGTAGTCGTTGCCAAACACCTGCAGCTTGGTGAGCTTGCCCACGGCCACTTGGGTGACGTAGGGCATGAGGTTGTTGGGTGTGCCGCGCGGGTCTTCGCCGATCAGGCCGCTCTCGTGGGCGCCCACGGGGTTGAAGTAGCGCAGCAGGGCGATGGCCCAGCGCGGGTCGGCCAAGGCCGCGTCGCGCAGGATGTTTTCGCCCATCAGCTTGGTGGCGCCGTAGGGGTTGGTGGTGGACAGTGCGCTGTCTTCAGAAATGGGCAGCCGATCGGGGCTGCCGTAGACGGTGGCGCTGGAGCTGAACACCAGGGCCTGTTTGCCGTGGCGGGCCATGGTTTGGCTCAGTGTGAGCAGTCCGCCCAGATTGTTGGCGTAGTAGGCCAGCGGTTTTTGCGTGCTTTCGCCCACCGATTTGTAGGCCGCGAAGTGCACGGCGGCATCGATGCTGTGGCGCTGGAACAAGCCCTCCATGGCCGCCGCGTCGCACACGTCGATCTGCTCGAACACCGGCGTTTGGCCGCTCAGTTGGGCCAGCCGCTCCAGCACCAGGGGCGAGCTGTTGGAGAAGTTGTCGATGCCGACCACCTTGTAGCCGGCCGCCAGCAGCGTCAGCCAGGTGTGCGAGCCGATGTAGCCGGCGCCGCCGGTCAGCAGAACGGTGGGCGCGCTCATTGCAGCATGAACCGCGCGGAGCAGCCCAGGGTGTTGTAGGCGGACTTGAAGGTCGCGCCCGCATCGCGGGTGCTGTGGGCCATGTTGCAGCCCAAGCCCACGGTGCGGGTGGGGCTGTAGTTGGCGCCGACGGTCAGGGTGTTGGAGGTGTCTTTGCCCGCGCCCGATGCCAGCTCACCCGATACCCGGCTCAGCGCGGCGTTGAAGCCCAGCTTGGGGCTGAATTCATAGGTGGTGCCGAGTTGGAAGCTGGTACTCAGGCGGTTGGCATCGACTTGCGCGGTGCCGTTGCTGGTGGCCACGTAGGTGGTGGTCGTGCCCAGGTCGCGTGACAACGAGGTGTTGAAGCCGAGCTTGCCGGTGGGCTTGTAGTTCCAGCCGATGTTGCCGGTGAGGCCCGACAGGTTGCTGCTTGTGGTCGACGAGTTGCTGGTGTGGGTGAGGCTCAAGCGGCTGTTGATGGTGCTGAAGCCAGTGGGGATGTAGGTGGCGTCCAGGTCCAAGTCGCGGCGCTGGGTGGTGTTGGCTGGCGCGGTGTTGAACACAGCTTGTTCGGTGCGGGTGAAGCGCAGGCCGGTGCCCAGGGTCAGGCGGTTGCCGCTGCCCCAGCGCACGCCGGCATTGACCGCGTTTTGCGTGCTGTCGCGGCCCGCCAAATTGGTGTTGGCGTAGCTGATGCCCTGGTGCTGGTAGCCGCCGACGAGCGCCATGTCGGGCGTCAGGCCATAGCGCACCGTGGCGCCCCAGTTGCGGGTGGTTTGCGGGTTGCTGATGATGCTGGTGGCCAGGGTGTTCGGGTCTTGCACCGTCAGGTCCGCGGTTTGGCGCGTGGTGGCCAGGGTCACCGTGCCCGAAAGGCGCTCGATGGTCGACCAGTCGAGCCCGGTGCTCAGGTTGTAGCCGTTGTTGTTGAGCGAGGTGCGGGTGCCGTAGCGGTTGACGTTGACGTTGGCGTTGGCATAGAACCGCTGGCGGCCAAATGGCTGGTTGACGCCAGCGAACAGGCTGGTGGTGGAGATGGTGTCGCTGGTTTTGACGGCGCCGTTGGCCACGCGGCCCACGTTGTCGTCATGTGTGAATGACTGGCTGGCGCCCACGGTGTAGGGGCTGGACTGGGCCAGGGCCGCGCCGCTGGCCGCCAGCAACAAGGCCAGGGCGAGGGGCGTGCGCAACGGCAGCGTGGCCGGGCGGGTGCAGGCGCATGTGCGGGGCATGGAACGTCGGGTCATTCGTGGCCTCTTGGCGGGTGACTGCACGGGTGTGCGGTGTGAAGCGAGGGTGTGTGTGGGTGGCGCAACAACTTGGCGCTGCACATCAATAGGCGTGGCGGTCGGCCACCACCAGCTTGACGGTGCGGGCGATGATTTGCAAATCGAGGCCCAGCGACCAGTTGCGCAGGTATTCGAGGTCGTATTCGACCCGGGCCTGCATCTTCTCGATGGTGTCGGTTTCGCCGCGGTGGCCGTTGACCTGGGCCCAGCCGGTGATGCCGGGCTTGACCTTGTGGCGAACCATGTAAGCCTTGATCAGGCGGCGGTATTCTTCGTTGTGCGCCACTGCATGGGGGCGCGGCCCAACGATGCTCATGCGGCCTTGCAGCACGTTGATGAACTGGGGCAGTTCATCCAGCGAGGTCTTGCGGATGAAGGCGCCGAAGGGGGTGATGCGCGCGTCGCCCTTGGTGGCTTGGCGCACCACGGCGCCGTTGTCTTGCGCCCGCATGGAGCGGAACTTGTAAACGATGATTTCTTCACCCTGCAGGCCGTTGCGGCGCTGTTTGAAGACGATCGGGCCAGGCGAGCTGAGCTTCACGCCAATGGCCACGGCGATCAGCAGCGGCGAGATCAGCACCAAGATGATGCAGGCCAGGACGACGTCGCTGATGCGCTTGACCAACTCGTTGGTGCCGGTGAACGGGGTTTCGCAAATGCCCACCACGGGCACACCGTTCATGTCTTGCAGGCGGCCCTGGATGATGCTGATGCCGAACACATCGGGCACGAAAAACAGCGAGGCGGTGGTGCCTTGAACCTGCTCCAGCAGTTCAACAATGCGCGGCTGCGAGCCCAGAGGCAGGGTGATGTAGACCTCGCGCACGCCGTGTTGGGTGATGAAGGCGGCCACGTCTTTGAGGCCGCCCAGGCGCTCGGGCACGGCGGCGGCGTCGAGTCGGTCGTCGGTGCGGTCGTCAAAGAAACCGAGGAAATCGATGCCGAAGTCTTCTTGGCCACCCAGGGCACGGGCCACCTTGGTGCCCAGTCGCCCCGCACCCACCACGATGGCTTTGCGGCGCACCTCGGGCCGCGCTGCGTGCGATTGCACCACGCGCTTGCCGGCCCACACCGACAGCCACTGCAGGAATGGCGTGGCAATGGCCCAGTCGACGAGCGCGCCTTCGTCGTACAGATAGAGGCTGTGGGTGGCGTAGCCACACAGGCCGAGGATCAGCAGCACCGTGAGCCAGGAGGTGAAGATGTCGACGGCGGCCGACAACAAGTGCTCCCGGAAACGATTGCGACCCGGAAAAGTGAGGGCGAAAATCAACAGGCAGAGCGTGAGCTCGGGGCGGTCGATTTGCTCGCCCACCCAGCTGTTGGCAAAAAGGAACACCAAGACGGTGATCGACGGCTCCAGAAACGCCGCGACGAACGACGTGACGGACTGCGGCGCGCTGTAAAACGTTCTTTTGTAACTGCGTTCTTCGAACATGTTCCCGAAACCTGTGGCCCGCATGCCAGCCCTGGAGGCGGACGTGAGAGTGGCCCACGCCGCGCAGAAGCTGGCTCGACCTGGGGGGAAGGGGCGGCAGGGCGGGGGCCCAAACCGGTGCACTGCCTCCTCACAGAAGCACGTTCCTTGCCCAGGGTCTACCCGGATTCTCTCCCAAAACATGTGACGGTCCCGTCGCCCAGATGCGGGGGGGCTTTGGGCGCGGCTGCCTACAATCCCCGGATGTTGCAAACTATTCAACAGACCCTTGCGGTCGCCGCTGTGCAGCGTGTCTGCCTTTTGCTCAACCATGTGTTGGTCAGCGAGGCCGTGGCCACGGCCCGACTCAAACCCCACGCCGGGCGTTACGTCCGCTTGCATCTCGCGGGCTGGCCCAGCATGCTGCCCACCCCGCCCGACCTGGTGTTCGGCATCACGCCGGCCGGTTTGCTGGAGTGGGGCGGTGACGCACCGCCCGCCCAGGTTGACCTGAACCTCACCGTGGAAGCCGGCAACCCGCTGCGGGCCGCACTGCACAGCCTGGGCGGCGAGCGCCCCAAGGTGTCGGTGGAGGGGGACGCCGAATTGGCAGCCGATGTGAGCTGGCTGGTGGACAACCTGCGCTGGGACATGCAGGACGACCTGGCCCGCGTGGTGGGCGAGGTGCCGGCGCGCGAGATCGCTCGCGTGGGCGGTGTGCTGGCGGGGGGGCTGCGAGCGGCTGTGCAAGGCCTCACGGGGCTGGCCTCCCGCGTGTCCGCGCCATGAGGCATCTGGCGCGGCTGCTGCTGATTGTCGTCACCGTCCTGCGCTTCGGTTTGGACGAGCTGGCGCTGTCGGGCTTCCGGCAGCGCTGGGTGCGCGCGCTGGTGCGCGTGATCACCGTGGGCCGGCGCTTGGATGCGCCCCGCGGCGAGCGTTTGCGCTTGGCGTTGGAGCGCTTGGGCCCCATTTTTGTGAAATTTGGGCAGGTGATGTCGACCCGGCGCGATCTGCTGCCGGGAGACCTGGCCGACGAGCTGGCGCGGCTGCAAGACGATGTGCCGCCCATCTCCGCAGCCAAGGCCCGCGAGCTGGTGGAGGCCGCCTATGGTCGCCCCATCGACGAGGTGTTTGGCAGCTTTGAGGCCGAGCCGGTGGCCAGTGCGTCGATTGCGCAGGTGCACTTTGCCACCCTCAAAGACGGCCGCGCCGTGGCCGTGAAGGTGCTGCGCCCAGGCATCTTGGCGGTGATTGATGACGATTTGTCGCTGCTGCGCACCCTGGCACGCTGGGTGGAGCGCTTTTCAGAAGACGGCAAGCGACTGAAGCCGCGCGAGGTGGTGGCCGAGTTTGACAACTACCTGCACGACGAGCTCGACTTGGTGCGCGAGGCCGCCAACGCCGCCCAGCTGCGCCGCAACATGGCCGATCTGCCACTGATCTTGGTGCCCGAGATGCATTGGGACCTGTGCACGCAAACCGTGTTGGTGATGGAGCGCATGACGGGTGTGCCCATCAGCCAAACGCAGCGGCTGCGCGATGCAGGGGTGGACATCCCCAAACTCGCGCGCGACGGTGTGACCATCTTTTTCACCCAGGTGTTCCGCGACGGGTTTTTCCACGCCGACATGCACCCCGGCAACATCCAAGTGAGCTTGGCCCCCGAGACCTTTGGCCGCTACATCGCGCTCGACTTCGGCATCGTCGGCACGTTGACCGAGGTGGACAAGGAATACTTGGCTCAAAACTTCATCGCCTTCTTCCAGCGCGACTACAAGCGCGTGGCTGAGTTGCACGTGGAATCAGGTTGGGTGCCCCCCACCACGCGCATCAACGATTTGGAGGGGGCGATTCGCGCCGTCTGCGAGCCCCACTTCGACCGACCGCTCAAAGACATTTCGCTTGGCCAGGTGCTACTGCGCTTGTTCCAGACCTCTCGCCGCTTCAACGTCGAAATCCAGCCGCAGTTGGTGCTGCTGCAAAAAACCCTGCTCAATGTGGAAGGCCTGGGTCGCCAACTCGACCCGGAGCTGGACCTGTGGAGCACGGCCAAGCCCTTCTTGGAGCGTTGGATGAACGAGCAAATTGGCTGGCGCGGTTTGCTGGGCCGGCTCAAAAAAGAAGCGCCGAGGTATGCGCAATTGCTGCCCGAGTTGCCGCGCCTCTTGCACGACAGTTTGCAGGCGCCCCGCAGCCAAGGCAGCGAAAAGGCCTTGATGGCTCTGCTGGCCGAGCAAAAGCGCACCAACAGCCTGCTGCAAATGCTTTTGTGCACCGGGCTCGGGTTTCTTCTGGGGGCCTTGGCCGTGCAGTTGCTTCGGCACTTGCGCTGGCATTGAGTTCGGCGGCGCCGCTCTAGCAGGCTGCTGAAATACCCCCCCTGATTTGCAGCCTGCCTCACCTCAAACGCGGAGTTCGGCCTGACCATCTCGCGATGTGGAAACTCAGGGCGGAATTTGCTCGGTTTGCAGTCCGT